>NZ_JAWHTE010000026.1:0-57869 GCF_032586175.1 Ovoidimarina sediminis
CTTGCGCCACCTGCCGCGGCCCCATCATCGCCAGACCTCCCTTGCCTCGGGAGAAGTGAATCAGGAGCTAAAGCCTCGCTCAAGCCGAGTTTTTCAACACAATCAGCCCAAAAAGACCTATGCTGCAACATGCATAATGGCCGCTTCCTGTCAGTGTTTGTCGCCGCTGCGTAAGCGACTCATTGTGACAGGTGTGATCCCCAGAAAGGATGCAATCAATGTATGGGGAAAGATGTCTTCATAGCCGGGGAACTCTTTACGAAACCAAGTGAGCCGCTCAGCCCCTTTAAGAGCGGCGAGGCACCACTCTCGATCTACCTTCCGGCTTAGCGCGTCCCGCAGAACTCCATTGGCCCAATTTCGAATGGGTTCAGATGAAATCATGCGATTTGAAAGCAGATCACTGTCGACCCTTGCAAGCAGGGCATCGGTCGTTGCCGCAATGGACACGAGCGACACACCATTGCGGGTTCGAGCAATATTTGGCGTGATAACGCAGGGACCCACATAAAACCCGACGCTAACTTCTTTGCCGTCTTGGTCACAAATACTGCTCACCAAGCACCCTTCCAAAAGAACGAATTCGTCTGTTTCGGGTTGTTCCTGCCGAGTAAGGTGCGCCCCCTTGTTCAAGCGCTTGCGTTTCCAATCAGATGCAAAATCGTCCGCGCAAGCCAAATCTGACAAGTCAGGTGACTGCATCAGAAACGTCCGTAAATCCATCTTCGCGTGCCTTATCAAATGATAATGCGGGTGACTTCGCCTGAGGGCATGTGTGGCACAGATCAAGGGGTTTACAAAATGACGAACCGAATTCTGTCAAAGCATATTGGAATTATTGCGGTTGGCTCAGGACTGATCGGTGCATCAATCTATTTGATGATGATAAATGTCACGCTCGCCCACATCGAAGAGGTCTCAGGGCATGTCCCCTTCGACATGCGTCCTTTTGGCTATGGCTCCATAGAGGCGGCGATGCTTCTTGAAGCGTTAGGAGTGGAAGGGCGCGCGTATTATCTCACTCACCAGATCGCTTTAGATACACTTTACCCAGCCATGCTCACGTTGACTTTGATCGCCACGATTTGCTGGTTTGGGCAACGCATGCCAAACAGAAAACTTGTCCGATATGGCATTGCCCTTTCGGTTGGTAGCGCTCTGTTCGATTATGCCGAAAACCTTGGTATCGCGACCATGATTTGGAGCTGGCCCGAAGTCTCCGTTCCACTGATTTATGCGACTCCACCTGCGCGAGGCCGGCCTCGATGCGCTGGAAATCAACCTGTCGGCATCGAACGCGGCCTATAGCGGTGCCGTGGACGCGGCGACGCTGGTTCTGGGAACGGCGGAGCCTGCCGGGATCAAGGTGAACATCGTCCGCGAACCCGCTGACGGGTACTGGAGCGACGTTTACATGAAGAAGCCCATGTTCGCGAACTATTGGGGCGGCTTCACCACCGCGAGCGAGATGTTCTCGACCGGGTACGTGCCGGGTGCCGCCTGGAACGAAAGCCACTTCGTCAGCGAACGCTTCATGGAACTGCTGGAGGCCTCCAACGGGGAACTCGACACGGGCCTCCGCACTGAAATGCTGCACGAGATGCAGGCGATCGTTCGCGATGAGGCAGGCCAGCTGATCTGGGCTTTCCCCGATAACATCCTCGCCCGCAACGACAGCGTCGCCCATGACGAACTGGCCAGTGATAGGCCGACCGACGGGCATCACATCTTCGAGCGCTGGTGTTCGGCGGCCTGAGGTACGCCTTCGGCTAAAGGTGCGCGGGGCTCAATCTCGCGCGCCCCACCGGTGCAGATGAAGAGGGATGGGCATGAGCCTTATCGATGAAGCACGGGCAAGAACCGAGAAACTCCAGGAGAGAATGGCCGGGGCGGGCATCAGCCATGCCCTGTTCACCAGCGAAAGCTCGATTGCCTATCTGGCGGGCTTCTGGGGATACCTCGGGATAGAATTCGGCAGGCCGACGCTTCTCGTCGTGCCTGCCGACGCGCTGCCGACGGTGATCACGCCTCTGATGGAATCCGAAATGGTGTCCGAGATGACCTGGGTGAACCAGGTGCGCACCTGGGAAGACAGCGGGCAGAATACGTGGGGCCGTGCACTTTCCGGCACGCTTCCCGAAATTCCGGGTGAGCTATGGATCGAAAGGTCGGACGCGCCGGCCATCGTCCGCAATTTCCTGGATGACCGCTTTCCGGACACGGTGCTAAGGGATATCGGTCCGATCCTGGGCGAAATGCGCATGATCAAGTCTCCGCTTGAGATCTCGGTAATGCGCCAGGCGGGTGAAGTCGCCTCCGCCATGATGAAAGCCGCACATGGCTCGCTAGAAGAAGGTGCGACCGAGTACGAAAGCGCACTGGCGGTCATCGACGCAGGCACACGGGCAGCAGCCGGTTTCCTGACCGATGCGGGATGGGAGCGGTTCGTCTCGCCCTTGATCCACAACCTTCAGATCCTGCAAAGCGGCAAGGACACGGCAATGGTGCACCGCCGGGCCTCGGTCAAACGCTATGCGCGCTTCGATCCGGTCTACTTCTGCTTCTGCAACATGGCGCAGTTCAAGCAGTACAAGCTTGGTTTCGACCGGATGTTCCACATCGGTGACGTCACCGACGAGATGGCCCGGGTGCAGGAGGCCGCGATTGACGCACAACAGGCGGCCATTGCAGCCATCAGGCCGGGTGTGCGGGCCGAGGATGTTGCCGCGGCTGCCAACGCGGTCTATGCCGAGCGTGGCTACGAAACGGGCTACAGAACGGGGCGGTCGATCGGTGTCGCCTACCTCGAGGCCCCGGAACTGAAAGCGGGAGACCATACGGTGCTCAGGCCTGGAATGACGTTTGCCGTGGACGGTGGAATATCCCTGGAGGGCCGGACAGCGGGCCGGATCGGTGACAGCATCGTGGTGACCGAAGACGGATGCGAGTACCTGACCGATTATCCACGGCAGGTTCTCGTGACCGACAGGTAGTCTTGCGCCATGTTCCGTCTGGCGGTCGCCCAGGCGCCGGCGGCGCTTCAAACGCCCGAAGACAGGCTTGAATGGCTCCACGGCGTTATGCCCGAAGTCGCGGGCGGCGGAGCCGATCTCGTCCTTCTGCCGGAGCTCTTTGTCTGTGGCTACAACATCGGTGATGCTGTGAGGGATCGCGCCGAACCCCTGGCCGGGCCGACCTCAAGAAAGATCGCCGAGCTGGCCCGCCAGCATGGCGTCGCAATCCACTACGGCTTCGCCGAACAGGCCGACGGGCACCTCTTCAATGCCGCAACCTGTGTTTCGCCGGAAGGGCGACATCTCGTACACCAGCGAAAGCTCGCCATCCCGCCTGGCCCCGAACGACAGTATTTCCAACAGGGGTCGGGCTGCGAACTGTTCGAGTATCACGGGCTCCGGATCGCGACGCTGATCTGTTACGACGCGGAATTCCCCGAGACTGGACGCGCTGTGGCCGGCAAAGGCGCAGAGCTTCTGCTTGTCCCGACCGCGCTTGGTGCCCGGTGGGCCTGGGTAGCCACAACACTTATCCCGGCTCGAGCCTACGAGAACGGCATCTTCCTTGCATACGCCAACAGCGCAGGCACTGAAAACGGCATGGAGTTCTTGGGGCAAAGCTTCATCGCCGCGCCGGATGGCATCGAACTGGCCCGTGCAGGGAATGAGGTGGAAATCCTGTTCGCCGACATAGATCGGGCTCGAGTCAGTGCAGCGCAGAGCAGGCTTCCCTACCTGCGGGACCGGATCGCCCTTGGCGAGCTTCAATAGAGTATCAGGCCCATAGTAATAGCGCCGGTTTTGAATCCATTAGAAATCCGTCTTCAACTCGAAGCTGCCGTTCGCTTGGCAACAAATCGGTGTCCGCTGAGGGCCGTTATCCTGTTCAACCCAGACAGAGAAGGTGACGGGGTCGACCCGCGGCAGGCAGGTTTCGAGCGTATCGAGTGCGGCATCCGTTTCACCGAGCAGCGCCATGGCGCAAGCGATGTTGTCGTCGATGCTTGGATCATCGGGATCAACGGAAGACCCGCGCAAGCGGGTTGGGGGGAGGGGGGTGGGGGCGGACCTTCGGCGTTTGGTGAGGATCATGAACGGCCCGTTCCGGACAATCAGCACGGGGTCGCGATGCTGCAATCGCATTCCACAAAGCCGCCATTCATGGGAACGCTGACTCTGAACAGAGTTGCTTTTGCATAGAACGCGAAAACCGGGCTTGATTCTTAACTCACCCACAGGTTGCGGGTTGTAGCAACGTCGCGCATGCGTCAGATTCAATTGGGTTCATTCAAGTATTGAGGAAAAGAAATGGCCTGGAACGACGGCCTCATTCCAGGCTCCCCCGCATACCAAATTGCATCTGAAACAAACACTCGCGTCCGGGTGGTCGCTGGACCGGGAACAGGCAAATCGTTTGCCATGAAGCGCCGCGTTGGGCGTTTGCTTGAGGAAGGTGTCGACCCCGCTCAAATATTGCCAGTCACCTTCACTCGGGTCGCAGCCGAAGACCTACATCGCGAATTGGTGGGCATGGCCGTTCCCGGTTGTGATGAATTGGAGGGTACAACACTCCATCGTCTTTGTCTCCGCCGCCTATCGCGCAACGCAGTTCTCGCGGCAACGGGGCGGAACGCGCGCCCTCTCAATCAATTTGAGTTGGAACCGATGATTGCGGACCTGATGCGAGATGGTCGCGGCAAACGTGCAATTCGGAAACTCCAGGCCGCTTATGAAGCAGCATGGGCGCGACTTCAGCATGAAGACCCCGGGCACGCAGTGGCGGCGGACGACGCAGAGTTCCAAGCCGAGTTGCTGGCTTGGATGCGCTTCCATGAGGCGATGCTAATTGGCGAGGTCGTGCCGCTGTTTTACAATTTCCTTTCCGCCAATCCCGCAGCCGCAGAAAGGTCCGAGTTCTCCCACATCCTTGTTGACGAGTACCAAGACCTGAACAAGGCCGAGCAAGGGGTCGTCCGTCTGATGTCGGACGCAGCCGACGTCTGCATTGTCGGCGACGACGACCAGTCGATTTACAGTTTCAAACATGCGCATCCCGATGGGATTCGCGACTGGATGGCTGACAACGCCCACGCCGCCGATATTGGCCTAGACGAATGTCGCCGATGCCCAACAAGGGTTGTTGAAATGGCCGGCTCGCTGATTGCCAACAATGTCAATCGACCAGTTCCGCGCCCCCTAAACTTGATACCAGCAAACGGGGTGGGCGATGTCAGCATCATTCAATATGGCACGTTGAACGGCGAAGTCGCTGGTGTCACCCAACTGGTGTCGCAGTTCGTCGCAGACGGTGTTCCACCGGGCGACATACTCGTGCTTGCCCAAAGCAAGGCGGTCGGCACGCCGATCTTCGAGGCAATTGCAGAGGCCGGAGTTGCAGTACGATCCGAGTACACGGAGTCGGAGTTAAGCAGCCTGAATGCCCAACGTGCTTTTGCCCTCTTGAAATTGCTCGACAACCGCGACGACCGGGTGGCGCTCAGATGGCTCGTTGGGGTCGACAGTAACACTTGGAACTCCGCAGGGTATCGCCGTGTGCGGGATCGCTGTGAGGCTTCGGGCGACGCGCCTTGGGCGGTGCTGGAACAATTGCGTGACGGAGTTCTCACATTGCCTTACACCGGCAATATCGTTCAGGCGTTCTGTGAAATTTGTGCCGATCTAGATGCGCTAGACGCTGTTCCCGATCTCGCTGGACTTGTTGACCAACTTTTCCCTGACGGGCAGCCGGAAACACGGGAAATCAGATCGCTGTCACTCCAAGTGCTTGATGACAACCCGGATTGCAATCGAACCGAATTTGTAGCCGAATTGCTGACAGCCGTGACGCAACCGGAAATCCCAAACAATGTCGACTATGTTCGGATTATGAGTTTGCACAAAAGCAAAGGACTCAGCGCCCCTGTGACTATCGTTTCTGGGTGTGTCGAGAGACTTCTCCCCCGGCGTCCCGATCAGGACATGACCGCCCAGCAAGCAGCGGACCAACTAGAGGAACAACGAAGACTGTTCTACGTCGGCATCACAAGGGTCAAGGCGGCACCTGACGAAGGCAAGCCAGGCACCTTGGTTTTGACCTACGCACAAGAGATGCCGTTCGCTGACGCGATGCAGGCTGGAATTCAACCAGCACAACAGGCCTACGGAACCGCTGTTTTGATTGCGAGCCGTTTCATCAACGAGTTGGGTGCGGCCGCGCCGAACCCGATTGCCGGTTAGCAAGAATCCTCTAGGCACGAAGCTCCAGTCGGTCGAGGGTACATCCACTCTTCCATTGTAACTAGGTAATAGCATCGCGACGCATGCTGCGGACCTTTAGAGGTCCGCTTTGGCGAACTGCAGCGAGTTTTCTCGCGCAGGCAGCGAACTTCCGCTTCCCGCCCGTCTGCCCCTGCACCCCCCCACCCCCCCCATTTGACCCACATCAAAGCCCCGCACCCCCAACCTCTGCCAGAACGGGCCCGCGAACAGTAACCCGGATTCCGTCTCGATGAGCACCAGCGAACCCCCGTCTCTCTACGCGGCCCGAGAGCCCGTCTTCCCGCGCCGTGTCACCGGCCGGTTCCGGACCCTGAAATGGGCCATCATGATCGTCACCCTCGGGATCTACTACCTCACCCCCTGGATCCGCTGGGACAGGGGGCCCGAGCTTCCCGATCAGGCCGTGCTCGTCGATCTCGCGAACCGCCGCTTCTTCTTCTTCTGGATCGAGATCTGGCCCCACGAATTCTACTTCGTCGCGGGCCTTCTGATCATGGCCGGTCTGGGCCTCTTCCTCTTCACCTCGGCCTTGGGCCGGGTCTGGTGCGGCTATACCTGCCCGCAAACCGTCTGGACCGATCTTTTCATCCTCGTCGAGCGCTGGATCGAGGGCGATCGCAACGCCCGCGTCCGGCTCTGGAACGCGAAGTGGGATGCCCGCAAGATCCGCCTCCGCGTCACGAAATGGGTCGCCTGGCTTCTGATCGCGCTGGCGACGGGCGGCGCCTGGGTGTTCTATTTCGCCGACGCGCCCACGCTTCTCGTCGATCTCGTCACCCTGAACGCCCCCGCGGTCGCCTATATCACCGTCGCGATCCTCACCGGCACCACCTTCCTCTTCGGCGGCATCGCGCGCGAACAGGTCTGCATCTACATGTGCCCCTGGCCCCGCATCCAGGCCGCGATGATGGATGAAGACACGATCACCGTGGCCTATCGCGAATGGCGCGGCGAACCCCGCGGCAAGGGCAACATCCGCCGCAAGGCCCAGGCCGAGGCGCTGGCCGCCGAACAGGTCACCGCCGCCGCCGGCCCCGGCGCGCCCAAGTACAGATCCACCCCCTTTCCCGGCAAGGCCAAACCCGAAGCGGCCGAGGCCCCCACCCTCACCCGCGAGGGCCCCGGCGACTGCATCGACTGCATGGCCTGCGTGAACGTCTGCCCCATGGGCATCGACATCCGCAACGGCCAGCAGCTCGAATGCATCACCTGCGCGCTCTGCATCGATGCCTGCGACGACGTGATGGCCAAGATCGGCAAGCCCCGCGGCCTGATCGATTACCTCGCGCTCACCGACGAATACCGCGAACGCGACGGCAAGCCCCCCCGCCCGATCTGGAAGCATATCTTCCGCCCCCGCACGATCCTCTACACCGTGCTCTGGTCGCTCGTGGGCATCGGCCTCGTCGTCGCCCTCTTCATCCGGGCCGAGATCGACGTCACCGTGGCCCCGATCCGCAACCCCACCTTCGTCACCCTGTCCGACGGCTCGATCCGCAACGCCTACGACCTCCGGCTCAGGAACAAACATGGCGAGGCCCGCACCTTCCGCATCACCCTGAAGGGCGACCCGGCCCTCCATGTCCGCCTCGAAGGCTCGCCCTATGAAAGCGTCGAGGTGCCGGCCAACGAAACGCTGCTGCAGCGGGTCTATGTCCTCGCCCCGCCGGGCTCCGACCCGGCCCAGGCCGATCGTATCGAGTTCCGCTTCTGGGTCGAGGATCTCGTCAACGGCGAACGCGTCCACAAGGATACCATCTTCAACGGAGGCGCCTCATGAAAGGCAGAGAACTCACCGGCCGCGACGTCTTCCTGATCACCGCAGGCGCCTTTTCGATCATCATCGCGGTCAACGTGACCCTGGCGGTCAGCGCGGTCAGAACCTTCCCCGGGCTCGAGGTGAAGAACTCCTACGTCGCCAGCCAAAGCTTCGATCGCGACCGCACGGCCCAGCTTGCCCTTGGGTGGGAGGCCGAGGCCCGCGTGACAGAAGGCCGCCTCGTCCTGTCGCTCACCGATGCCACCGGCGCCCCGGCGCATCCCGAAACCCTCACCGGCACCTTCGGCCGCGCCACCCATGTGGCCGACGACGTGACGCCCGACTTCACCTTCGACGGCACGGCCTGGTCCGCCCCGGTCGCGGCGCGGCCGGGCAACTGGAACCTCCGGCTCGAGGCGACGGCCCCCGACGGCACGATCTTCCGGCAGCGCGTGATCGTTCACGTGCCCCGCCAGGGATGACGATGGCCGAGGCCCCGGGCGCCGCGGCCTGCCCCGGCTGCCTCGCCGCCCCGGCAGAGGCGGTGCGCCGCCCCGCGGCCACGGCCGACCAGACCTTGCGCCTCTCGCTGCCCACGATCCATTGCGCGGGCTGCATCTCGTCGGTCGAACACGCCCTTGCCGCCGTGCCGGGCGTCTCGGGCGCACGGGTGAACCTCACGCTGAAACGCGCGCAGGTCGAGGCCGGGGCAGGGGTCACGGCAGAGGCGCTGATCGACACGCTGAAGGCTGCGGGCTTCGAGGCGCATGAGCTTGACGCCGAGGCCCTCACCGCATCCGAAACCGATCCCCAGGGCCGCGACCTCCTGATGCGCCTCGCGGTGGCGTTCTTCGCCAACATGAACGTCATGCTTCTGTCGGTGGCGATCTGGTCGGGGGCCGAGGATGCCACCCGCGATCTCTTCCACTGGATCTCGGGGGCCATCGCGATTCCCACGGTGATCTTCTCAGGAAGGCCCTTCTATGTCAGCGCCTGGTCGGCGCTTTCGGCCCGGCGGCTCAACATGGATGTGCCGATCTCGCTTGCGATCATCCTCGCGGTCGGCCTCTCGCTCTGGGAAACCGCGCTCTCGGGGCACCACGCCTATTTCGACGCGGCCCTTTCCCTCGTCTTCTTCCTTCTTCTCGGGCGCTACCTCGATCACCGCACCCGCGCCTCGGCGCGCTCGGCGGCCAGCGAGCTTGCGGCACTCGACGTGCCCACCGCGATCCGGCTCCGGAACGGGGCGGAGGAAACGGTGCGCGCCGCCGCGCTGGCCATCGGCGATACCGTCCGCGTCCGCCCCGGCGGGCGCATCCCGGCCGATGGCACCCTCGCGAAGGGCGAAACCGAGATCGACCGCTCGGTGATGACCGGGGAAACCCTGCCTGCCCGTGCGGCCCCGGGCGACGCGGTGCATGCGGGCGAGGTGAACCTCACCGGCCCGATCGAACTGACCGTCATGGCGGCGGGCCACGACACCGCGCTTGCCCGCATCGCCGATCTCGTGGCGGCGGCGGAAGCGGGGCGCGCCAATTACACCGGCCTCGCCGACCGGGCGGCCCGCGCCTATGCGCCGGTGGTGCACCTGATGGCGCTCGGCGCCTTCCTCGTCTGGATGTGGATCTCGGGCGGCGACACGCGCCTTGCCCTCAACATCGCGGTCGCGACCCTCATCATCACCTGCCCCTGTGCGATGGGGCTTGCGGTGCCCGCGGTGACGGCGGTGGCCTCGGGCCGGCTCTTCAAACGCGGCACGCTGATCAAATCGGGCACCGCGCTCGAACGGCTGGCCGAGGTCGATACCGTCGTGTTCGACAAGACCGGCACGCTCACCCTCGGCACGCCCGCCGCGACCGGGCTCGACGCCCATGACGGCGAGACGCTGGGCCTCGCCCTCGCCCTCGCCGCGGGCTCCGATCATCCGCTCGCGCGGGCGCTGACGGCCGGGATCGCCGCACAGGGCATCCGCGCGGCCCGCGTGACCGAGCTGCGCGAAATCCCGGGCCAGGGCATCGAAGGCCGGATCGGCGACACGCCCCTCCGCCTCGGGCGCGCGGCCTGGGTGGGGGCGACGCCCCTTGCCGAAACCGGCACCTACCTGAAGGTCGGCGACGGGATGCCCGTTGCCTTCGCCTTCCGCGACGCCCCCCGCCCCGGCGCCGTCGAGGCGGTGGAGGGGCTGCTGTCCCGCGGCCTTCGCGTGATCCTCCTCTCGGGGGATGCCGAAACGCCGGTCGCGGGTTTCGCCGCGCGGCTCGGCCTCCCCGAACACCACGCCGGCATGTCGCCCGAGGACAAGGCAGCCTTCCTCGCGGGTCTCGCAGGCGAGGGCCGCACCGTCCTGATGGTGGGCGACGGGCTCAACGACACCGCGGCGCTCGCCGCCGCCCATGTCTCCGCCTCGCCCGCCTCGGCCCTCGAAGCGGCGCGCGCGGCCTCCGACATCGTGCTGACGGGCGAAAGCCTCGCCGATCTGCCCCGCATCCTCGACGTGGCGATCAGCGCCCGGCGCCGCATTCGCGAGAATTTCGCGATCTCGACCGTCTATAACGTGATCGCCGTGCCGATCGCGCTCGTGGGCCTCGCCACGCCCCTGGCCGCCGCCCTTGCAATGTCGGCGTCGTCGCTGTCTGTTTCCCTCAATGCCATGCGGGTGAAACGATGACTGTTCTTGTCTACCTGATCCCGGTCTCCCTCGGCCTCGGTGCGCTGGGCCTTCTGGCCTTCTTCTGGGCGCTCCGCTCGAAGCAGTTCGAAGACCCCGAGGGCGACAGCCAACGCATCCTGACCACGGATTTCGACGACCGCCCGAAGCCGTAGACCCGGCCCGGCCAAGCGCGCGGGGTCGCCGGGGGCGCCACCCGGCCCGGAACAAGGGGCGCAGCCCCGCCGGGCCAGCGCATGCCCGTCCCCACGGGCAGGCGCTATTGCGCGGGAGCCTCACCGCTCTGGGTCGTGCGGGCTTGAGAGATAAAGCGTGTCGCACAGGCGTCGGCAGCGCCTGCCCACGGGCATGCCCTGTCCCGGCTTTGCGCCCGGGGTCGCCGGGGCGCCACCCGGCCCGGAATCAAGGCCCGCAGGGCCGCCGGGCCAGCGTCCGACCGCCCCACCGGGCGGACGCTATTGCGACGGTGGCGCGCTGCTTGGTATCAGTCGGTTTTGAGAGATAAAGCGCGCCGTGGGGAGGTTGCTGCGTCCCCCCGGCGGTCGGACGCCGGCCCGGCTAATCGCGAGGGACCGGCGGGGGATTGTCCCGGAACAAGGGCGTCAGCTCCCACGGGCAGGCGCTTCCTGCGCGGGCACCTCACCGCTTGGGGGTGGGCGGGGTTGCGGGATAAAGCGCTCCGTTCAGTCGTCAGCAGCGCCCGCCCACGGGCATGCGCCGTCCCGGCTCCCGGCCGAAACTGATAGCGACTCGCTACTATCTCGCCGGATGATAGCGTTTCGCTATCATCTCCCGGCACCGTACGCTCCGTTACCACCGAAATGTCATACGCGCCTGTGTACGCGCTGTGTACGCGCTGTGTACGCCCTGTGCCCCCCGATTTCGGCCGTTAACCCGGGGGTCGCACCCGCTCCAGAAGCTCCAGCACGCGGGGCCCCATCGCCTCCACGATCAGCCGAACCCCCTTTGCATTCGGGTGAATCGCATCCCCCTGCATCAGCTCGGCCACCGCCGCCGCGCGGTCCCCGGCTCCGGTGATCGGGGCCAGGAAATCGGCGTGGTGAAGCGCCCCGTATTCCGCCGCCAGATCCGGATAGATCGCCTCGAACGCGGCCTTGTACTCTGGCCCATAATTCCCGGGAACCGCGATTCCAACAAGTAAAACAGGTACTTGTCGCTCTGCCGCCGCCTCTAGAATCCCGCTCAGGTTGGCCCGCGCCTCGCCCGGGTCGATCCCGCGAAGCACGTCGTTTCCCCCCAGCGCCACGATCAGCGCATCCACCTCGTCACCCAGCGTCCACCCGATCCGCGACAGCCCGCCCCGCGTCGTATCCCCCGAAACGCCCGCGTTGATCACCGTCACCTCCGCCCCGTTGTCGCGCAGCCACCCCTCCAGCACCGGCACGAACCCCGCATTAGGGCTCAGCCCATACCCTTGTGTCAGACTGTCCCCCAAAGCCGCCACCGTCACATCCGCCGAAACCGGCGCCGCCACGAGAACGAGAACCGCCGCAAGGTTGCGGCCCGCCCGGATCGCCCCATATGCCCATGAACCGAAGCCGCCAAAGACCTTGCCGATGACCGACACCGTCCTCTCCCTGAAAGACGCCGATCTCTCGCTTGAGGGCAATGCGGGGCCGGTCGATATCCTGAAGGGCATCACCCTCGATATCCGCCGGGGCGAAACGGTGGGGCTCACGGGGCCGTCGGGCTCTGGCAAATCGTCGCTCCTCATGCTTCTGGGCGGTCTCGAACGCGCCACCGGCGGCACCGTCACGGCGCTGGGCCATGATCTCGGCCGCCTCGGCGAAGACGCGCTCGCACGCCTCCGTCGCGATCATATGGGCGTGGTGTTCCAATCCTTCCACCTTATTCCGACGATGACGGCCTTGGAAAACGTGGCCCTGCCGCTCGAACTTGCAGGGATCGACGACGCGTTCGATCGCGCGGGCGAGGAACTGGCCCAGGTCGGGCTCGCGGGCCGCGCGGGGCACTACCCCGCCCAGATGTCGGGGGGGGAACAACAGCGCGTGGCGCTGGCCCGCGCCGCCGCGCCCCGGCCCGATATCCTGCTGGCCGATGAACCGACCGGCAACCTCGACGGGGCCACGGGGGCCGCGATCATGGATCTTCTCTTCGGTCTGCGCGAACGCCACGGCGCGACGCTCGTCCTCGTCACCCACGCGCCCGAGCTTGCCGACCGCTGCGACCGGGTGATCGCGCTCCGTGACGGGCAGCTCGAACCGGGCAGCCTGAGCGAGGCCGCCGAATGAACGCATCCCTCGCCTGGCGCATCGCGCTGCGCGAACTCAGGGGCGGGCTTTCGGGCTTCCGCGTCTTCCTCGCCTGCCTCGCCCTCGGCGTCGCGGCCATCGCCGCCGTCGGCACGGTCCGCGAAAGCATCACCGCGGGGCTCGAACGCGAAGGCGCGGTGATCCTCGGCGGTGATGCGGCGATCGAACTCACCTACCGCTTCGCGACCGACGCGGAACGCGCCTGGATGGAAGAGGCGGCAGAGCAGGTGTCCGAAATCGTCGATTTCCGCTCCATGGCCGTCGTCCCCCGCGGGCAGGACGCGGACCGCGCGCTCACCCAGGTCAAGGGCATCGACGGGGCCTATCCGCTGTACGGCTCGGTCGGCCTCGCCCCCGATATCCCGCTGGCCGAGGCGCTTGCGGATCGCGGCGCGGCGATGGACAGGGTGCTGGCCGACCGGCTGGGCCTCGTGCCGGGCGATACCTTCCGCCTCGGCACCGCAGACTTCACGCTCCGCGCGATCCTGACGCGGGAACCCGACGCGGCCGCCGGCGGCTTCGCCCTCGGCCCCCGCACCCTCGTTCTGACCGAAGCGCTCGACGGCTCCGGCCTGCTCGCGCCCGGCACGCTTTACGAAACCGAATACCGCCTGCGCCTCGATCCCCTGGCCGATCTTTCGGCGACCGAGGCCGCCGCCCGCAGCGCGCTCGAAGGCGCCGGGCTGCGCTGGCAGGACAGGCGGAACGGCGCGCCGGGGATCAACGAATTCATCGACCGGCTGGGGGCCTTCCTCGTCCTCGTCGGCCTCGCGGGGCTTGCGGTGGGGGGCGTCGGCGTCAGTGCGGCGGTGCGCAGCTATCTCGAACGCAAAACGGCCACGATCGCCACGCTGAAGACGCTGGGGGCCGATCGCAGTACCGTCTTTCTCACCTACCTCCTTCAGATCGGCGTGCTGACGGCGCTGGGCCTCCTCCTCGGTCTGGCCCTCGGCAGCCTCGTGCCGCTCGCCTTCGCGCCGGTGATCGAGGCGCGGCTGCCGGTGCCCGCGGCCTTCGCGCTCTATCCCGGGCCGCTGGCGGAGGCGGCGCTTTACGGCACGCTCGCGGCGCTCATCTTCACCCTCTGGCCGCTGGCCCGGACGGAGGAGATCCGCGCCGCCGCGCTGTTCCGCGATGTCGTTTCCCGCGCGCGCGGCTGGCCCCGGCCGATCTGGCTGGCCACGACCGGCGTCCTTCTTCTGGCCCTCGTGGGCTTTGCCGCATCGCTTTCGGGGCTCTGGAAACTCACGCTCTGGGCGGCGGCGGGGCTGGGTGGGGCCTTCGTCGTCCTGTTTCTGATCGCCGAGGTCACGCGCCACCTCGCCCGCCGCCTTGCCCGCAGCCGCGCACTCAGGGGCCGCTCCACCCTGCGCCTCGCGCTTGGCGCGGTGGGCGGGCCGGCGGCCGAAACGCGCTCCGTCGTGCTCTCCCTCGGGCTTGGCCTCACCGTGCTGGCCGCCATCGGCCAGATCGACGCGAACCTCCGCGGTGCCATCGCCCGCGACCTGCCCGAGGTCGCGCCCTCCTATTTCATGGTCGATATCCAGAACGACCAGATGGAGGCGTTCCGCTCCCGGCTGGGTGCGCTTCCCGGCTTCGAAAGCATGGAAAGCGCGCCGATGCTGCGCGGGATCATCACCGGGATCAACGGCCGCCCGGCGGCAGAGGTGGCGGGCGATCACTGGGTGCTGTCGGGCGACCGGGGCATCACCTATTCCGCCGAAATCCCCGACAACGCGGTGCTGACGGCGGGCGAATGGTGGCCCGCCGATTACGCGGGCCCGCCGCTTGTGAGTTTCGCCGCCGAGGAAGCCGAAGAGATGGGGCTGAACCTCGGCGACAGCCTGACCATCAACATTCTCGGGCGCGACATCACGGCGGAAATCGCGAGTTTCCGCGAGGTCGATTTCTCCACCGCCGGGATTGGCTTCATCCTGTCCCTGAACCCCGGCGCGCTGGCGGGCGCGCCCCACACCCACATCGCCACCGTCTATGCCGAGGAGGAGGCCGAGGCCGCGATCCTGCGCGATCTGGCCGGCGCCTTCCCGAACATCACCGCGATCCGCGTACGCGATGCGATCGACCGGGTGACCGAGGTGCTGCAGGGCATCGCGGCGGCCGTCACCTACGGCGCGCTCGCGACGCTGATCACGGGCGGCATCGTTCTGATCGGCGCGGCGGCGGCGGGCGAGCGGGCGCGCACCTACGAGGCCGCGCTTCTGAAGACGCTCGGGGCCGAACGCCGCGCGATCCTTCTGAATTTCGCGCTTCGCTCCGTGGTGCTGGGCGGCGCGGCGGGGTGTGTGGCGATCGTCTCGGGCGCCGCCGCCGGGTGGGGCATCTCGCGCTACGTGATGAACACCGATTACGTGTTCGAACCGGTCTCTGCCGTCCTCGTCATCCTGGGCGGGATCCTTTTGACGCTCGGCGCGGGCCTCGCCTTCGCCTGGCGCCCGCTCGCCACCCGCCCCGCGCGCGTCCTGCGCGCCCGCGAATAGGGCGCGGGGCGGCACCGATTTCCGCTTGACGGGTCAGGGCCGAGACACTAGGAACCCCAACGCTCGTGGCGGAGTAGCTCAGTTGGTTAGAGCAGCGGAATCATAATCCGCGTGTCGGGGGTTCAAGTCCCTCCTCCGCTACCAAAACTTCCCAATTATATCAGTCGCATAGACCCGATCGAAGTGCGAGCGTGCGCATCATCGAATGCCGTGGGTGACAATTTGGGTGACAGCTGACGATCTGTTATCTTGCGCAACCTTTTGTAGCTTCGAATTCGTCAGTTTGAGAAACCAGGTTCTAACTGCCAAGGACCTGAGCAAGACCTTCGATCAGAGTTCCATAGTCCGTTTCGCCTGAGAAAACATCGCGAAGGGTTTCCCAGAATTTATCGGTAGCTTCCCCGATGGCCTTGCCTTTCACGCCGTCCAGGAATTCTTTCTGAAGCTGAGAGAAGAACCCAACAGCGTCGTTCACTTTCACTCCGCTGGCTCGCAGAGCTCTCTCAAAGGCTGCCTTGCGTTCAGGGTCAAGTAGGGCCGCCATAGCCTCGCCGAAGTGATCCTTAGGTATGCGGAGAACTTCCCCTGAGATGTCAGCATAGATTTGCTGCTCTTTGATCTTCGCTTCGAGAGCAGCTCTGAGGTAGGTTTGTTCTATACCGAAACGAACATCGTTCTTGTCGACAGTGGGACGTGTCTTCTCGAAGGCCTCCGCTAACATCTCGGATAGTTCACCGTCTGAGATGTTGGCCCGTAAAAAGTACTGCATCTGCAAGCTGCGTGCCTTGGCGGGAGTGATTTGTAGGGCCGATGCTATCGAGAAAATTGGTCCGTTCGGGTCGATCTGCTTCGCGGCAGCGAGGGCTCGGAAGATCAACAAGTCGAGCTCACTTTTCGGCGTCGTACCAAACGGGCGAGCGAAGTACTCTTCGCCAAAGACCTGCATGAATGAGACTTGGGCCTTTTCGTTCTTCGAGAGATTGCTGGCAAGCGCCTGTAATCTAGAGGGTCTTTCTATTGCCATCACTGCCTCGCCACCAAGTCCATCAGCTTGCCGTAACTGTCGACAACGTCGTAGCGGACATTGTTGGGCTGGCCTGCTTTGCTAATCTCTGCAAAGAACTTCCGCGCACATTCGATCTTGGTTTGCTCCTTCGGACGCAGCTTCATCGAGGACATGCTGCCCTTGGTTTCGGCCACGAAGTAGATGTGCCTGATGGCGCCTTCTTCGAAAGAGATCGCCCAGTCTGGATTATAGTCGCCGACGGGGGTCGGGATTAGAAAACCACGAGGCAACTTAGCATACACGACAACTTCTGCACTCGTATCTAGGTCGGCAACGAAGCGGCGCTCAACGTCACTGTCCACGATAGCGTAGTCGAAGACATGCTTCTTCAGTTGCTCGGTGGCCTTGGAGAAATCGTTTCCTGTCTGCGCTGCTGTGAAGATTCCAGTGTCATAGCGATCATCAATGGCGTCGTATGTCAGCCGCTCAATTATGACGGTTGCCTTTTGCTCTTTGATCAGCCGCGTTGCTTCGGAAATGAACTGCTCGGGGTTCTTCTTAAACTGATCAAAGACGACCTTCTCCATCCCGGCCAAGATGCGAGCAACCGTTTGCCGCGTTAGCTGAGCGTCCTCAGAAATCTCAAGTAACAAGTCGTACTTCACGCTTGAGAATGCAGACTGCCCATACTCCGTGCGGGTTTCCTTAACCTTGAAACTCTTGCCGTCCGTGAGCTGCTCAGCCGTTAGGCTGTCACCCTGCGCACCGGTCTGGACGGTGTACTGTAGGGGGGTGACATTGAGCTCTTTGTTCAGTGCTCGGATGCACTTTTCGACCAGCTCATCACTATCGAAGTCTACCCGATAAACGGCCTTCTGATTGATCCGCTCCCAGAGCTCCTTGAAGGCCTTCTTCTCGAAGTTGTCATTCAGCGGATTGGTCTTCGGTTTGCGGCCATCGTCTACGATGCGTGCCAAAGCGTCGGCGCTAAAGACGCTATCAACAAGCTGGAAAACCTGTGGAGCAAAACCGTCGAGATCTGCAGGCAAAGGAGCGAGCGTCTCTTCTGTCTTTGCCTGGTGGTACTTTTCGACGACCTGGCGCTGGTGATCCACATATCCGTTCTGGATCAGATAGAACTCGATTTGGGCGGCCATGTCCGGCGTTACGGTCACATCGCCATGCTGTGTACGCAGCACCTTCCCTTTGAAATATGCCTCGTTGGCTTTGCGTGGACGGGATGCCAGAGCCTCGGAAATCTCTTTCTGAAGGTTCGAAACGAAGTCCTTGTAGCTCTCGCTGGCAACAACGGTGAGAACGTTGACGTCATGTACAAGTGCGGGGTTATCGATGCGCTCACCGGACTGGTCTACGCTTAGCCGCAACCCTCGCCCCACTTCCTGGCGGCGTGAAATCGTGTTGTCGCTGTGCTTCAGCATGCACATTGTAAAAACGTTCGGGTTGTCCCATCCCTCACGCAGAGCCGAGTGAGAGAAGATGAAGCGAACGGGCTCGTCCTGAGACAGCAGCCGCTCCTTGTCCCGCAGGATAAGGTCATAGGCATCTTCGTCATCGGACAGGCCCTTCTCTTCCCCTGTCTTCTTTACGCTTGGGTCGACAAGGCGCTTGTTTTTGTCGATGGAAAAATACCCCTCATGCACTTTGTCGACGGGGTCGCGCTCCAGGAACTCTCGGTATTCTTGATGCTCTAGGGCAAGAGTCTCCAAGTACTCCTTTCGGAGTTGCTCGTACTCTTCCTCAAAAACACGAGCATAGTCGCCCTTGGTATCTTCAACATCGTAGTCACGATACCTGGCCACAGTGTCGATGAAGAAGAGCGAGAGTACCTTGATACCCTGCGAGTACAGTTGCTGTTCCCGCTCGAAATGCGCACGGATGGTTTCGCGGATTTGAATGCGCCGCATGTGCTCTTCAGAAATGTCCTGCGTCGCCTCACCAGCTCGCAGTTCAAAACCATTCGAGAACTCAACAGCGTCTTTGTTCGCGTCGATCTGTGAGATCGTGAAGCCGCTGTAAGCTTGAAGGCCATTTGATAAGGTCAGCAGGTCACGGCCAAACTCCAAGCGCTTCAGCTGACGTTTGATCTCTCCTGTCGCGAGCTTGACTTCCATTTCGATCCTGGCGACTGGCGCCTTCTTCGAAACCTCGATGCCTTCGAGATACAAGTATGGTGCCGTGCCAGCGAGGCCGCGTGTCTGAATGCCACGTACCGCGATCTTCTTCACGAGTTTTTGGTTGAAAGCGTCCAGCGCATCCAAACGATGCACATTGTTGTGCTGCGTCTTATGGGTGGCCGAATAGCGCAGGATCATCAGAGGGTTGAACTCTTCCAACGACTTGGTTGTCGCCTTCCCCTCCATCTTTTGCGGCTCGTCGAGGATCAGTATGGGCCGGTTTCGCGAAATCACGTCGATGGGGCGACGCGACTGGAAGTCGTCCAGCTCCATGTAGATACGACGCTGATCCTTGCCCTTCGCAGCAAAGGCCTGGGTGTTGATCACCATGATGTTGATACCAGCGTCGCTCGAAAAGCTTTCAAGCTCGTGCAGGCGCTTGGAGTTGTAGACGAAGAACCGCGCTTTCTTCTGATAGGTCTCGGCAAAGTGCTCGGCGGTAATCTGAAGGGACTTATGGACACCCTCGCGGATTGCGATGCTGGGCACCATGACGATGAACTTCGACCAGCCGTACCGCTTGTTCATCTCGAAGATTGTCTTGATGTAGCAGTACGTCTTGCCGGTCCCGGTCTCCATCTCCGTGTCGAGGTTGTAGTCACAGCCAGCGCTCGAAATCAGCTTGTCCGATATCGGCAGGTTCTGGCGGCGCTGAACAGCTTGGATGTTTTGCAGAACCTCAGTTTTCGGTAGCTGTAGGTCGGCGTTCTTGAAGCCTTCTTCTTCTGCTCTGATCTGTTTTGAGCGACCTGGGTCAATGCGGTAGGTGATGCGATCGCTGCGCGGTTGGCCCGCAAAGCAGTCGACAACCGCCTCGACAGCATCCGTCTGATAGGCTTGGACCTTGAACTTCAGTTTCATGCCAGCGCCCTCAGATTGCTTTAACGTCAGTCATGGGCGAGAGCTGCTTGAAGATTTGCTCCACGTTGATCTTCACGGCGTCGTTGACAAAGCCGTTGTCCCGGAACACCACGCGAAGCGGTTCTCGGGTAGCGAGTTTTTTGACGAGCTCTTCGGTCACACCGGTTTCGAAACAAGCAGCCAAAGCGTTTTCATCGACGAAGTAGACCTTCTTGTCATGGATCGTCTCCCTTCTGATGGGCAGCGTCAGGTCTACGCCCCAGTCGACGAGAACTTGGAAGAGAAGGTCTTCGGATGTGCGGTCTGGTTTGATGTTGTCTACGGCGCCCAGCAGGCTCTTTTGGTCGGTCTGGTCGGGAGTGTAGTAGACGTCCTGCATGTTGGATGTGTCGACCTTCAGCACCCTAAATCCGACGTCACGGTTCCAATCAGTATGGCACTCGCCAGTGAGTACATTCTTTCCAGCGCGGCGAATACGCTCTTTAGAGAGCTCCGCGATGTTTCGTGGTACGCCCAGCTTGTCGCAGAGTTCTGCAGCCGCACCTTGTGAAGAATTCTTACTATCAAGTTCTTCAGGCAACTGAATTAATACAAATTGGCGCGACATACCGTCGAAGGCACATTGTCTAAAAACAGCCTCAGCGGTGGTTCCTGATCCAGCGAAAAAGTCAACAATGATATCGTTCTTTTCGGTCAGCTGTTCAACAAAAAGCTGTATTAACGCAGTTGGCTTTGGGAAAGTGAATGCCACGCCGCCCATCAACGCATTTAGCTCACGGGTCCCATCAGCCGTGCTGAATTCAGTAATTACAGATGATATATTCTTGAATAAACTCTTCATCTCATGGAGGAACAGCTTGTGTCTCGGCCTACCATCTTTACTTGTTGGAAATAGGATGCGCCCCTCTTCAATCTTTTGCTTCATTGTAGCAGGTTCATACCGCCAACCTTTTGGTGGGCAGCCGTAGTTGGTACCGGTCTCTGGATCGATAAGGTCATAGTGAAGATTTGGTCGTGCTGCTTTCGTAGCGAGCCCCGTTAAGTCCGCGGAACGCCAAGGTCCACGTGGATCACTGTCGGGATTGGAAAATTTATCAAAGTCCTTTTCTGCACCACGAAAACGTGCCGCATCACTTCTGGCATAGCAAACAATGTACTCATGATCTGTTGAGACCCCGGTCGTCGCTCTAGTGTCTTCGCTGACGCGAGATTTCCAAACAAATTGTGCGATGAAGTTTTCTCGACCGAACACCTCATCACAAATTGTACGGAGGTTGCTTACTTCTTCATCGTCAATACTTATGGCTATGACGCCATCTTCCCTTAGAAGGGTTTTTGCTAGGCGCAGCCTTGGATACATCATCGACAACCAGTCCGAATGGAATCTACCATTCGAGCTTGTATTTGCTACAAGTCGATTTCCTTGAGTATCCTTTTGAAGTGAGCTCTCTAGGTACTCCCTTGAACCTTGCGCAAACTGATCATCGTAAACGAAATCATTGCCAGTGTTATATGGAGGATCGATATAGATCAGCTTCACAGATCCAATATACCCTTGAAGGAGTAGTTTTAATGCATCAGCATTATCACCCTCAATGAAGAGGTTTCCTGTATTTTCGAACAACATGCTTTCACTTGGCGCTGGCCTCAGAGTCTTTCCAATTGGGGCATTGGAAACGATAAGGGCCTCTCGTTTGCCTGGCCAGTTAAGCGAGTATCGCTCGGATGCCGCCTCTACCAAGTAATCACTAAGTTCCTGTTGTAGTAATTGAAAATCTATGGCGAGACGATTCTTGCCCAAGTCTTTATCCCAGGATTCCGTAACACAGTTGGGAAAGAGCTCTGCAATGGCTGCAATGTTTGCTTGGCTAACGTCGGCACTATGCATCTTCAGCTTGTCCATAATCTTCCTCCTACTCGAAAAGGCTGTCGGCAGCCTTTAGCAGCGCCAGCTCTTGTTTTGCGGTGCGCAAGGCTTTGTTTATTTCCACCTTGCGATTGAACTGTTTTTCTTTCGCCAACTTGGCTTGGATTTTGGCGACTTCATGCTCTTTGGCTCCGATCGCTTCAACACGATCAACGCGGGCCTGAATGTCCTCCTCTTCCTTGGGAGCAACAGGCATGAGCGCCGTGATGAGTTTGTCATACAACCCAGCAAGATCGAGCGATACAGGCAAGGCAGTACGCTCGACATCTTCAGCCACCCATTCTGACGAGAAATAGTCGCTGACAACCCACTTCGATTTGTCGGCCTCGTTTGGACGCTTGAAGGCTGCAACCGTGCGGCGCTTGGCTTGGTGGGCAAGCTCGAAGATGATCGGAAACGGGATCGCCCGATCCATAGCTCGCAGCACGTCTTCGCTGACCCTTTGTTCTCGCAGGCGCACATTGAACACCTGAATTTCGTTGACGTGCTTCGCTGCGCTGAGGTTGATCGTTTCAGGTGCGAGCTTGTAGGCCCAGACGATCTGGTCAACCTCGGAGACAAACTTGTCCTTCAGCGCCGTCTTTGCATCGGCGTGTTCGTAGATCTTTGACTTCGGGATCACTCGGCCAAACTGGGCCGACCTTGGATAGGCAAACAGCACAATCAGCCTCCGACGTCTTGAACGACGAGGAAGGCAATCAACTCGAAGTCGTCGAGACCAGCTATTGTGTGGACAAGCGCGGACGTCTTGCCACCGCCGAAAAGGCTGTCAATGTCCCGCTCTTCCTTCACCTCGATCATGGATCGGATAGCCGAACTCAGCAGCTCCGAGTACCGCTCCATGTGCTTCCCGTCGTGCGTCTCGTCGTTGAACAGGCGGCAGACTTCGTTAATTGGCTCCGATTGGCCTTTGCAGCTGGTGCGGATCAGGTCGAGTAGGCGCTTCACCTCGGTGTGGTCTGCAATAACCTCACCTTCCCGGTTGATGTAGGTGAGATAGTAGGGGTGGAGACGGTTCTGCTGATTGACGTTCACGGTGTCGTGGATGTTCTTCAGCGCAAAGATCACACCAGGCAGCAGGCCACGATCGGGTTGTGCAGGAACAACCGCATGAAGCCCGTTGGGCGTCTTGGAAAGATCGCCGTTCTCCTTGACGTAGTTGAGGAGGTCCATCCGGAAATCGTTCAGACCGAGGTCTGTGATTGAGACGCCGGTCTTTACGTCTTCGAGCTCAATGACCTCTTCCTGAAGGCGCTTCAGCTGGTCCTTGCGGTAGGCGATGTCAGTACTCTTCGCCGTCAGCACATTATCATCACCCGTGGCCGTGATGTCTGTGATCACCATGCGGTTTTCGACCCGCTCTTTCAGGTTGATGTACTGGTCCAACGTGATGTCGGGCCAGTAGTTCACGAGCTGGATTTGGGTATTTGGGGAGCCGATGCGATCAATGCGTCCGAACCGCTGGATCACCCGAACTGGGTTCCAGTGGATGTCATAGTTAACCAAGAAATCGCAGTCCTGAAGGTTCTGGCCTTCAGAAATGCAGTCTGTGCCGATCAGTATGTCCAGCTCGGCATCTTCATTCGGCATCACCAACGATTTCTCTTTTGACCGAGGTGAGAAGAGCGTGAGCACCAATTGGAAGTCAAAATGCTTCTTGAGTGTGGTCTGTGGCGAGCCTGAGCCAGTCACCTTGCCGGAATGGAGCCCCCGCTCTGCCAAGATCGCTGGGGCAAGGTTTTCATACAGGTAGTTCGCAGTATCCGCGAAGGCGGTGAAGATAATGACCTTCTTGTTGCCTGAGTTGAGCGGACTATCGATCTTGGCTTCTATCAACTCCTTCAAATGTTGGAGCTTGGCGTCATCCTCTGGTTTGACACGTTTCATAGAGGAGATCAGGTCGTCGATCAGATACTTGTCCGACTCCAACTCATGCTTCCAGGAAGGAAGGTCCATATCCGCCAGGCTGATCTTGACCTTCTTGCCGACGGTAAACTCATCGAAGCCTTCAAGATCGTCATCTTCACTGGCGAAGTCATCCAGGCCCGCAGTAAGGTCCGACACAGCGGCATCCCCACCGGACTGCTCAAACTCATTGATAGCATCAAGTGTCCGCCCAATGTTGCCAGCGAGAGATTTGAGCGTCAGACGGAACGCCTCAACAGAGCTCTCAAGGCGCTTTAGAAGGTTTGTGGTCATGAGCGCTTGCAGACTGCGCTCCCGATCCAGCTGCCTCAGCTTGCCACGCCCGCCTTCTGTCGTTGTGTCGTACATCTCTTCGTACTTGGCCAAACGGCTCGGAAGGATGTAGCTGATCGGTGCATAAACAGCGAGTTTTAGCACGGAAAGCTGAGCGAAAATTTCATTGAGCCCAAGAACGTCCTCGCGACGTGTAATCGGGCAATGGAAAGACTTCGGCTTAAGGCGGGTCGGGAAGTGGCCAATATCCGTGGTGTCGTAGAACGACTGGATGTGTTTGCGGGACCGCGCGATGGTCACAGCGTCGAGCAACTCAAAGAAGTCGAAGTCGAGTGTCTTTAGAATTGAAGCGGCCGTGCGTTGATCCGGCGGCAGCTCGGCCCAGGCATTGAAGGCCTTTTGAGCGCGGCGAAAGATTTCTTCTATGCTGTTTTTGCTCTTGAGATTGCGGCTGAGGTTCTCGGACTCTCCTTCGTAAGCCAAGGCCAGCTGGTTCCGCAGATCATTGAACCTGTTGTTTACAGGCGTTGCAGACAACATGAGAACTTTCGTCTTTACGCCGTCCCGAATGACCTTGTTCATCAGTTTTTGATAGCGGGTCTCCCGATCTTTATAGATGTCGTTATTGCGGAAGTTGTGGCTCTCATCGATCACGACGAGATCATAGTTGCCCCAATTAACCCGGTTTAGTGGAATCCCAAAGCTCTCGCCACTTGTCCGAGACAAGTCCGTGTGGCAAAGCACATCGTAATTGAACCTATCGCGAGCGAAGATGTTAGTCTTCAGGTTCGTGTTATAGTTACGCCAATTGTCGGCCAGCTTCTTCGGACACAGGACCAGGACTGCGCGGTTGCGCAATTCATAGTACCTAATGACCGCCAAAGCCGTGAAGGTCTTTCCGAGCCCGACACTGTCGGCCAAGATACATCCATTATGGGTTTCAAGCTTATTTATAATGCCTGTTGCGGCATCTCTCTGGTAATTGAACAATTTGTGCCAAACGAGACTTTCCTTGTATCCTGTCAGATCATTCGGAAGTACATCCTCATCAACTTCATCCAGGAAGTCGTGGAAGATATTGTAGAGCATTAAGAAGTAAATGCGCTCCGGAGAATTCTCCTGGTACACATTTTCAATATACGAACAGATTTCTTCTGTGACATCTTGGACCTTTTCCGCATCCCTCCAAATTTCGTTGAAGAGCTGAAGATACATGTCCGTGTGTGAAGCCTCATCGAATTCTGTCACGAAATTGGATACAGCATTGCCTTGCTGGTAGCCCAAGTCAGGCGCCGTAAACCCACTTATCGGCATATAGGCCCTGCTGTCTTGCACCCCATCCAGATGAATGAACTGCTGCATAGCCGACTTGGTCGTATTGGACTTGAACCTTGCTTTCTTGCGAACCCAAGCGGCGCACTCTTTTGCAATGGCCTTTTGGTTCAATTTGTTGCGGAGTTGAATCTCGAACTCGGTTCCGTAGATCGTGCTTTCCTGCACCCCCTTCGGAATGAAGAATTCGCGGCGCTCCTTTCTAATTTTGTCAGTCACTTCGCTGGGCACGAAAGTCGGAGTGGTAAAAATAAATTGGAGGCTATCAATCTTTGAAAGCTCTGATTTAAGCTCCTCATAGGCATAAATAGAAAAACAAGACGCAGCAATCTTGAGCTTTGATCCTCGTCCTATATTCTCTTTAAGCTCATCACCGAGCAAAGATGTCGAATTGTCAATTATTTTCATCACATTTCTTGTTGATAGCAGCGTTGCAGTTCAAAACTTTCCTCGTCGCCGGATTGTGGTCGTCACCTAGTCCATGACCTGAGCTATCTTGGCTGCGGCGTACTCGGTCAAGTTTGACTTAGAGCGGGGCTTTAATCGTGTTCTCGGAGTTACTCCTGACCTTTTCGAACGCACTCAAGCAGCCTCCGAAACTCGCTATCCGGCGTATCGAACATCCAGAAGTTCGCAAACCGGCAGACCACTTGCAGGTCTCTTCGTTTTATACTCTCTCCCTAGCTCTAGATTGCCAGGCTCTATTGGCACGCGCCTTCAGAAGTTGACTTCATTGTTCATCGTTTTCCAATCCGAGCTCGAAGTAAGCCTCCACTTTTCAATCATTTGTGGCATTTTCAGGACCGTGTCTTGCGCGGTTTTTGGGGTGCATAGCGCCCGAACTGCGAACTTGGAAAATCCTTCCTACTAGCTGGAAGGCTTCGGTCCCGAGCGCTAGCTGGAAAGTTGGGCGTTTAGCCGAAGGGTGCGGCGTACGCCCTAACCCATGGGTCAAACTTTCGCTATATTTGGGCGCTAACTCGACCAAACACTTATTGATAAATGCCTAGAGAAATGACCGATTTGAACCGAGAAAGCTTCCTTCGGGAGACATCGAGAGACACCCTCAACTGCATCGAAGCCGTCGCTAAGGATGCCTCGGATCAGTTGAAACGGCCCTGGAAGTCTGGGCCTCAGGCTTTCGCTGCTGTGAATACGTTCACGAGCGCTAACCAGGTCAAAAATCTTGGCGCGATCAACTCAGCTGAAAGAGAAGCCCTGCACGCGCTTCTGAAGCAGCCCATCATTGCGCGCGTCCAGTACTTGGACGAAAACGATGAACCGGGTGTTCTCTACATAACCCGGGGGCAACCACGGCCTGTTGAAGGCTTCAAGATAGCGAGCTCTCGAACGCGCCTTGGTAGGTTGGCGACGCTCGAGCCGGGAGATGAAGAAACTTTCTCCATCGGTGGCGGCGAACACGATCTGCTTGTTGATGCGACTGCTCGGGTCCTTCCGAAACAATCAGACGGGCTGTGGGACGCGGAAGATGCAGAAATCGCGAGCCAAGAGTTCGGCAATCTCACGGTGCTGTCATTGCGGGCACTGCTCGAGAAGGCCCCTGATTTCGATGACGCTGAGCTTGACGCGGCATGGCTCGATGATGCCGACGACGCTACGATTATCGAAGGGCTCCGTCGCGCAATTCTCAGTCAGATGGGGCTGCGCGATCAGCCTATTCTGGACAAACACCAAGACGAGATTTTCCGGTTGCCGATCAATAGCCGGTGCTTCTTGTCTGGCCCGCCAGGAACAGGAAAGACGACGACGCTTATCCGCCGGCTGGGACAAAAAACAGATCTCGCCGCCCTCCAAGAAGTGCCGGAAGAACTAGCTAGTATTCAGAGGGTCGAGCGCGAGGCCACTCGTCCCCATGCCTCAAACTGGATCATGTTTTCGCCGACCGAACTGCTTCGACAGTACGTCAAAGAGGCATTCGCGCGCGAGGGTCAGGCCGCCTCAGACGATCATATACGCACCTGGGGCGAATATCGGCGTGAGATCGCTCGCGATCATTTGCAGATTCTTAGAACAAGCACGGGCGCCGGCCCTTTCGTCGAGCGCGTCAGCGATGATCACATGGCGCCTGATACGATCGACAGTGCCTCCTGGTACGACGACTTCGAGAACTACTTAACTGCCTCCATCGTTAGTGATCTGTCCGAAAGCCTAGGTGATCTTCGCAGCTCCAAAGACCCGGAGTTGTCCCGGATCGCGCAGGATTTCGAGGCGCTCGTGGAGCCGCTGCGCAGCGGTATTGAGGGCGCTGATGTTCTCAATTTTCGGAACGCACAGGACACCATCCGTGCGCTTGTTGAAACGCGACGCGATGCGGTTGGGCGCATCTTTACAAGGGCACAGAACAAGCTGGCGCATGATGACCGGGATTTCATCACGAGACTTCAAGAAGAACTAACCCGTATCGATCGCGAATTGGCACAGCAGGAGGTCGACGACGAAGACCCTGATCTCGCGATTGACGAGGATGAGGAGAGCGAGCTTCCGACCGGACGATCGGTCAGCCGAACTCAGGCCGCAAAGCGCTATCGCGCGGCAATTCAAGCGCTTGCGCTCGCACGAGCGCGTCGGCGCAGCGTCCCCAAGAACTCACGTAATGGAATCTTGCTTAGTTGGCTCGGACCTGATCGCGTCCCCCCCGAAGAGGATATTATTGCGCTGGGAACATTGGTCCTCGAGCAGCGCGTGCTTCAACGTTTTGCGTCAATCGAGCGGCTTGTCCTCAGAGCGATTCCGAGAGCGTACAAGGCCTTTAGGCGAGAGCGCTCTGACGCCGGTAAGTGGTATAACGGTCTTCCCGAGAAATCAGCAGATCTCCATTGGCAAGAACTCGACCTGTTGACGCTTGCATCGTTGCGGATCGCGGGTCGCCTTATTGAGGGTTATCGGAACACACCAGATCTTGATCTCCCTGACAGCGGTCTGCTGGGCGCTGTACGAGATCTTTTTCGGGCCCAGATCCTTGTGGATGAAGCGACCGATTTCTCACCGGTACAGCTTGCCTGCATGTATGAACTCGCGCATCCGGCCATGCGTTCGTTCTTTCTATGCGGCGACATGAACCAGCGCCTGACAGCTTGGGGGATCAAAAGCGCGAAGCTCTTGTCTTGGGTAGATCGTGACATTCAGACCAAAACGATAACCGTCTCCTACAGGCAAAGTGCAAAGCTGGTTGAGTTGGCAAAATCCATCGCTGCAATCGGCGGTGCATCTGCCGATGAGACCGTATTGCCGGATAGGGTGGATATCGAAGGCGTCGCCCCTGTCTGGGCGACAGAGTTAGGTGATTACGAGCGCATCGCTGATTGGCTATTTCAAAGAATATCTGAGATCGATGGCATGGTGCGCCAGGCCACCACGATTGCGGTCCTGGTGAACAGCGAGGACCAAGTGCAACCACTCGCAGAGGCGTTGAACAAGCGCTTAGAGGAAATCTCACTCGCTGCGGTCGCGTGTCGCGATGGCCGTGATGTGGGCAATGATCGGGATGTCCGGGTGTTCGACATCCGGCACATCAAAGGGCTCGAGTTTGAAGGAGTCTTCTTCGTGGGTCTCGACGAGACAATCGCGAAGCTGCCTGACCTGTTCTCAAAGTATCTTTATGTCGGCGCAACACGCGCTGCGACTTACTTGGGCGTGACCTTTGCGCGAGATGTTCCGGAAGCGGTAGCACCGCTCAAAGGTCACTTCAGAGACTCCTGGTCGTAGAGGAGGTGAGGCTTCGACCTTTGCCTGTGAAACATTGCATTGGTCGTATGGTCGCATCGATCGGTTGAATGGGTGCAGACCCGAATCTCAAATTTTGGAAATTCCTCCCGGCGCCTGTGGAAGACCTCGCGGGGAGATCCGGCTGGACTTTTTGGACTTCTGAAGCGGCCGCGCCGGTGGCGCGAATGCCAGCATCGCAGCTAAGCTCAACCCGGCCTGTTGGCTCCTCTTGGGCTCTCTCACCCGCAGCCGTGGCAGTCTTCGCGAATGACCCATTCGGACGAAGTTCGGAGAGTGTCACCCATATCCAACCCAGCCCGTTACCCTGAGACCTTCGACCTGCGCATAACTGCTTGGTCAGACTCAGAGATCACCCGCGCCTTGGGTGACGACGGACTGATATGAGGTTCGCGTGTCGCTTCGGGCAATACTTAGCAAGTGACTGATTTTCTGCGAGTCTGGATCATGACACGCGGACCATTTGTCCCAATGTCGCGGTCAAACGTCTGCAGCTGGAGTGCAATTGCGATGGCCATGAGGCGCGGCAGGATCGCCAGAAATGCGTTTTGATGAGGGTCGTATCGCGAAATCGCTGAAAGGGCCCTCACAGGCGATCTCAGCGCGTCTAGCGTCGCTTCCCGGAGCGAAACTTCGGCACGAATACCCGCCACTTGCCGTCAAGGCGCCGATACACTGTGTTCATCACGGTTACGCCAGAAATCCAGTGAGAGACCCAAATCTCCGCTACTGTGGGCATCAGCTCTTCGAACATCTGGATACAGGCGGACATATCAGGGCAGGTATCTGCATATGTCACGAGCATGCCGGTGCCTGTTTCGGAGCAATAGCTGATCTCGCGGACATAGCACTGAAGCTTCATGTCGTAACTACTGATTGGAGGATGTGCCATCATGTCAGTGCCTCCGTCCGACGACAGTTTCTAGCTTGATGCGTAGGTCTGCGCGTTCCTGGTCTGACAGCTTCGAGAAGTCATACGGCTGTTGGTCTTGTTTCTGTTCGATCTCCACCGTCTGTCCCTCCTTCCAACCTGCGCGTGTCTTCAGCCAGAAGATCGTCGCCGGTGTCGACCCCTGTTCAATCAATCGAAACAACCGGCGCACCACTTTGGCGTTGGCGAGCTCGAGACCGCTTTCCAGCTCGTTCTTGTAATGCCGTCGCAGCGTATTCATTCCAATGCCCATGGCTTTTGCGATCGTCGTTTTCGGAGTGCCGCCCGCGACCAGCACTTCGACAATGTGTCGTTGCTCGTCGGTCGGTATGTGCGCCGGCATAGCCATGTCCTGCATATCCCTGGCTTGTGGTCACAGAAGGATTTCGAAGGGATATTAAGAAAATCGCCTTCATATCTAAATGGTGCAATTGGCGTCAATTCGCCGAATGCCATCTTTTCGTTTGCCAAAAACGATATCGAAAAAAAATGGCAATCTTGGCGAACTTCACATGAAGAACGCCAAGACAGCCATCATTTCCCGTATGCAACTCTGGCGTTCATTCGTGACTGGCTTCGTCCAAAGACCAGAACCATGCGTTCTTCTTCTTTTCGGACTTCACGGAAAGAGCTTCTTTTGCGCGATCGAGTGTACGCTTGGACAAACTCTTCGCTTCCGCTTGCAGCTCAACGTCTTTTGCCGCCACGGGCCCGTTAGCCAGGTATTGGCGAAGGAATGACATGGCGCGATCCAGTTCACTGGGTTGCTTGCCAGGTCCATCGTGCAAATCTTCGATCGAAATGCCGGTGGTGCCTTTCCATTCGACACGCGGACGCTTCCCTGGACCCTGTTTGACAATCTCATACATAAGACTTTCGCCACGCTGTGAGAGATTGTGCTTAAAGTGCGCGAGGACACGCCGGTCGAGATCGTCGGGGTGTTGTGCAACTCTCAACGCCGACCGCACGAAGGCAATAAAGTCCATCGACCCCCCGCCCTGGTAAAGGGCCTTCGTCGTTTTCGTCTTTACCAAATGTCGGATCGGCAAAAGCGCACAGTTTCCTTGCTCTGCTATTTGCGTCAGTGCGCGCAAGATGGGCCGTACTTCGTTGGACTTATAGAAATCCGTCGAAGCGTCGATATAGGCCACAAGCGGGTCTACAATGATAAGGTCTGGGTTCCAACGCCGTACCTCACGCCTCAGAACTGAAATACCGGCTTCATCGAATATGGAGTCTCCGGTGTGCACTTTGACACGCTTGAGGTCGCCGCCCATGTCTTCGACGCGCGGTCGGATCGTATAAGCCGGGTCGTCCTCTTGGCTGAAGTACAAAACCTTGCCAGGTTTCAGCTTCGCTCCGTTCGGCAGCGTGCCGCCTTGAGACACAACACTGGCGATATGCATGGCCAAATAGGATTTTCCGACGTCAGGATCGCCTTCAAGAATAGTCATCATGCCGCGTGGTATGAGTGGCTCCCAGAGCCACTCAACTTCTTTCCGTTCCACGTTGCTTAGAAGGGTGAATTCACGAGGCATTGGAACCCCCCTCCAGCTTTTCAATAATCCGGGTCACTTCTGCATCGAGAGCTTTGCGATCAAGACCGTACTTGTGCTGGAAGTAGACGCTGTTCCAGGTGGCTATCTCTATATGTCGCCGCTTTGCGCCGACCTGATAAAGACCTGCCACTATGGAATAGATGGCCTTGCTTCGATCCGGGAAGAGGAGAGCATCATGGCCGAGGAAAGAGCGCGGCATGAGCGGTAACTGGTGTCCATACTTGGCGAGAATTCTCTTAGCATGCTTTCGGCCGGTAGGAAGCTTTCGGCCAGAATAATTCCTCCGTTTGCCACTGCGCCTCTTATTGATTGGAGATTTCCTCCGATCTTCAGGAACAAAAATGGGAGCAATGTTTGCATATCCCAATGGATCGTCACAGAAGTAGCAAATCTCAACTTCGGGTCGGTCATATGCGGGTTTGTGGTTGTAGGTGTAGGGCAGGCGCAAATACTTTGTGACGCTCCATCCGCCACGATCGGCACCATAGTTGTACGCTAGGTTGCGGGCGATCTGTTCCGCGTGCCTAACCGGAAGGCTATCCTTGAAGACCCAAATCCCCTGAGTTCGTCCTGGGGATGTCCTCCACGCGAGAGTCGGCTCAGGCCGGAACTCATGGAGTGGCGCCTCATCCACGTCAACACAAGCGAAGCGTGTAGGTAGCGCCGTGGACTTCAAACGACGTGTCGTCGCGAACGCGTTTGCGCAGAAATATATGTCGTATTTCTCGCGCGGGTGTTCTTCGAAAAAGTCTCGAAGTTCTTGGTCGAATACAGGTAGTTCAAACGAGTGATCGCTCCAGCGAGTATCCTTCACAGATTTCGTGCCTAAAAAGACGTAGCCCTGGCTTTCGTGCGCCTCCCAAAGCGTCTGTAAAAAATCTATGGACGCTTCAATCCAGTCTTCAGGACGAGCTTCATCGTGCATGCAATCTTGCATGGTAGTTCTCCTTTAAGATTTCGTTGAGTTCTCGAGCGCTGAGCTCGATATTAGACGGCTCTAGGCGATAGGCCGTTCTTCAGCACGCTCATTGAGCCATGCGATTACTTCGCTGGACATCCAGGCGACCCGCGCCGGGCTCAAACGCACGCGGCCGGGGAATTGTCCCGCTGCCTCCATGCGGCGAAGATGCTCGCGACTGTATGTGACGCCGAGCTCAACCAGCTGATCGAAGCCAATGAGAATGGGTATATTGAGCGCTACTGTCGGTGCAAAAAGAATGTCAGGAGGGTCGACAGTTGTCGAACTTGGTTGTTTGAGAGGCATTGTACTTTCTTCCTTTCGATTGAATGGCGTGATTGCCATGCAGGAATAATTGCGCGGCTTCTCAGTTGTTCAAAGGGGATCGGTTGTAGATCTCTGCCAGCATCTGGCAGACCCAGAAATTAGTCTTTCAAAGCAAGGCTAATGAGGTTGTCGAGTTTCTTGCCTGGCATCACCGCGCCACCGGTAATTTCAGAAAATGCGGCCTCGACGAACTCGGGCAGATGCCCGATCCAACGTTTTGTTTGTGAATCATATGTACCGCGCGTAGTACCCAAGTCCGGACAGTGCACCTTGAAGAGTTCAACGAGGTCGCAAACGAGATCAATGCGCATCTCGCCGGTGTGTGGCGCCTTCTCGTTTTGCAGTGCGTAGAGATCTCCGATTAAATGATCGAGATGTTCAAGGAGCTCTGTCAGCGCGCGTCGTGCGGGTTCTCGGTCGAAAGCGACAAGGTCGGGATCTAGTGTGCCCCAAATCGAAAAGTAGGGATCGTGCTCCTCATCCAGGTTCTTGAGTAGCTCTTTGGCGATCTTTTCGACTTTGTTTTCGAGCCAGCGAATCCGTTTTGACGGTGCAGGTCGTATAGAAGAGATCGGGAAATCGACTGGAGAGTTTGTGATGGTATGCCGCCACCTTAACCCTAACCTGATGAGATCCGCGTGAAGCCCAATGACTCGATCGATGTCTCGTTCGATGTTAAGGATCCGAGCGATCTCCCGCATCCTTTCGACATTGAACAGGTCAACGCTTGAATCTCTTTCGACCATAGTCGGAGTGCCTCGCACTTCTCGTCTGCATACGAGTAGCGATTATAGACGGCAGCGACGCCAGATATGACCCCTGATTTATGATTGAGCACTTTCTCGATGATGTGAGGTGCGACGCCGATCCGCGCCATGCCGGATGCAGCTGTCCGGCGCAGGTCATGTAAACGCCAATCGCTGGCGCCCATCGCATCATTTAGTCGATCCTTCGCTCGCCCGAAGCCCGACACCGGTGTCTTCCCCGTCGTCGTAAACACGAAGTCAGAACCGGCGAAACGGGGGAGCCCCTGAAGAATGTCGATCACCGGCTGTGACAGCGGTACGTCATGCGCGATGCCGTTCTTCGCGCGCTCGGACGGAATGGTCCATGTCGCGGTTTCGAAATCGACTTGCGACCAGCGCATTTCGCTCACTTCGCCGCGTCGCTGCCCCGTCAGGAGAAGCAGCTTTGCCAGTGTTCCGAACGGGTATCCTTCGTCTTCGGCTGCCAGAAGAAACCGTGAAATCTCAGGATCGGTGAGCACGCGATCTCGTGCCTTAGGCTTGGTCGGAGGCTTCAGTCCGGCGATCGGGTTGATGTCGATCATGCCGCGATCCAAGCACCAGTTCAGGAGCTTCTTGAGCGTCGCGAGGGCATTGTTTGCGCGTCCAGGAGCACCGTCGGCGATCATCTGGTCCAGAATACGCACAACGGCTCCGCGTTGAATTTGATCTATCGGGGTCGTGAACAACCCGCACCATTTCTGTTCAAGCAAGCGTTGCTGTTCGCGCCAACCGCGGTTTCTAGGGCGCGCATAGAGTTCGATGAACTGAGGAACGACATCACCAAGCGCCGGCGTTGTCGCCGTCGGTTCGACCCCCAGCTGGATGTCGCGAAGTGTTGCTTTTGCATGCTCACGGGCATCGGCCAAGGAGAGGGCAGGGTAGGTGCCGATCTTCATGCGCTTCATGCGGCCGTTCACGCGAGTCGAGCAAAACCACGTTTTACGACCAGATGTTGAAACGCGAACACCGAACCCAGTGAGAGCCTGATCGTAGACATCGAGGCGTTTTGGACCAGGCGCAGTCACGGTATCGATGTAGCGGGATGTAAGCTTCTTTTTCATACAAGATATATAATCTGACAGTCGGCTGATCTCATGGGTGACAGACGGAATTATCTCAAGAAAACAGAAGCTTGTCTGCAGGCCAGATGTGGCGCTTCGTGGCGGGATGTGGCGGTTTGTCGAGATCAGATGTAGGTTTTCGATGCGTCCTACTCACTTCTGCCCGCTACTTGATTCGTAACGCAAAACCGTAAACCCCGATGCTTGAGATGGAGCAGAGGAATAAGCACGGAGGGCTTTATCCTGCCCCAGTTGGGTCATCGTATGGCTAAGCTGTAGGAAGTACTTGCCGTTGCGGAGTTGGCCAGGAACGCTCAGTGCGCATTATAGAAAGAAAGCACCTCAAGTGACCCAGTCTGCAACCAACGCATCAGAGGCCGCAGCTTACTACGATGCCGACGAAGTTGCGGCATTCTACCGGCTCTGCTGGGGTGGGGCTGACATTCACATTGGTCGCTATGACACAGGCTGTGAAACGGTTGCCGAAGCCTCGTTAGCCATGACGCGCTATCTGCTGTCTCTTGCCAAGCTGCGCGAGAGGGATCGCGTGCTCGACATCGCTTGCGGGTACGGCGGCACCTTGAGGGAACTTGCCCGGCTCGGGTGCAACGCCAGTGGCATCGACATCTCGCAGGTCTGTGTGGATGAGGCGCGCCGTGCCAATGACGAGGCTGGCCTAAGCAAAAAGGTCTCGGTGGAAGTTGGAGATTTCCACGATATCCAAAGTCCTGATGCGGTCTATGACGCTTGCGTGTGCCAGGAATCAATTATCCATTCGACGAACCGTCCGAGAGTTTTTGCCGAGGTGCTTCGCGTCCTGAAGTCAGGCGGAGTGTTTGCGTTTTCAGACATCCTGACTGCTGAGAACGCAGATCTGGCCTTGGTAAATGCCGCCTTCGAAAGGCTGGGGGTTCAAGGTGGGGCTACACCGGCTGACTACAGGCGTATGGCCGAGGAAGCGGGTTTTGAGATTGAACACGCTGAGGAACGACCCGGAGATATCAAGACGCACTACGCAAAGCTGGCAGAGCAGCTCGAAACGCCTCCAGCCGGTCTCAGCGACGACACAGTTGAAACGCTGAAGGCCAGCATCCAGCGGTGGCGAACGGCGTTGGCGGGCAGGCACATTACGTGGGCGTGCTTCATCGCGCGAAAGCCACAGCGAACCTAAGGGTGACGAGAAAAATTTCTCGGTTGGTCCGGTTTAACGCGGGTTGATCACACGGGTCTTGAGGCGGGCATTGGCGCTCTTAAAGCGAGACGCGAGCAGGAACATGATCGCAGATACTGCAAGCGCCACGAAAGCGATCGCCCATCCCAGTGCGACCAAGCCGGAGCCGGGCCAAAAGATAAGAAGCAAGGCGATGAACAAAGCTGCGAAGCCAGCATTGCGTGCGGTCGAGCGCTCTGGATCCCACGCCGGCATTTGGCGCCAAGTCAGTAACGCGCCTATCCCGGTGATCAGGCCAAATGCCCCTAAGAGGAAAAAGGTGAAGCGAGCGGTTCCTTCGGGCCAAATCAGCAATATCAGGCCGATCACGATGGCGCCTACGCCCATACCACCGGCAGCACCTCTCCGCCCAAAACCAACCAGCGTCAGTCCTCCGTCGAGAATGAGAAGGACGCCCACGAGCCGCAACAGCATCGATATGCTCCCCGTCGGCCAAAACAGGGCAGCAATGCCGAGGCCCGCGGCAAAGAGCCCACGAAGGAAAAACGACCACCAAAGACTTCCAAGCCTGTCGCTGAGCGCTTCGCGGGCCTCGAGACGATCATCGTCCACAATCTCGGCGCGGGGGTATTCTGGGTCGTCCATGTGCGCCTCCTTTGCCGTTGTGACAGACTAGCCAGACGCGCAAAGTGCATCAATCACCGACTGGCGATGGTGGTTTGAGCCATTTCACCTGCGTCCAAACCCTTCCAGCCCGAAGTACTTTACAGGCTTACAGAACAGCGTTCGTTTGGCGGTTAACTTCAGCAATAAAACGAGTGCTGTAGGAGGACCCTGCTTCAAAGGTGCCTGCACATGTAGGCTCGGCAATTCGGATGATATCAAATTGCAAAGCGCAGACTGAACCGCCGACCGTCGCGAACTAGCTCGATGTTCCAGTTTCGGGTTTGGGCAGTCGCGAATTGTAGGACATCACCTGTGTCGAGCACCCTCGATCCATTGATTGCGATAAGCATATCGCCAGGTCTCAACCCAACTCGCGCCGAGTACCCTTGGGCGGCACGCACAACAACACCGTCCGCGTCGAAGGGTAGCCCCATCTCCTCGATCACGAGCGGATTAACGTTTGAGACTACCAGCCCGTTCAGGGGAGAGGCGCTCTCCACGGTTTTAGGGTTTGCAGGTGGGTCATTCGGCGCTTCGGAAAGGTCTATCCCAGCAGTCTGAATCTCGCTTTTGCCCTTGAACGTGACACTCACATGAGAGGCTAGCCCACGCGTCGCTAGCCGATAATCTAGTTCGGCCGGCGCGTTCACAGGCAAACCGTCGATCTCCAAGAGCACGTCACCGGATTGTACACCGATCGCCGCAAAAGGGCTTGAGGGGTGAAGCTCTGTGATCAGAACGCCTGAGGGAACGGTCATTCCAAGCGCCAAGGCTAGGGAGCTGTCGATCTCCTGGACCCGAACACCAGACCAAGGCTTCGCAAACTGATCTCTGCCTTCCAATGCTTGTTCAATGTATTGGCGTACCAGGTTCGACGGGATTGCAAACCCGATACCATTTGATCCACCAGAGCGCGTCAGGATCGAGGTGTTGACTCCAATAAGCCTGCCATCCATGTCCACCAGGGCTCCGCCGGAGTTTCCTGGGTTGATGGGCGCGTCCGTCTGCAGATAGTAACCTGCCCTCGCGCCAAGATTTCCTCCGCTACGGGCCAGTCCAGAAACGATCCCACTGGAAACCGTTTGACCGACGCCAAACGGGTTTCCGATCGCGAGTACGAGATCGCCAACTTCGACGGCATCGGAATTGCCAAGTTGGAGAGCCGGTAAATCCGCGGCGTCTTCAAGGCCTATGATGGCGATGTCCGCTTCCTGGTCCGCGAGTAGTACACGACCGTTGAATTCCCTCCGATCATTCAGGACTACGCGAATGTCTGAAGCTTCACCAACCACGTGATAGTTCGATACCACGATCCCTGTCTCATCGAGAATAACGCCGGAGCCGAGTGAGTTCTGGACCCTTGGGACAGCTCGGTCGAACCCACGAAAGAATTGCGAAAAGAACGGGTCACCCGCAAATGGACTGATCCGCTCGGCCAGCACCCGCGTTGCGTAGATATTCACGACCGCCGGTGCAGTCTCCCTGACCACTGACGCGAAGGACAACGTTATCTTTTGCCTGCTAGTCGGCACCCTTTCTTCCGCGAACGAGCCGAACGAAACCAAGAAGAGGGCGATAGCCAAAACAAAACGGCAAGCCTTCATGATCCTCCTCCTTTTGAAATCCCAGCAATGGCGATTTAGGCTTGCAATATTGCTTTTTGAAGCATGAGCCCTGCGACAATTCGTTGGACATCCCATCCGTCTACGGCTGGTCAGATCGTCTCCGGTTTGAGTAAGATCAAAGCCTACAAAGCCCGTTGTTTGCAAACTGCTCGGTGCAGCCTGAGCACATAAATGGAGGAGGTTCCGAAGATGCTCGAAGACAAGAAGACGCCGCAGCTGATCACCGGAGCAAATCCGCTTTCTGATCATTTTCGACGCGAGATGGAATCCATGATGTCGCGCTTCTTCGGGGGCGCCTCGTCATTCATGCCAATGGAAACAGCGGCGCAACGAACAGGTTTCCCCTCGCTTGACATGACGGGAGCGATATCTCCTGCGATCGATATAAATGAGACTGACACGGCAATCGAACTGACGGCGGAACTGCCAGGGCTCAGCGAAGACGACGTCGAGATCGAACTTAGGGATCGTCGCTTAACTCTTCGCGGTCAAAAGAACGTCACGCATGATGACACGGGTGATCTACGGGTCAGCGAACGAAGCTATGGCAGCTTCGCTCGGACGATGTCGCTGCCTGATACGGTCGATATCGAGAAGATCACGGCCGAGTTCGACAAAGGTGTCTTGCGTATCAGCATGCCAAAGACTGAGCCCCAGGATCCCAGCCGAAAGATCAAAGTATCGTCCAAGTAGCCAATGGTCAGATTTACGACTAAGCGCCCGACGATAGGAGCATAGCGAGGGCCGGAAAGCGCGGGCGCCCCTCGATATCCGCGTTCTCCGGCCGGCAGGGCAACGCACATTCCTGTTGCGCAGTTTATGTAGGGTAAGTACCGTCACGGTTGTGCTGCCAGCCCTCCTCATCCCCGAGGCGTTCGAAGGTGAGTTGCGTTTTCGTTTTTCCCTTTTCGCTGGCAGCACACGAATTCCGCCAAGCCACCAGCGCCTCTTCAAGGCAGGGCGCCCATTCCTTCCGGTATTGGATCGTGCCGGCCAATCAGCATTTCCGAAGCCGTCACCTTCGTCGGCCCTGATTTCGATCAAGGCGCCCGAGCGAGCAGCGCCGGATAACGGAGGGACCCCCTGGAAGGTGTGCACGGTGCCCATCATGGGCTTGGGCTGACAAGGAGTTGGCGAGCCATGAGATGTCTATCCCTCGTGACGGCCATGTGCGTGCTGATCAGTGCAAACGGAAGTGCGGCGGACGTGACGATCGCAGAAGGCAAGAAACTGTTTGGTCAGTACTGTGCCGTCTGCCACGGCGACGATGCAAAAGGCGAAGGCAGGGCGGCGCGATCTCTGGAAACCAAGCCTACGGATTTGACGCGAATAGCCGCCCGCCGAGGTGGCGTTTGGCCGATGCTTGAAGTGATGTCGATCATTGATGGCTACACGAAGCAGTTCAATCCACGCGAGGACATGCCGGTCATTCCTGAACTCTCTGGCGGAAGGATGATAGATTTCGACACCGGTAATGGAATCGTGACGCCTGTCCCCGCGCGTCTCGTTGCGCTGGTGGAGTATCTTGAGGCCATACAATCTCCCCGACCGGAGTCTTACGTTCCCTGAGGTCGACGGCGCAGGCCTGTGTTTTCGGATGCCGTTCGACATCGAGCGCGCGAAACAGGCCCGATGCTTTTCCCGGAAACTCGAGGACGCCAGAACCGGCGGGCAGTCGCTGACACCTCAGGTCAGCGCGCGAGCAATGAGCACTCCAACCGTCACGGACACCGCAGTGACCGTAGCACCCCAGATCATATCAGCCGCGACCATCGACGGGTGCCAATCGCGCATCACCGCCCAAGACGTGAGCTCGTAGGTTCCGTAGGCGACGAGGCCGAGGATCGCACCGTTCAGGGCGGCGACGCCGACACCTTCCCGCAGCCCCGGCAAACCGGCGAACCAAACCATCCCGAACAGATAGACCAGGTAGAAGCCAAGTGCGGCCGGCATTCGGATTCCTTCCAGCAGACTGTCGCCAAGATGCTCGCGGAAGAGCGGTCCCATGACCCTGGAGAGCATGATCGCGTCGGCGACGAGGAAGATGATCCCGGTGGCAAGTGTGAGAATGACAATCGGCATGTCCGGAGAGATAGAGCGCAGACACTCCGAAGGAAGGCCTCTGCAAGATCAGCTCATTGCCTCGATTCTCAGATGGTGGAGTTCCTCTTAGCGCCTACAGAGAAGCCTGTAGGGAGAGTTGGCTGGACTTTTTGGCGTTTCCAAGTTGCCTCACGAACCCCGGAAGCGGACATTCGCTGCAGCGCAGTTGAGTGACCGAGTTGCGGGACGGAGCGGCCGTTCTGCATCTCACGTCGGTCAGCTTGAAAATCCGTTTGAGGCGAGCCTTTCGACCTATCTCTTTTCGATCAATCGGTAGACGTCAATCGCATCGCTCTTGCCCTTGAGGTTCATTGGCCCAATCCGCTGCAACTGAAACTGCTCGCCCACGCTGTCTTTAACCGCACGGCTGACCAATACGATCGACTCGGCATCGCCATCGACCGTCTTGCCAAGTCCCTCTAGTCGCTGGGCCGTGTTCACGACATCGCCGATCACCGTGTAGTTAATCCGGTCGGGTGACCCGATGTCTCCGACAATTAGTTGGCCGGAGTGAACCCCAATCCTGATACGCACTGGCGGTAGCCCACGAGACGCCCGTTTCTCGTTGTCCCTTGCCACGGCTCGGCTTGGTTCTTTTCCCCAGGGATTCAAGCTTCCGCTCCGGGCTCAACGCGGTCATCTGAGTCTTTTCGTCGGATGAATGGCTTACGGCTTGAGCCAGACGTTCGACGATCCAGATGATCAAGTCATAAACCCTCTTCAGCCGCTCACTGCAGCCTACCTCTCGGGCAGCCAGGCCAACCATCATCCGTGCGAAGATGCCTTTCTCGCTCCACCGTTTACACCGGCTGTAGAGCGTCTTATGCGGTCCGTAGGCTTCCGGCGCGTCCCGCCAGCGCAACCCATTGCGGTTGATGAAGATTATCCCACTCAGCTCCCGCCTGTCATCGACCCGAGGCTTACCGTGCGACTTCGGGAAGAAGGGGGCAAGCTTCGCCATCTGCTCGTCGGTCAGCCAGTAAAGGTCGTTCATGTCACCGCTCCATTTTGCGAGCCGTGAATCACGCCGAGCAGTGACAATCAATGCATCCTGACCCTAGAGATTCTTCCCGCCGCGTGCAGCAAACCTCACAGGGCGGATTGGCTGGACTTTTTGGACTTCTGAAGCGGCCGCGCTGGTGGTGCGATTGCCAGCATCGCAGCTAAGCTCAACCCGACCTGATGGCTCCTCTTAGGCTCTGTCCAGCACAGCAGAAGACTCGATCATTTCGTTAAGCGCCCCAAGCCCCATTGCTCCGAATATGGGTATCGGATCCGAAGAGCCGTGGCGGCCCGCGTTGGATGAAGAATTCGCCGCGTATTTGATCCATGTCACCTCAAACACTGGCGTAAAACGGCACATTGACCAGAATCACAACAACCGGAGGTACCTAAGAAGAGACGGCCAAGACGCAATGCCAGCGGAAAACGGTAAGAATTCGAAATACCGGGAAGACAAGGCCGGACCGTCTCAGATTGGGCAGGTTTCTGCAGAGGAGTGCGAGAGTATTAGACGTTCAGAGCATACGATTCTGGAACCAATTGCTTCATCAGCTATCGGGCGGCGTCCAAATCAGACCATCCTGATGCTTACGCTCTTCCCACAACGAGGTAATGGCAGCGCTTCGTTGATAGCAGATCTTGTGCCGGAACTCGAAGGCCAGGGTTACCGGACCGCGAACATCTTCATAGACACTGAAGAACCAAAGACGTCTTCCGCTATGCATGGAACGTTAATTCGTGAAGACATCCTCGTCTTTCAGAGCCACCCTAAGTCAAGTTCGGGGGTCAGGTTTGTTGACTGTGATCGGCACACTTTGGAGAGCCTTGTCGATGAACTTGCGGAATTGACGAAGAAGGTCGTGGTAAGTAATGGCGTCAGTCTCCTTCATGTTCATCATGGGTGGATTGGCGTAATCGTCGCAAAACGAATTCTCGATGAGTTTGGAATACCCTTCATCGTCCACTTTCACGGAACAGAAATTGAAACGCTCGCACAGTTCGCCTCAGCAAAAGACTGGAAAACTGAGATAATATCCAAAATTGGAGATGGGCTTCGTGCATCTACCAAGGTGCTGTGTGCTTCCGAAGAACAAAAAACTGAAGTTAACCAAATTCTCGAGTTAGTTGGAGCCAGAAAGCGTGCGGAGATTCTTTATGGAGGAGTCAACCTATCGAATTTCTTCCACCAGGTCCGTGCAAACACCGGGGCTCGCACCGTAAAGTCGTGCCTATTTGTAGGTCGTCTCACCCCGGAAAAGGGGGTGCTCGATTTACTCGAGGCCTTCACTCTGGTCCAAGAAACCCGTAACGCGCATCTTATTATATGCGGGGATGGCGCGCTCAGATCTGAAGTCGAGTATTTTGCTGATCAGATGGGAGCAGCAGTTTCATTCAGGGGGTTCGTTGCTGACCGCGCCAAACTGGCTGCACTCTACAACGAAGCTTCGGTTGTCTGCATGCCCTCCATCAATGAGGCTTTTGGCCTCGTAGCGGTCGAAGCACTGGCCTGTGGAGCTCCAGTAGTCGCGTATTCAGTGGGGGCGCTGCCCGGTATCTTTGAGAAGTTTCCAAAGGGTTTGGCGGGGGAGTTAATCGAGAAACACGACGTCATTGCGATGTCAGATGCGTTGAAGCGGATTCTCGATAATGAACGGAATGAGAAGGAGCGAATTGTGCGATCGACAATCTGCGCGCGACTGTACTCGATTAGGCAGGCGGCGAGAGACCTGTGTCAGATCTACTCGAGGGACTGTCAGATTACGCCTTACTTGAGCTAGGCAGGACGCTTGTCTGGCTATGGTGTGATCTACTAAGCCCTCTTCGCTAGATAAGAAACAGCACCGAGTTTTTCCGCCTGGCGGTTGTTTGCCTGCCATAACCAGTCGTTCGCTGCCGCTGAAAAACGGTTTCGAGTTGGAGCGTCCGTCTACAAGGTTAGCAGGCCTCCGCCAGAATGGGTCCGTTGTCAGAGAAACAGGCATTCAGCCTGAAGATACTGGACTCTATTTCTGCGGCTTCCTCAGAATGCGCCTTTATGGTCTGAGGGGCACCATCTGTCCGCGGGAAAAGTGTATGTGAGCAAAACGGCCGCAGCCGCTAGAGCACCCGCCTAGGGAACGACATCCTTTCGGAAAGTTAATGATAAAGTGCAGAGCTCGGTTGCGGAGCCGTGCTCCTTGCGCCGACGACATTAGGTGATCGTGTCTCGCAGACCAAACGAACCTTTGCGGAAATAGGCTGGCCTGAGGGACCACGACGTCCAGTTAACCGAGCTTCGCGACGATCTCTTCCGGCTAATGCTTCTCTGCCGGCAATCCTTCATCCTCCGTCTGGTGCGAGAGCTTCATGTCTGGGATGTCCACTTTTCAGAGGGCAGCCCAGTCATGCGCCAAGATTGAAGCGGAGCAACCGATTGAGGCAGGTATTCGCTCATCCAGCAATTCCATATGGAATTCTTAATTTGAACACAGTATCGACAAATCCCATCCGCATGTTACGCGATGCATTGTCTACTTGGCATCGGCGGAGGTCCCCGAGTGGGATCACCCGATTTTGCGGAGACTGCAACAGAGCTGCGGCAAGCCCTAGTCTTGTGTGAGCAAAGGAAATCGACATGATGATGTATCGGGCTTCTAAGACGTTTCTAACCCTGGTACTCGTGTTTATTGCGCAGACGGCATCGGCTAAGATGATCTGCAAGGGTGATTGGCAGAGCGCGGCACTGACCAATTACGAAAGCTACCCCAACCCCGGCAGCGTGGAATGCGTAAAATACAATGGCTGTAAGTGGTCCGGCCAGTTCTATGGCGTACAGGGCAAGAAGTCCGAGAAATGGGTCGCACGTAACAATATCGCGGCAGTTCATCAGAAGCACTGGCGCCGCTACGGCGGAAAAACCCTGCGGCTGCGCCAGAGCGATCGCGAGATCTTCGTCAAGGTGCTCGATCTCTGCGCAGACTCCGACTGCAATGGCTGCTGCACGAACAATCTCGGCGGTGACGGCTATCTAATCGATATTGAGAAATACACCATGGAGCGCTTCGGGTCCGGTTCGGGAATGGTTAAGTTCCAGGTCTGCAGCTAATGAGTCAAGGGGCTCGGGATCTCGCCCGCCACGCTAGATTGCACCCCGGCTGCGCAATCTTGCCGGTCGACACGGTCCGCCCGTGAGCTCGTGACCGACCGAGCGTGTGCGCTGGGTCGATCGACGACATCCGGGTAATCTTGCGCCAGCCAGTAAACTGACCGGTCACCGCCCGCGCGATCGAGCGCAGCGCCACCATCCAGTAGATCTGGCGATAGAAGAATCTCTGGGTCAGCACCCACGGCAAGAGCCGCTTGTCTTCATCGGGCTCAAGGCCGAAGGCGATGGTCGCCAGAACGAGATCAGACATCAGGTATGCGGCGTAGGCGATTGCGACGAGAAAAGAAGTGTTCTCCAGAAACAGGATCGGCGGGTCTGTGAGCTGAGCTGCAAGCTTGAACAGATTGATGAACATCACGAGATCCGCGATCGGCGCGAATAGCGAGAAAACAGCGCCGAAAAGGACCAAGTCAGGAATCGAAACCAAACCGACGGCGCGCCGCTCCAGAGCGGCGGATTTGTGCTTCCATGCGATCTGAAGCATCCCGAAGTGCCAGCGCAGCCGCTGCCGCATCCATTGCCGGATTGTCTGTGGAGCTTCCGTGAAGGCATGCGCGGCGGGTTCGTAGACGACCTTGTAGTCCTCGCGCATGATCGAAACTGTCAGATCGGCGTCCTCCACAATGGTTTCCGAACTATATCCACCGGCGCTAATTATCGCCTCGGTCCGCCAGCCGCCGATCGAGCCGGGGACGACCATAATGCCGTTAAGCACCTCAAAGGCGCGGCGGTCCAGATTTTGGGCCGTGATATACTCAATCGCCTGAAGCCGCGTGAGCAGGTTCACTCGGTTCCCGACTTTGACGTTCCCGGCGACGGCGCCGACCCTCTCGTCGTTGAAATGACGGACCAGAAGGCCAATTGCATCGGGCGATATGATCGTATCGGCGTCAATGGCGACTACGATCGGCGTTTCGACCAGCCCGATCGCGTGGTTCAACGCCTCGGACTTGCCTTTGTTGTCCTGCCGGACAAGGCGGACGCGCGGGTCCGATGCGAAAGTCTCGCTTACTACATGCGCCGTCCCGTCGGTGGACCCGTCATCGACAACGACGACTTGATCGACCGGATAGGTCGACTGCAGCACCGATTTCACCGACTTTGCTATAACGGTTTCCTCACAGTAGGCCGGAATGATCACCGTCACTGGTAGTGCTGCGTCGCCACTTTTGTGAACGCGCCGTTCCTTGATGAGCGCGAGCGCCAAAATAGTTAGCGAACGAACGATGCCGACGGTGATCACGAAAACGAAGATCACCGTGATGGCTGTCTTCAGGGTGCGGATCAGCCAGAAGGAAAGTTTACTGATCTGATCCGGATTATCCGTCACGCCAGCTGGCGCGATAAGGGTGTGCGGCCCGGTGATGCTGGAGAGCGGGACGATGGAAACGCCCATGTCTTGTAGTGCTTCAATAATTTTAGGCAGAGCCTGAACGGTCTGCTCCCGATTGCCGCCTGCATCGTGGAATAGGATCACATTGCCTTGCTTCGCCTCGACCAGAGTCGTAACCGTCTCAACGATCTTGTTGGTGCCGGGACGCATCCAGTCACTCGAGTCAATCTCGATGCCCACTACAACATAGCGTTCCTTCGAAAGTAGACTGAGCACCCGCGCCTCTTCCGGCGTTTTCGGATTTTCGTCGAAGCCGTAAGGAGCACGGAAAAGATTGGTACTTTGCCCGGAAACGCTTTCGATGAGCTCCTGGGTAGCATGAAGCTCCAGCGTCAAACGCAGATCAGAAACGCCCGCAATATTGGGATGCGAATAGGTATGTACGCCGAGTTCATGGCCTTCCTCGACGATTCGGCGCGCAATGTCAGGGGAGTTCTGGACGCGCGATCCAACTACGAAAAATACCGCGGGAACCCTGTAATCTTTCAAAATGTCCAGAATCTTCGGCGTATACGTCCGGCTTGGTCCGTCATCAAAGGTCAGAATGACCGAGTTGTCGGGTAGAGTGCCGCTAAGTGCGACGGTAAACTCGCGTGGCAAAGCGACGTAATGCGCGTCAGTGATCAAGCCACTTTCCGGGTCTGTCGACAATATCCGCTGACCAGGTGCGGCCGAGTTCCGCACTGTAAGCAGCGGGCCCTTCCCTATGTATCTGATTTGAGAGGGAGGATGAATATCCTGTAGGAGGAACGGGGCGGATATTGGGATTTGAAAGCCCGGAGACAGAATATCCCACACTCCGGGATCTCCCCCCGACACCGGCCATATCGCCACCCCGCCAAGTCGGTCGAGCGGCAACTGCACCAGTTGATTATGCGCGCTCAGCGCCTCCAGAAACCAGACTCGATGCCTCCTCTTTTGGCTGTCAGTGAATGACGCCGTTGCGTTCAGGCTTTGGCTGTCCATTACGATCTCACCGCCATGGCGAGAGACGGCCTCGGTGATGTCGAAGAAATTCAGATAGTCGGGATTGGGCTCTCCGCTTATCCAGTCCATGCCAAAGTTGCCAAAGGCGACGACAAGCTCTTCGGCCGGCAGTCGGTTCAGGAGTGAAAGGAGTTGATCTTCGTACCAGCGCTGCGCGGCAAGCGGCGCGGGCCCGCTGTACGGTCCGGGCTCCTGAAAGGCCAACACGATGAGCCGGTCAGCGAGATCGGCCGCATCCGGACGCCGGGTGAGCGGATCGTCGATTGCAACGATAATGCAGCTTTCCTTTGCGGCCTGGACGAATTCGCTCTTCAGCGCCTGGGCAAAGGCGGCGATGGCATCGGCCGATGCGGTAGGCGCGCGCGAGACGTCGAAGCATAGGCCGTCGAGGTTCTTGTCCACCACAATCGAGGAGGCTTGCCTTGCAAGCTCCGCGCGTTTGCTCGCAGAGGCCAGCCATTCAGCGCCAGTCTTGCGGTCATTGAGCCCTGTCCTTGCGACGGGAAGCAGTCTGACACGCTGACGATTCTGGAACCATAGCTCTAAAAGATCGTCACGCCCGGTGGCCCGAAGGTCGACGATTTCACCGGTTTCGCGACCGACTGAGAACCACTCAGGCATAAGTACGTCAATCGTCGCGATTTTCGCTCGCGCTTCGACCGATCCTGCCAAGGACCAGTGGGGAATAAAGGCGTGGACGGCGGGTTTCGGAACACCACTTGGCGGCGCTGCCGGAAGACCGGCATCTGTCCGTTTCTTTCGTTTGCTTGTCTCTGGTGCCGCGGGGGCGAAAATCGTTGGGTCGAATTCGCGGCCCGAAGGATAGCGGGGCGCGGTAATGGAACCGTTTCCAGTGCCTACTGAGGTTTCTCCCGCAGCATGCGGCGGAAGGTGAGAATTATATAGATGCGCAATGAAGAAGACTAGCCACGCCACCGCGAGGACAATGAAAAGAATTGAAAAAATAGTGAAATAGACGAGACGGTGGGATGTAGGGTCGTAAAAAACCTGCCAGGTCGACGACTTGCCTTCGGTCTTTCGTGGGTTTTTCAAATTGGTGTACCCGTACCGCTCCGTATTTTCTGTACCGTGGCACAGGCCGGGTTTCGACAAAACGAATATTCTGTCGCATCTGCAAGACGGTGACACAATGTGATCTTGGCGGCAGCGAACAAGCCTGCAATTGTGCACCCAAGCTGATCAAATAGAGGGAAGCGATGGATCGCCGGACATTTCTTTCTCACGCTGTCCTGAGCGGCGCGGTGTCGGTCTCTCCCGCCTGGCGGTCGGCCGAGGCAGCCAGTTCGTTTCCCGCCATTCTGCTGATTGAGGGAGTGACGCTGGACACCCCGGCGGGCGGGCTCTTTTCATTCCTGGACCCGATCGTCTCGCAGAATATTCCCGTCGGCCTCACGATTAGGTCCGACCCTGCGGAATGGAACAAACGACAACCGAACCCGGAACTAATGGGGCTCTTGTCCACGCTCACCGCCGATTATCCTGGCTTGATCGATCTGGCCCTCGAGATCCCGGAGCTTGCCTCTCTACGGCCTTACCTGCGGATGCGGGCCGCGAGCGTGGCGCGAAACCGGTTCAAGCAAGCAATGGTGGCGGCCGCAGGCCACGATGCGCTACATGCGGTGCCTGAAACGATCACTGCGGCGCTTCCTAAAGGCGATACCCCGGTGCTCCGCGGAGTACGATCGGCGGGGATCCTTACCACCATCCTCTTGCCGGCGAAGGGAGCGTCTCCCGACATCTGGCGAAACGAAGATGGCACCCAACAGATCAACGGGGGGTGGCGATTGCCGACGTCCCCAACGGCAGAAGACATCACCCAAGCACTTTCCGAGGCGACTTCCCGCGACAGCCCGGTCGTTTTCGTGGCCCGCTTCCCGGACGATCCTGCGCTTGGCACGGACGCTTTGTTCAACCGGGGTACCGTCATCGGCGACGGGTTTCGGCGCAATCTGTCCGCAAGCCGCAACTACCTCATCCTGCCATCGGAGCTGAGGATCAGGTCTGGTGCTGTCTTCTCACGCAACGTCGTACTGTGCCTTCAATTCGACGGATCGGGTGCCGCACCTTATCCGCTCGCCGAGAAGATGACTGCCGCCAGCGTGCCCTTCACCGAAATCACTGGTGCGTCGAGCGTAGCAGGTGTTGCATCGGACACAGGATCCAGCACAGTTGCGCCGGAAAAGTGCATTCTGGTGTCAGGTGCCGACGGTCAGACTTGGGAAGACGCGCGGCGGCACGCCTTCGGAGGCGTCCTACCGAAGGGCGACCGTAAATCGATTAATGCCACAAAATGCGCTGTCTCCGGCGTGGAAGTCCCCACTGACACCACCAATGGCCGGCACGCCGGGTTCGACGTCCTCATTACCATGTCGGACGGCAGTGCGCGGTTTTCGGGCTTCGATGCGCACGGTGCGCTACGCCTGAACGCGACACTTACACTGGACGGACCCCAGTCGGACTTGACGGCAGACAGGCTCCTGCAGCGCATCGAAGAAACCGCCGCACCCAATGAGGACGTCGTGCTTCTTATCAAACAGAACGACTTCCGTGCGGCAGAGGAAGCAGACTCGCTGACAGAGACGCTTTATCGGTTTGGGGCATCCGATCGGTTCAGCTTGCGGAGCATCGACGAGTATCTCGAGGCGGTTTCCGTCCATAGTGAGCCGGCGAGGCTCCTGCGGGTAGCGCAGCGATGGCCCGCGCGACAAACAGCGCGCGACATTCCCGCCGCAGAACGCGACCGCCTTTTGAATGATGCCAGAGTTGCATGGTCGTATTTCGAGCAACTGACGGACTCCGATACCGGGCTGGTGCCTGCAACGGCTTGGATCGAAGGCGACAAGCTCGAGACATATGATTTCAGCACAATGTGGGACACCGGCTCGCTAATCCTTGCGATCATTAGCGCTCACAGCATTGGCCTGCTGACTGATGACACATTTTCCGCGCGGATAGGCGCAGTTCTTGGCGGGCTAGCGACGGGAGTCTTAAATGGATTGCGTCTTCCGAAGGGGCTTTCCTCCACCACCCGAAGGGCCGCTGGTGATGACAAATACAATGCCAGCGATACGGGAAGACTTCTGGTATCGCTGCATCTGCTCCAAAGCTACACTCAGCAGGACCTCGGTATCCGCAAGATCCTCGACGGCTGGGATCTGATAGAGACAATCAAGGACGGCGTACCCTTGACCGCGAGCGGCAGCAGCCTCGTGTCTTCCTATCGGTCGAACTATGCAGGATACATTGCGAGGGCATTTGCCCTCTGGGGCTATCCAGTCAGGCCACCCTACACGGAACCTGAGCCCGGGTCAGCCTTCGACCGAGGCGTCCATGTCCTTCAAGAAGTTGCTGATTTCGGCCCTATCGGTACGGAGCCTCACCTCCTCGAGACAGTAGAACTGGGGGCGTCCGGGCTTGCAGAGGCCGCGTCGGAAGCGCTCTTCGCAGCACAAATCGAAGAGTATCTGGCCAGTGGCAGACTGGCCTGCGTTTCTGAAGGGCCCATCGCCCGCGAGCCATGGTTCGTGTACCAAGGTTACCAGATCGAGGAAGACGGAGGGAGCTGGACCGCTGAGACGCTCGACCCATCGCCGCGATTCAAGACGAGGGGCTTTCTCCGGGCCATCGACATGCTCAACAGCAAGGCTGCTTTCCTCTGGTCCGTTTGCCGACCGTGCGACTACAGCGATCTTCTCCTCGCCGAGGTGCGAGCCAAAGCGATGGCGAGTTCGCTGGGGGTTAGCCCCGGAGTTTTCTTTGTTACCGGAAATGCGGATCAGGCGTATAGTGACGTGAACACGAACGGTGTGATCCTTCAGGCCATTGCGTATCGGCTGAACGGCAGCAAACCAGCCGCCGAGTGGCGCTTCAAAGACTGACGCGCGACGGGCGGGGATCTGTGTCGCCTTAGGGTCAGGGCTCATAGCCAATAGATGACGGTTGCGGCGAGTGCGACTGCCGAGAGGAAGACCTTTGGGCACCGATCATACCGTGTCGCGACACGCCGCCAGTCCTTGAGCCTGCCGAACATGATCTCGATCCGCTTGCGCCGCTTGTATCGACGCTTGTCATAGCGCACAGCGGTCTTGCGTTGCTTGCGGCCAGGGATACAGGCCCGGATCCCTTGGTCTTTCAATGCTTCCCTGAACCAGTCGGCGTCATAGCCGCGGTCTCCGAGTAGCCAATCGAAATCCGGCAGGCTGCCGAGCAATGCCCGAGCGCCGATGTAGTCGCTGACCTGACCGGCGGTGACAAACAGGTCGAGCGGCCGCCCCTGGCTATCGCAGATAGCATGGAGTTTGGTGTTCATCCCGCCTTTGGTTCGACCAATCAGACGACCGCGCCCCCTTTTTTCGCGGCCATGCTGGTCGCGGTGCGGTGTGCCTTCAGGTAGGTTGCATCGATCATCACGGTCTTTTCCTCGCCGTGTTCGGCAGCCAGGCCGACCATCATCCGTGCGAAGATGCCTTTCTCGCTCCACCGTTTACACCGACTGTAGAGCGTCTTATGCGGTCCGTAGGCTTCCGGCGCGTCCCACCAGCGCAACCCATTGCGGTTGATGAAGATTATCCCACTCAGCTCCCACCTGTCATTGACCCGAAGCTTGCCGTGCGACTTCGGGAAGAAGGGGGCAAGCTTGGCCATCTGCTCGTCGGTCAGCCAGTAAAGGTCGTTCATGTCACCGCTCCATTTTGCGAGCCGTGAATCACGCCGAGCAGTGACAATCAATGCATCCTGAGCCTTCTGTATCTCCGGTTTGCTAATCTGACCCCTTCACCGACCTTAGCCGAGGCCGGTGACGGGACGGTGTTTGGCGTCTGAGCCTTGTGACGTTGACCACGTTTGTTAGCGAGCCAGCACCGTCTCTCTTCATCGTCTCGAACAGTTGAATGCGGCCGATCTGGACCGCGGAGCAGAAGGAAGAGAGCATGGGTAAAATATCACAGACAAGGATCATCGGGATAGATGTCAGCCGCGATTGGTTGGATATTCACTGTCTGCCAGAAGGCAAGCGCGCGCGACTGGCGAACAAGCTTGAAGGTCACGAGCAGGTCGCTCAACTCGCTCTTGAACTGGGCGCGCTGGTTTGCTTCGAGGCTACTGGCGGGCAGGAATGGCGGTCGTGGTCCACCCTCGACGGTGCCGGGATTGCGACCCGGCAATTGCCACCTGCGCAGATCAAAGCATTCGCCGCGAGCCGAGGCACACGGGCCAAGACGGATCGGATCGACGCGGAACTCATCGCGCGGTTCATGCTGTTTCGACCGGATGCAGGACGCGTGTTGCCACATGAAAAGCTGCGCCTTCTGAGGGCTTTGACCTCAAAGCGTGGGCAGGTGGTCGAGACCCGCAAACGGCTCCTGGCGCAGATCAAGGCGCACGGGAAGCTGGGATCGGCGGATATGTTTGACGCCATGGACGCCGAGTTGAAAGGCCTTCTCGATCGCCAGATTGCAGAGCTGGAGGTGCGGATCGAGCAGACCATGGCCTCGGATGATGACCTGGCTACGATTGCCGGTATCTTGCGTTCCGTTCCCGGGATCGGTCCAGTCGCCAGCTCCATGCTGATCGCCGAAATGCCAGAGCTCGGCCAACTCTCGGGCGAACAGGCCGCCGCGCTCGCGGGCATAGCTCCGATCGCACATGATAGTGGCGCCATGCGCGGCAAGCGCGCCATTGGCGGAAGGAGGCGTCAGCTGCGACACGTCATGTTCCAGGCGGCCCTCGTCGACAGCCATCAAAACCCGATTCTGAAAACCTTCGCTGGCCGCCTGCGAGCCGAGGGAAAGCCACACAAGGTTGTCATCACGGCAGTCGCGCGCAAGCTCGTCACGATCGCAAACGCGCTCTGCAAATCTCGTCTGAAATGGACCAATCAAGTCGCCTGAGAAATACAGTTGCTAAGAGTCCGCTACGGGCTCGTTGCCGTCATCTGAGTCATTTTGTCAGGTGACTGCTATGCCGCGCTGACCGGTCATCCGCGGCCGTTGAAACGCGGTTTCGGGTGGGAACGACAGCTTCTGCCGACAACGGACCTTCCTCAGATTGCGCTCGATGTCCGAGAAGCGGACTGAACGGTCGTCCAAATGCATGCTCTGGTGTTATGCATGATCACCGGAGGTGGCCCGAATGAACGAAAACGATCGCAGGGATCATTGGGAGAAAGTTTACGTCGACAAGAGCGACTTCCACCTAAGCGGGTATGAAGAGGTACCGTCCGCTTCTCTCGAACTGGCCGAGCACGCTGGGATCAACTCAGCTTCAGTGGTGATCGACATCGGGGGCGGAACGTCACGCTTTGCAGAGTGTCTGATCGATAGAGGGGTTAGAGACGTTTCCGTCCTCGACCTTTCCCGAAGCGCGCTCGACGCAAACCGAAGTCGCCTCGGCCTACGCGGCAAGGATGTGACATGGCTGGTAGCCGACATCACAACCTGGAAGTCAGAGAGGCAATACGATCTGTGGCACGATCGTGCCGTCTTTCACTTCCTTGTCAAAGAAAAGGACCGTGCGGCCTATCTGGATTGTCTCAACAAAGCCGTGAAAGCCGGCGGGCACGCGATAATTGCAACTTTCGTCCCGGACGGACCTGAGAAGTGCAGCGGTTTACCGGTAGAGCGCTACAGTCCCGAAAGTCTTTCTGTGACGCTTGGTGAGGCGTACAAGCTTTTGGAGTATCGCTTTGACATCCATGTGACGCCTTGGGGATCTGAGCAGCGCTTTCAATTCAGCCTTTTTGAGAAGCGGAAAGATGGCAGTGCCACGTCAGGCCGGTAAGTCCAAGATGTCTGCCAATATGACAGTCCGCCGACAATGTAGGTCGCAAGTATCGGGGTTATTCTTGCCGGATCAGCGTCCCGAGGTATTCCCTTGTATCGTTGTCCCAAGAACTGGGGTCCTCACCATGCGCTACTACTGCGTGTAGTTCCATCAGCTTCCAGACTTCATCCTCGGTTGCCGCTGTGACCTTCCCGGGGCAAGATTCCATCCCCTCACAATCACAACACGCGTACGTAAAGGCGGCGCTCATCGCAGTTTCCTTTCTGGTTGGAGTTCATTGATTGGCGTTTCAGAACTCCTGAAATACGGGCAGTCCATCCGCGAGCTTGATCCAGGGCTGCTGGTGGGAGACGTAGACATGGGTTGACGGCTCTACGATTGACGGGTCATCGAGGGCCACAGCAGAAAACCAGGCGTCGGCGCTCCAGTCCTGCCCATCCACTTCACCTTGCGCTGAGTAAGTCAGCGTCGTCCCGCAATCCCCACAGAACCCGCGACGGATGCCCGGAGATTTTTCGATCGTCTTCAATTTGCCCTTGGTTATGGCAAAATCGCTTGCGGCAACCTTTGCCCATGTGACGAAGGCTCCACCCAATGCGAGTTGGCAAGAGCGGCAATGGCAATGCCCTGACCAAACAGGGGGCCCGAGGATCTGAAAGCGGACGGCGCCGCAGTAGCAACCACCGTTTAGTTTCTTCATTGGCTCTCAAGCTCCGATAAGATGTTCTTTCGTTCGGCGTTGCCGCTCCAGCGGCAACTTGCTCATCATTTGCACTCAAATATTGTCAAACCCACCAAAAGATGCGACTCAATTATCGTGAGTAAACTTTAGAAAAACTATCACATGGATTGGCTTGGGTTGCCTCCACTGAACAGCTTGCGAGCCTTTGCAGCTGTCGCTGACGCCGGAAGCTATAGGTCTGCTGCCGAGCGGTTGAACGTGACACAGGCGGCCGTTAGCCAGCAGGTCAAGGCTCTGGAAGAACGCTTGGGCGTTGCTCTCGTGGAAAGGCTGGGTCGCGGGATCGATCTAACGTCCCAAGGAAAAGACTTAGCCCGTGAACTTGCCATCGGCTTCGACATAATCGGTCGAGGTGTTGAACGCCTGACAGAGCAAGCGGTCAATCGCCCGGTTCAGATTACCATGTCACCTGCATTCGCCGTAGAATGGCTGCTTCCAAGAGTGGCCGAGTTCCAGCGCGATCATCCGGAAATCACCTTGATGCTCAATCCGACCTCGGAACTTGTGGAGATGAAGCCAGGCGGCATAGATGTGGCCATCCGCTATCGTGATAGACGTCGTTCAAAACCGGATGTCGACGCAGTGCTAATCACGGACATGGTGGTGATTGCCGCTCCGTCACTTGTTGGCGACCGTGATCTTTCAGATCCCGCATCGTTGATCGACCTCCCATGGCTACAGGAACTCGGTACAAACGAAGCCGCTGAGTGGTTCACGTATCACGGTGTTGTTCCGGAACATCCGCTTACCGTGAACCACATGCCGGGAAATCTAATCATGTCAGCAGTTCGGCGTGGTGCCGGAATCACGTACACGGCCCGCGCCTTCTTCGTCGAGGACCTCGCGTCGAACCAAGTTGTCGAACTGTTTTCCGAGCCGCTGTTCGGTGTGTACCACATCGAAACGCCAGCAGGACATCTACGCCCCGAGGTCAGAACATTTGTGAAGTGGCTTCGGTCAAAAGCAGAAACCGTCTCCGAGCGTGCCATGGAAGAAGACAGGGCTTGATTTCTGTTTGGGCCGTCTGCTTCGGACTCGGAACCGTCGTTCGCTGCGGTTGTGACGAATGTCCGCTTCTGGGTTTGGGTAGCATATGGGTGACAGACACCCGTGTGGTTGAGAGTGGTCGTATGTGGCGGCATGTGGCGAGTTGCACGCCAAATTCCCAACGTGGCCAAAGAGTTGTTGTGGCGGTTCGTGGCGATATGTGGCGGAGTGTGGGGAAACCCGGGCTAAATCATAATCCGCGTGTCGGGGGTTCAAGTCCCTCCTCCGCTACCAAGATTTCCCAATGATGTCAGATATATAGATCAACTCTAGCTTTGTGCCTGGGGGTCACCTAGTGCCTTGGGTAACAATTTGGGTGACAGCTGACGGATTCTGACCGCGAACGACTGGTTGTGCTGCCGTAGGCCCATACGGATAAACGACTGCTAAGCGCCGCAAAGCGGACACGGTCCGAGATTGGGCTGATGTATGGAGTGCGGACGAGGCGGCCGTTTGCTGCAGAGCGCCACTTGGGGCGGCGTTGAATGACCGCTATGCCGACCAGCCTCTGTCCCCGAGGTATGATTTGACTTAGCGCATATCCAGAAACCTCTGCCTGCGGCATGTGCCATACGTAGGTATTAAATCGCTTTGTCCAGAAGCTATGAGAAATGCATCATCGCCAATAGGGAGCTCAACCGTTTATGAGAAATTCACCACGCAAAGAAAGACAGATGCTACGCAATCTTTGGCTTGTGGGCATAATTGGTGGCGGCATTTTTCTTGGGATTTCAATATATTTATACTTTGCTACAAAGCTCTGGTCGGTTTCAAGACCAGGAGCGCCTGTTCATCCTTGGCTTTGGCAAAGCACTCTAGCCTCTGCCTCTATTTTTTCACTTGTTCTTATGTCAGTTCTTTCTGCGAGGCGGTCGGAGATGCGGGCAATAAGATTTGCAAAGATATCGCGAATTATTTTCATATTTTCTATAACACTCGCCCTTATTTATATTTGGGGATAGTCTTAGCTTTGGGAATGGGAGTTGGACGTTAAGGATGTAACTTTCGCCCACGTGTGCATCTCTCAACGCTGCCTCCAAATGGCGACAGACAGCCAGTAGCAAATTTGCAAAAGTGTGTTCGCTCCGGGCTGATTGTGTTTAAAAACTCTGCAACTCGAAATTCGCGTTGAGAATCTGGAACTCTGTTCTCGCATATATCCTCATAGAAAACTTGGTTTGCCATTAGGAAAATTCGCGGGAAGATGTTCTGCCAATCCGACCTTCCGAGACGGGACACCGAGTTTTTCAACACAATCAGCCCGGAGCGGTCACCCGCTCAATCACCGAGTCCTACGTTTCCGAGCCAGATGCATCTCGGTTCAAATCGCAAGATTGCCGCCAAACCTGGTCGGGCGATGCCAATCATTCGGCAAGACGGAAACAGTCTGTTCTGCGATCCAGTTCGGAAATCATCCGTGAACGTGAAGTGCATCACACTTATGCGCCATTAGGTCTGCTAATGTAATTTGCGTGACGAGTTGATATTGTGTGTGTCGTAACGAGTTGATGCCCGCGTGTGTGTATTTGGGCCTCACCGACGAATTCTGGACCGAATGCTCCCACTGGTCCGAAGCAACGGCGTCTTGGATCGGCTCTTTCCCGAGGTCGATCCGAGGCGCCGATTTCTTATGGGCTTAGGGCGACATTCTCGTCTGCTTTACCCGTCACACTCTGTGGATGGGTCTTCGATCTTTCATGATTTTCGCCGCATACTTGGCTGAATGAGATCTAGTTCACTCTTCCACGTGACAGATTCCTCGAGTTTCACCGGGGCCTGCCTCTTTTTGGTCCAGATCCAATCCGATGCTCATTGCCACACACGCTGACACAAACAGATCACGAGTTACCGACATGACCCTTAAGTTCAAAACTACAGACCGGACCAACGACATTATCGAAGCGCGTTTCCGTCGCCTGGCGGAAGAATTGCAGACCGAGTGTCGGCCTGTCGTCCAGCTGTTTGCAAAGCGCAGCAAGCCCTTGTCTGCCCTCGCAGCCTAATCCCAATGTCACTTCCGGTTATGTTACGATCGGTCTTGAAGAGCTGAAAGCAGACCGAGCCGAAACCAGCACGGTGAGGCGTTTTTTAACTGCGTCCGGATGGGATAGGCTCCTTGGCCGACCTGAGCATGCCGACGCGTGGCCCTCGTGCGTTCCGAGAGCAATTGAGTTGATACACCGAGCGATGAAATGATGGACGTCTCTACGTATCTCTGGACAGGCTACGGTCGTGGTCTGGTTGAGGTAATGATATTTGGTGGTTTCGAAGTAATCGCCTACCTGATGCTGGCTCGCATCCTCGAAAAGAATATGAGACGTAAGGTTCTCGGCTAGAAAGACCTCTGAGCTCGACGTTGGTGTATCGGCCCCGATTGAAGAGCAGCCAATCTATAAATCAACGAGAGCTTTCGAGACGAGCGGTCTCTCGAGGACAAGCATGCCTTTTCTGATGGTTTCGAACCGCGTGAGATCACCATCGACGAACTTGCGGGGGCCGAAGAACTGTCGTCACGCCGCACGAACGGATTGGCGGTGTCGGGCTGAAAGTCACTTTGGGCGTGCGCCCGGTGAATATACCGGGATCAGGCCTCGGCGAATTGCAAGGTGGTCTCGCCAATTTGGATGACGTCACCGTCGAAAAGGCTGTCTTCGCCACTCAGCACGTGTCCGTTCACGTGGATCGGGTTTGGTTTCAGTCCGTCCCGGATCTGTCCGGGATCAGCACCTGTGGGACTGATTAAAGGGTTTTCGTAACGGAGGGTTTCTGGCTCATCTGAACCATCAA
>NZ_JAWHTE010000027.1:0-55644 GCF_032586175.1 Ovoidimarina sediminis
AGGGACGGACGCATGAAGAAGATCCGCTGTGCCATCTACACCCGCAAGAGCTCAGAGGATGGATTGGAGCAAGAGTTTAACTCACTCGATGCTCAGTACGAGGCCTGTGCCGCCTATATCGCCAGTCAGAAGGCGGAAGGCTGGGTGCTTTTGCCGGAACGCTATGACGATGGAGGTCTTTCCGGCGGCAGCATGGAGCGCCCGGGTTTGCAGCGCCTGCTCGCTGACATCGATCGCGGTGCGGTGGATCAGATCCTTGTTTACAAGATCGACCGGCTGACGCGCTCGCTGGCGGATTTCGCCAAGATGGTCGAACGGCTGGATGCGGCGGGCACGTCGTTTGTCTCGGTCACGCAATCTTTCAACACGGCCACAAGCATGGGGCGGCTGACACTGAACATGCTCTTGTCCTTCGCCCAGTTCGAGCGTGAGGTCACCGCCGAGCGCATCCGTGACAAGATCGCAGCCTCGAAGAGAAAGGGGCTGTGGATGGGTGCGACGGTGCCATTGGGCTACGCTGCTGATGGCCGGTCTCTGAAGATCGCCGAACCCGATGCCGAGGTGATCCGCACGATCTATGATCTCTATCTAAAACACCGGAACACGCGTTTCGTCAAAGAAGCTGTTGATGCCCTCGGCCTGAAGACGCCCATCAGAACCCTGATCTCAGGCAGGGTGAAAGGCGGCGCGCCCTTCAGTTACGGTCACATCCACTACATCCTGACCAACCCGGTCTATGCCGGTCGCATCCGGCACCACGCAAAAGTTTATCCCGGCCAGCACCCGCCGCTGATTGCTCCGGAGCTCTGGGACAGCATTCAGGATCAGCTTCAGGGGGATGCCGCCAAGGATCGAACCTTCACCAAGCGGAACCGCAAGGGCGCCAAAGTCTCTGCCTCGCCGCTGGCTGGCAAGATCGTCGACCAGACCGGCGATCGCCTGACGCCAAGTCACTCGAAAACCGCCAATGGCCGCAAGCTCAGATACTATGTTTCGCACCGGCTGGTGCGCGGAACGGCGCCACGTGATCCATCGGGGTGGCGGTTGCCGGCAACCGAGTTGGAAGCCAAGGTGGCGGATCTGATCCGGGGTCATCTCAAAACGCCCGAAGCGCATGCAAGCATCCTTGTGAATGCAACGACAGATGAAACCGCCAGGATCGCAACCCGATTGTCCCGACTGACTACGGTTGAGACTGCGGCAGACAAAGATGCGAAATGTCCCTGCTTCAAACTGGTAGAACGCATCGAAATCAAACCCGGCGAGATTGGCATCGCGCTCTCAGCCGAGCATCTTGCGCGGCACCTCGAAGTGGACGCAGCACGCATCAACGAAGACCTGCTTTCCTTCGCGGCCCAGTTCCGGCACCGCAAGCGTGGCGTCGAAACCAGGCTCATTATCGGCGACGCGCAGCCAGAGATCGATACGACTTTGCTACGCAACATCGCCCGCGCGCATCGATACTTCGATCTGGTCCGGTCGGGAAAAACCTTCGCCGAGATCGCCAATGCAGAAGGCGTCTCGAAACGCCGTGTTCAGCAACTCATCGAACTGGCGTTCCTGGCGCCGGACGTGATCAGAGCCGTCCGCGAAGGCCGGCAGCCGGTTGGCATGACGTCCGACCGGCTGAAGCGTTATGCCTTCTCCCCGATCTGGTCTGAGCAGCGCGACGGTTTCGCCGCATTGTAAGCCACCGCATCAAGATCAATTCTTACGTCTGCGCCGTTAATCGTCGCTGGCTTCGGCCTCCGGTAATGTGCCACTGGGCTATGACTGCACGTAGGGCGATGCTACCACCATCACATTCGCCCAAACTGCTACCGCGGAAATGGCGATTCCAGACTTTTCGGGGAAACGGCCAGAATATCGGAGATTGGTCGGTCTGGGGTATTCTTGCACCCCAAAAGAGGCCCAAAACTACGGGCGGAAAGATAAAAATCTGCACCATATCAATGACTTAGGGGTTGCTGGCTGTGCTTGCAGTCTTCAGCCATCCGGTCTGGCCGAGATTTCCCTGTAAACAGGGAATTTACAGGGAAGTCTGCAAGTTTCTGGCCAATTCGCTCCCATCGGATCCTGATAAGAGCCACATTTACAATGTGTTAGAGATAAATTCCCTACTTCCAAGAACAGGGAAGTCCGTCCCCCCTATCAGGGAGCCAATTTTCCCTGAGCAGGGATGTACGGTGTTCCTGCAAGGTAGAACCGCAAGATGGGAAGAGCGTTACTCATTCTTCTTCAACCAATCTCCAATAATCTTGCGGTGCCTTACGCCATCATAACTCGGGAAGTGACCTCCATGAACGACCCGCACGGGGAGATCCAGTAACCTGACCATCGAGCGATAATAGTCGGCTGCATCCGAATGATAGGTGTCTTCGATCAATGGCCCGTCATAGACGATGTCGCCTGAAAACAGGATCCCCGTCGCTGATTCCCAGAGCGCAATGCCGCCCGGTGAGTGTCCAGGCGTGTGGATGACTTCGAAATGCCGGTCGCCGAGATCCACAACATCTCCATCCTCGAGGATGCGAGAGGCGGGTGCAGCCTTCACCGAATAGGTCTCGGAGGCATAGGGCAGGGGCGGAAGGCGGTCAAAGATCTCGTCGGTCACATATGGATCTGCAAGCGTCGCGCGCCGAGTCGGATCTGAGAGGATCTCCGCCTCGGCGCGGTGGACGGCGCGGTCGTCAAACTCGTGGTGGCAGCCGATATGGTCGAAATGGGTGTGACTCGCTACCGCCGTCAGCGCGCGCTCGCTCACCAGAGGAACCCATTTCCTGAGCGAGACAACGCCCATCCCGCTGTCCACCAGCATGTCGCGGTCCCGGCCCCGGACATGCCAGATGTTGCAGCGGTAGAATTCGTGGATGAAGGGTTCGTCGATGAAGGTGATGCCGTCCGATTGGGGGCGAAGGCGGTACCAGTCCTCGGGGCGCGCGCGGTCCATGACTCACTGCTCCTGCATGTAGACGAGAAAGGCATCGGGATCGACATAGAGCGCCAGCACCGCGCCCTGCTCGGGCGTCGCGTCGGGCGGCAGGTGAGCGATCAGGGGCAGCCCCGGGGCGGCCTCTGGCTCCAGGTGCAGGCGCCAGTGCGTCCCGAAGAAAGCCGCGTCCACTATACGGGCCGCGCCAAGACCTTGGCCGCCGCCGGCAGTTCGGATCGCTTCAGGTCTGAGGCAGGCAGTGCCACGGCTGTCGCGTGCGGGGACAGAGATTTCGAGCGGGCCCAGGGGCGTTGTCGCGGCGCCGCCCTTCACCGCTAGCGGAATATGGTTCATCTCTCCCATGAAGTCGGCGGTGAACAGGCTCGCTGGCCTGCTGTATACCCGAGCGGGCGGGCCGTCGTCCTCGATCCGCCCGGCATTCATCACGACAATCCGGTCGGCGATCGCCATCGCCTCCTCCTGATCATGGGTGACATGCACAAAAGTGGTGCCGATCTTTCGCTGGATCGCCTTCAGCTCATCTTGCATTGTGCGGCGCAGCTTCAGGTCGAGCGCGCCGAGGGGTTCGTCGAGCAAAAGCACGTCCGGTTCAACCGCAAGAGCGCGGGCCAGGGCCACGCGCTGTCTCTGGCCGCCCGAAAGCTCATGGGGGCGCTTGCCCGCCGCATCGGTAAGGCCCACGAGTTCCAGGAATGCCTCTGCGCGCTGAAGCCGTTCGGCACGCGCAATTCCTGCCATGCGCAGCCCGAAGCCCACATTATCCCGCAAACTCATATGCGGGAACAGCGCATAGTCCTGGAACATGGTCGTCGTCGGGCGACGGGCTGGCGGCACACGTGTCATGTCCCGTCCGCCGATAAGAACCTGTCCGGTGCTCGGCTCGATGAAGCCGCCAAGGACGGACAACAGGGTGGTCTTGCCGCAGCCCGAAGGACCAAGCAGTGTCACGTAGTCGCCTGCACCGATATCGAGATTGATGTCCTTCAGGGCATGAAACTCTCCAAAACGGTGGTTAACACTGGCCAGGATCACGGGCGCGGTCATGAGCGACGCCTCCGGAAAACAAAGATTTCGAGAACCAGCACGGCTGTGACCGAGATCAGGAAGACGAGGCTTCCGATCGCGTTCAGGCGTGGCGACAGTCCTGAGCGTAGCATCGACCAGATCTCGACCGGCAACGTCACGTCGAAGCGCGTGAGCAGGAAAGCGATGATGAACTCGTCCCAGCTGAGCGTGACCGACAGAAAGAACGCGGCCGCGATGGCGGGCATCAGCATGGGCACGATGACAAGCAGGACCACCCGGGTCTCATCAGCACCAAGGTCGCGCGCCGCGCGTTCGGCGTTCTGCTGTTGTGCACCCATGGACGCATAGATGATCGCGAAGGCAAGCGGCAGGTTGATGACCACATGCCCGATCGCCGCGGTCCAGAGTGACAGGCCGAGTCCCGCGCGCGTGAGGACGATCAGAAGTCCGAGCCCGACGATCAGGTAACTGACTGTAAGCGGCGCGATCAGAAGCCCCCGGATCAGTGCCGATCCCGGCAGAACATGTCTCGCGAGGCCATAGGCCGCGAGAAACCCTAAAGTGACCGCTGCCGCCGAAGACCCGAAGGCCACGATAAGCGAATTTCCAAGTGCTCCTGTCAGGTCGTCGTCGGCCAGGATATCGGCGTACCAGCGCAGCGACGGGCCGTTGAAGGGCGGAACTGGCAGGTTGCCGTCCTGTAGAGAGAACAGGACGAGCGTGCCCACGGGCAGGTAGATGAAGACGAAGGCGGCGACGAGGTAAAGCCAGGGCAGGGCGCGCATCATAGCCGGTCAAGCCTCAGCCAGCGGGCGGATACGAGATAGGCCAGCGTCACAATCCCCATCAGCACGATGGCCAGCGCCGAGGCCAGCGGGAAATCCGCGCGGCGCCCGAGTTGCACCATGATAACCTGTGGCACGGTCAGCTCTGTGTTTCCGCCCAGGATCTGCGGCGTCACGTAGTCGCCGATGCACAGGACGAAGGTCAGGAAGGCACCCGTCACAATCCCCGGTAGCGTAAGTGGGAGCACCACGTGGCGGAATGTCTGGAATGCCGAGGCCCCAAGGTCTTGCGCCGCGCGCCGGTAGTTTGGGGAAAGCTGGATGAGGTTCGCATAGATCGTCAGCGTGAGCAGCATCACAAAGAAATGGACGAAGCCTGTGACCGTGGCAAAACGGGTGTTGGCGAGCGTTATGGGCTCGGCGATCAGCCCCGCGCCAACCAGGGCCTGGTTCACTATGCCTTCGCGGGCGAGGACAAGCAGCCATGCGTAGGAGCGCACGACATACGAGGTCCAGAACGGCAAAATGGCCAGAAGGAGTGCCAGCCTCTGCCAGCGTGGCGGTACGCGGAAGGCGATAATCCACGCAAGCGGATAGGCAAGCACGACGGAAACCGCCGTCACCGTCAGGGTAATCTCCAGTGACACGACGATCGCGCGCCACAGGTATGCCTTCTCGGCCAGCTCCGCGTAATTCGAGAAGGACACGCCCCAGACCAGCGTCCTGCCCTCAAGCGTTGCGAGGCTCATGGCCCCCATGACGAGAAACGGCAGGATGAAGAAGGCAAGCGTCCAGAGAAGGGCCGGGGCGACAAAGCCCCAGCCCTTCCGGGTTTCTTCGCGTGCCGTCACTGCTGCAGGGTTTCGAGCCAGAGATCCTGCATCTCGATGTCGAGGTCGGCATCCGGTGCCGGGTAAAGTTGCGTGCGCGCAAGGTAGTCGGCCTGTTCGTCCCAACGCAGGATGGACTTCTGCTCGTCACTCAGCACATCGCCCGCCTTCGCGTTTGCCGGCATGCCCCAGAAGCACGAGGATGTTGCAAGACGTGCCTGACCCTCAGGGCTGACGATGTATTTCACGAACTCAAGAGCCAGATCCGGGTTCTCACTGCCCGCGACGACTCCGATCGACTGTGCCCAGCGCACCGCGCCCTCCTGGGGGATTGTCCAGGTAAGCTCGGGCTGTTCGCCAGCCAGCACGGCGGTCAGCCATTCGCCGCCGCCTACCACGATGTCGACTTCGCCAGTCGCCAGCGCCGTCTGCGCCGCCACCACTCCAGCGACCGAGGCCGCGCGGGAGCGCATGGTGGACAAGGTGCCGCCGATCGCCTCGAGGTCGTCTCCGCCGATCTCGGCGGTCGGAATCCCACCGGCGATTGCTGCAAGACCCATGACGGGAAGGTAGTAGTCATAGATTGAGATGCGACCGTCATACTTCTCGGACCAGACCGTGGCGAGGCTTTCCATGTCTGCGGGATCGACCTTATCGGCGTTGTAGGAGATCGTGTTGTAGCCAAATTTCTCGGTCACCGCGTAGGTCGTACCGTCGATGCTATTGTTCTCTGCCATTACGACTTCGGGGAAGAAATCGGCGGTCGGAAGTTCGTCGTCGGGCAACGGCGCGAGAATGCCGGCCTCAACTGCGCGAAACACGTCGATGCCGTCGATTACGAGGACGTCCCAGTCGCCCGGGCGTGACTGCTCGAGAAGTGCGAGCGCGGCTCCGGTCCCTTCGTACTCGCGCAGGTTCACCTTTACGTCGTGGGCGGCCTCGAAAGGCTCGATCAGGGCCGGGTCGGTATGGTCGCACCAGACAAGTGCGTTCAGCTCGCCTTCGGCAAGGGCGGCGCTTGCAAGCGAGCCGAGCGCGGTTGTGGTGAACAAAAGGGTAGGAATGCGTGTCATCTGGGTCTCCCGGTTGGTGTGGGCCGCGGTTCATCGCAGCTCTTAACAAAAAAGTTGAACTCGTTCATGTTTGTCGTCAACTCTAATTTCTAGGACGATGCCCGCAAAAACCAACGGAACGCCATGGCCGGACTGCGAGAAAGACAAAAAGCCGACCGGGAACGGCGTATTTTACGAGCAGCAGTGACGCAATTTCGGGCAGACGGATATCATTCCGTGCGGATCGAAGATCTGGCCGAAATGGCTGAAGTGTCGGTCGGCACGGTCTACAACTACTACCGGACCAAGGGCGATATCCTGATCGCGGTTGTGGCGATGGAGGTGGAGGAAGTACTGGCATCCGGCGCGGCGGTCGTGACGGATCCCCCCGACGGCGTATGTGAGGCGCTTCTCGCGCTGATCTTTGGCTATTACGATCATTCGCTGGAATACCTGTCAAAGGAGATGTGGCGCAGCGCCATGGCCTTGTCGATCGAAGCGCCGGGCACGCCAAACGGGCGCCGCTACACGGAACTCGACCGCCGGCTCGCCGTGCAGGTCACGGATCTGATCCGTTCGCTGATTGCGCGGGGAGAAGTGCGTGACGACGTCGATGCGAACGCGCTGGGGCAGATTATCTTCAGCGCCTTGAATCAGATGTTCATCGAATTCGTGAAGGATGACGCCATGACGCTTGAGGCCCTCCGGTCCGGCATTGCGAAACAGATCGGCCCGCTTGCCCGGCTGATCGAAACGGAGACAACACGATGACCCGACTGAACCAGCCGCTTGGCGGCAACGAGATGCCGCGCTTCGGCGGCCCGGTTACGATGATGCGCCTGCCAAGCCAGGAAACGGCGGAGGGTCTCGACGCCTGCTTCGTTGGGGTGCCTATGGATATCGGCACCTCGAACAGGCCGGGCACCCGGCTCGGGCCCCGCCAGATCCGGGACGAGAGCCGGATGCTTCGCCCATACAATATGGCGACAGGGGCGGCGCCGTTCGACTGCCTGCAGGTGGCCGATATCGGGGATGTTCCGATAAATACCTTCGATCTGAAGAAGAGTGTGGAGATCATAGCGGAACACTACCGCGCGATCCTGGCGCATGGCGCCATTCCGCTCACCCTCGGCGGAGATCACACTCTGACCTGGCCAATCCTGAGAGCGATAAAGGAACGCCACGGACCGGTGGCTCTGATCCACGTGGACGCGCATGCCGATATCAACGAGCACATGTTTGGCGAAACCGTGGCCCACGGCTGCCCGTTCCGGAGGGCCTGGGAGGAAGAATGCCTGATCAACGATCGGGTCACGCAGATCGGTCTGCGAGGAACAGGCTACGCGCCCGAAGATTTCGATTGGGGCCGGTCACAGGGTTGGACCGTAGTGCAGGCGGAATCCTGCTGGCATCGTTCGCTGGTGCCGTTGATGGAAGAGATCCGCGAGCGGGTGGGCGATGCCCCGGTCTACTTGTCCTTTGATATCGACAGTCTGGATCCAGCCTTCGCTCCAGGAACGGGAACAGTTGAGCCCGGTGGGCTGACCACGTGGCAGGCTCTCGAGATCGTACGGGGCTGCGCGGGGCTGAACCTTGTCGGATGTGACCTCGTCGAGGTCTCGCCCCCCTACGATCCGACGGGCAACACTGCACTGATCGCGGCGAACCTGCTTTATGAGATGCTTTGCGTGCTGCCAGGCGTAAGTCGAGCTTGAGGAATATCGGAGCAAGCAACGGTTCGCGATCGCATGCTTGTCCACAATCCGGTCGTTCATCTGGGGCGCAGCGAACGGCCGCATCGAGCCCGAAGTGGAACCCAAGCTGTGGTCCGCTTAAATAGCAATCGACTACTTAGTTCCTTCGTGGATTGAGCCAGTGCCACTTCCCCAAGTTTTCTCCCAATCCAATATGATCTCCAAGGTGGGCAGCGTTTGGGACGGGCTGCGAATGTCGCCCGTAATCATGTGCGAACGCGGATCATCTTGGTCCGACATATGTAGCTGCTCCCATCGAGCGGTTCCTCCCCAATCTTGCAGGAAAGAGACTGTCCGAGCAGCATCTGCGACCTGATCGTCAGGTGAGTATAGAACCAGAAGCGGGAATTCGACCTTTGCTAGATCAAGCGTTTCCGCCGCACGTGTTAACGCCGCAACTTGGAACACTGCGGAGATCGGATAGGTATTTGTCCAATAGGTTGCATGGCCCTCCGAGGTTGGAGCTCGGCTGTATTCTGATCCTAGCAACCATGGCGCCCAGATTGGGGCATAGCCGAGGTCAAACACTCGCGCCCGCATTGGCTTCATCCGAAAATTTGGCGAGATCAGTACAAGTCCGGCAATATCACGCGAAAGTTCTGGGTCTGCAGCGGCGATTGTCGCGAGTGTTCCGCCCATCGACGTCGCTATTACCAGGACATGGTCACCCAACCTCCTTCCTATCGCGAGCGCCTCAGCTGTGTCATGGATCCAGTGCTCAGGCTTCGCCGCACCCAAGGCTGCGCCGTTGAGACCGTGGCCGGTCAACCGCGTGTAGAAAAGATTTGCTCCTAGCTCCTCGGCCACTAGTTTTGGAACGGGCGCGATATCAACCGCACTGCCGGAGAAACCGTGAAGGTAGACCACGGCAACCCGCGTTTTTTCCCCTTTCGTTCCAGCCCACATCACCCTTTTTTCCGTGCGAGGCACTAAGTCGGGAAACTCCCTTTCCTGTTGCTCCAACCAGATATCCAAGTCCGCGCCTATCTTTGAAGCATCAAAACGGGTTGAGAGATCGATTTGGGCAACAGGTCCCCAGAGTGCAGCCGCTGCCGATCCCGCCAGAGCAATGAAGACCATGGCCCCTACCCATGCCATCAGACGCCGCATATGCTCGAACCCCTTTGCCTCGATTGTCTCGCTATATCTGAGAGGTCTTCGGAAGGCCAACGCTTGCTGAACGCCCGATCTTTATAGGCAGGTCTGTCCCGCATGGCCGTCATCGGACTTCTTTTGCTCAGATGACCAGTAAGAGCTCTAGGGGGACCATTCGCTATCCTCGATTGCGCGCAGCTGTCCGTTGTATCGCGTACATCGTCATCGGCGGCCCAACGAGTTCGAATACCACAGTGCTCGAAATGGTGAACGCCATGATTGCCGGCGCCCATTCTGGGAATTGCTCGCCCGCTACAAGCGCCATGCCGATGGCGACGCCCGCCTGAGGAAGCAAAGCCGGACCATACCAGGCCGCCTGGGATGTGGGTAATGTTGCCAACCGGGCGCCGAGATAGCCGCCTATCAAGCGCGATGCGCTTCGAAGCAGGATGAACAGCAGCCCGGCCCAACCCATAACTTGAAGAGCCGCAACCTCAAGCGTTGCCCCAGCAAGAACGAAGAATAGGATCATGAATGGCCACTGAATGTGCTCGATCTCGTGGAACGCTCGTTCATGATGGCGTGCAAAGTTCGCGACTATTGCGCCCGCAACGATGCCCGTGACCAAGAACGAGACTTGCAGCCAAAGGGCGAGACCAGCGGCAAGGAAAACGATGCCAATTGCCTCTGCCTGCATCGGTTCGCCCGGTTTCAGGCGTCCTGATAGGAAGGCTGACGGAATACCCAAAGCGCAACCAAGCAGCACTGCGCCGCCTAGATCCCAAGCTGCCCCGGCAAGCAGTTCCGTCCAGCCGTTCGTGTGACTGACCAATGCTAGGACCAGACTAAAGACGATCAGGCCCCAAGCATCGTCGATCGCAACTATGCCCTTTAGGGTGTCGGTGAAGTTGTTCTGAGTCCCCGATTGGCGGATGACATCAGTCATTGCAGCGGGTGCGGTCGCTGTCGCGACTGCCGCAAGCAGAAGCGAGAAGCCCACTGCCAATCCCGCAGCCGTCATACCGAGGGTCACAACAACCAGTGTGCAGGCAACGACAGAAAGCGAAATCGTGATGATTGCCCGGCCGTGACTTGCAAGGTTCGCCTTCGTAAGCGATCCACCCAGCAAAAAGGCCACCATCGTCAGTGCGAGAATCGACAGTTCGTCAAACCACGCCGTGACCTCATTCGGAACCAACCCGAGGCCCGCATTACCCACAAGTAGGCCCAACAAAAGCAGCATCGTAACGCGCGGCAGTCTCGTAACACTTCCAAGCTGATCTGCCACCAGCCCTGCAAGGAAGAGGATGCCGAAGGTCACTAGAAGTAAGGCGATGTCCATAAGGGGCCGTTCGATCGCATGGTCTCTATTCCGGCATCCTACCATGCACGCCAGGGCGTAGCACGTCGCGCGCTGCCTTGAGGCTCGACAAGCCCATCCGATCCTTTTCTTTGCCGGTGCGCGGAATGCTCAGGTAGCAAGCGATCAATGGCAGCAAAGTCCGCGTTGCGGTCATTCAACCTAACAACAACCAATGTCCGCTTTCGGCCCGTGAGCACTCGATAAGGGCCGTTATGTAAAATGCCCACTGGGCACGACCTGCACGCCTATCTTGGACCGGGTCACTGCTCGTGACCGCAATGTGCAGGTCTTGGCAGACCTAAGGCTGGATCAGGATGCTGCCGAGGACCTCTGCTCCCTCGCCAGACAAGCGGATGACTAAGACCTCTCCGGATCGTGTGCCTTGGCCGGTCAGAGCCGAGATATTCACCTGATGGGTGACCAGCATGAGACGGCCCTCTGATCCGGAAATCAGTTCGCGTGTTTCCGCGGTCTGCTGGTCTCGCGTTGAGAAATCGCGGAAGAAAGAGTTGAGAGTCGGTGCTTCGACGACCGGCCCCAGGTCGAGAAGCTCGGCGGTTTCGCGCGTGCGGCACCACTGACTGGTCAGGACCCTGTCAAACACGATGCCACGTTCCCGAAACGCATCACCTATGGCTCTGGCCTGTGCGCGGCCGCGCTCGTCGAGATTGCGCTGGGTTGAGCAGTCTCCGATCGTCAGGTCCGGCGGATCACCGGTCCCGGGCGCCAGCGCATGACGCATGATTGCGATCGCGTCCGGTTCCGAGAGCGCATCCCAGTCATTCGCATGAGCCGCGCAGGGCAGAAGAGCCGGGAGAAGGAAGAACCATCGCATGGCCCGAACCTATCTCCAGATGGCGCGCCGTCGAGACCGGAGTGAGAGAAATGGCAGGCCCGGGCGACCAGGCTGCAAGACCCGATCAGTGCGGCAAGGCGCTCCCGGGGCAATGCAGTTGCCGCACTTTGATCAGTGTCATGGTTCGTTTCGTCCGGCAGTAGTCTGATGAAAAGATCGGAGAGTCGTAGGTGGCGGTCCGCACAGTAAACTGGAGAAAAATTCATGAAGGCAGAGAGTAAGAATTCGAAGTTGATGTCAGGGGACACTGCGTCTCCGCATCAGAGGATCTCAGCACTTTCTCCCGCTTCAGCTGAGGTTTTTCTGAATGCCTTTAGCCAGAGCGGACGTTTTGTCCTTCAGCGCCTGGGAGAGGACCTTAAGACATACCAGGCGTTTCTTGGGTGCCGAACTCCAGCGGAGGTGATGCAGGTGCAGGCCAGGTACTACAGGACCGCTTTCGAGCAATACTCTGCCGAGGCGAGTCGCAACCTCGGGTTGATGTCTGGTGCGATGAACGGAATTCTCTCATCGTCGAAGTCTGTGTTTGCCCGCAGCTATGACGATGTCCCGCTCTGAAACAAGAAGGACGGAGAGATTCAGTATCGGTGAGTCGGGCAGGCTCTGACGCATCGGTATGAAGGTTTCATGGTATCGCGGGGGCCCACCCGTACGGCGCCGTCTCTCCCGGGTTCAATTTGCGCCGAAGGCGAACGTAGACAGGGAGAAGTCGGGTGCGATGTATCCTCAGACAGGCACTGATAGTGTTCCTTCTGATCCTGCCGCCAAGCTCTGCCATGGCCGAGGCCATCATGATCGAAAACTTTGAGCTGCAACCTGAGACCCGGTGGCGCTTCTTTACTGATGGCGTGATGGGCGGTGTCTCCACTGGCGAGGTCGCGTTTCTCAAAGAAGGCGACCAGACCTACGCTCGTATGACTGGCGCCGTGAGCACGGAGAACAACGGCGGGTTCATTCAGATGCGTATGGACCTACCCGACGGAGCGCCTGAAGACGCGACGGGCGTTCGGCTCATTGTACGCGGGAATGACCAGACGTATTTCGTCCATCTCCGCACTGGCGGCACAATGCTCCCCTGGCAATACTATCAGGCTGGTTTCGAAGTCCGGGGAGATTGGGGCGAAGTGCGTCTGCCGTTCGACAGTTTCAGGGCGTCCGGTCGGCTTCTCCGCACCGTCCCACACGCAGACAGCGTCAGATCAATCGCAATCGTTGCCTATGGCCGCGACCATGAGGCCAGGATCGACATACGGGAAGTAGGCTTTTACTAGGTCAGAAATGCCGGGCGACCAACGTATCGTCGCGGTCAGTGGTTTTAGGCCGGGCTAACCGCAGGAGGATAAGATGACTACGTATCTCGTCACAGGGGCCAACAAAGGCATAGGTCTTCAGATTTCTGCCCAGCTTGCCGCGCGAGGTGACGAGGTGATCGCCGTTTGCCGCAGCGCCAGCTCTGAGCTTCGGGATCTTGGGCTCAGGATCATTGAGGATATCGACGTCAGCGAGGCCCATTCAGTGGCTCGGCTGAAGTCCGAACTCGGGGATGAGAAGATCGACGTGTTGCTGAACAATGCCGGCATTCTGCATGGCGACAGCTTCGGCAACCTCGACTACGAAGACATGGTCCTTCAGTTTCGGGTCAATTCCCTTGGACCGCTCCGGGTCACCGAAGCACTGGCCGACAACATCGCCGATGGCGGCAAAGTGGGCATTGTCTCGAGCCGGGTTGGCTCGATCGAGGACAATGGATCGGGCGGGTACTATGGCTATCGTGCCTCAAAGTCTGCCGTGAACCAGATCGGCATGAACCTGGCGCATGAGCTGAAGCCACGAGGCATCGCGGTTGCGCTTCTGCACCCCGGTATGGTGGCTACAACCATGACAGGTGGGAATGGGATTGATCCAGTCAGGGCCGCAAGCGGGCTTATCGAGCGCATGGACGAACTCACTCTCGAGACAAGTGGTCACTTCTGGCATGCTGAGGGCTATGAGCTCCCCTGGTAGGGCGCAGATGAGAGTATTTTTAGCGATCGATCTTCCGGAGCATGTTCGCGATGAGTTAATCGTCCTGCAGAGCTCCCTGACGGTCGGCCGGCCTGTCCCTGAGGAAAACCTTCACCTGACCCTTTGCTTTCTGGACGAGCAGCCCGAAGAAGCTGTCGAAGAGGCGCACGCGGCTCTCCAGGGTGTACGCGCACGTGCCTTCACCCTCCGGATTTCCGGGGTTGGCAGCTTTGGAAGTCGTTCACTGCAGGTGGTTTTCGCGGACTTTGCGCAATGTCCGGAGCTTGTTGAGCTCGAGCGGAGAGTAACCCGGTCCCTGCGCGCCGTGGGCCTCAAGTTTCCGAAGCGCCGGTTCCGGCCACATGTCACGCTTGCGCGTTTGCCAAAGAGCCTGTCTGCAATCGAGCTCGACAAGGTGCGGGACTACCTCGTGTCAAACGCGGGGTACCGGGGGTCGGCTTTTGAGGTGGCAGGCTTCTCCTTGTTTCAGTCAACTCTCATGCCACGGGGAGCGCGGCATGAAGAGATTGCGCGCTACGAACTGGCCGTCATCTGAAGGGCGCTGAGTGTGACCTGAGACCCGTTTCCTCCTACAGTTAGGGGTAGAGTCCGTTTAAAAACAAGCAGACGGACAGAATGAGGAGATCAAGGTTCAGCGAAGAGCAGATCATCGCAATCCTGAAGCATCAGGAGCCAGGGCTGCTGTCGAAAGTTGCGCTCGCAGCAGAGTTAGGAAACCAGGGGTGCTTCTTCGGCGAAGGAGTGGCTTCAGACAAAGATTGCGTCGTTTTCGCTTCGGTCTGGAAAGACCTCAGCGCACTGAAAGCACGTTTCGGTGAAGCATGGCAAACCTCATTCCTGCCCCCAGGCTATGATGCCCTGATTGATGAGTGTTCAGTTCGCCACATCGATCTCAGTGAAGGCTGGAAAGTGGATCTTGCAACCGACCCGGAATAGCTGTCCCGAACCCGGGCCATATCGTCAGGACATAGGCTACTACTTCTTTCCGACGCTGCCACCAACCTCCTGCACGTTCTTCAGATCGACAAGGTTCCAGGGAACTCCCACATTCCTGAAGATACGCTTGCCCTGCCTTGGATAATCACCGACGTCGTGAGAAAGCCGTTCGCCGACCACAATGCATCGTAGCACTTCCTCGCCGGTGTTCCTTATCGAATGCGCAACACCTCCCTTCCGGTAGCCGATGAAGTCGCCGGGCCCAATTGAGTGCTCGTCATCGCCCAGTAACGCGGTAGCGTTACCCGAAAGCACAAAAACGCATTCATCTTCATGGTAATGGCGGTGATGTTCCGTGGTCTCATGTCCAGGCTCCACCTCGATGATATGAAAGCCAAATCCGGTCAGGCCGGTCATGTCGCCAAGTGACTTGTTCACTCTCTTTGCATTGGGATTCAGGAAATGAGTCTTCTTTGTTCCTTCGAATTCTTCAATCTCATCCTTGGTCAGAATGTAGGTCTCTGTCGTCATCGTGCGCTCCAAAATGTGCTGTCTTATGAGCCGCAACCGGGCTCTGGATAAACTCAGCTTGCTTTATCTATTCCGGGCGTCACAGGGTCAGAACGCCACTCTCCGAGCGATTTCACCGACGCGATTTCTTGAGCAACTCCTGTGACAACATCGTAGAGCAGGGCTGAAACGGTTACGGCATCGGGGATCTCACTTGCTGTGACAAGGCGGCAGACATCAATCATGAGATCGCTCGCCTGGTCCGTAATCGCATAGTCAGAGACATCAATGCCAAGACTATCTTTCAAATGCGCCTGTAGCTCAGGGTTTGCCAGGCGCTGGGCACCGCATTGCGTGTGCTGCATCAGGATGACATTGAAGCCCAGCTCCCGACCTTCGGTCAGGATGTTCGCCAGCACAGACAACGTGGCGAGTTCTTCGATCACAGATCGAGTGACCCGCCCTCCGGTATTACGGATCACGATCACTTCGCCGAGGTCGAGGCCCAGAATATGGGCCGGGTCGACACGCGCATCGGCGCAGGCCAGAAGCACGGTTCGCAACCGGGGAAGGACCGGCATGTCCGGCTTGTCAAATGTCGCGGCAAATTTGCTGTTGCGCGCGATCAGGTCGTTCTGAACGTTCATAGGATTGCTCCGCTTTAAGGTCGTGGAAAGGGACGTGTGTCAGGCTGCCAACACTTTCGCGACGCGAGGCTTCTCCGGATGGTGACTTGCGAGCCAGGCCGGGTCGTCCTGTGAGAAAACGGGAGTCTGCGGCCTTACGTAGTCGCGCGCTTTTTCGGCGCCCCTGAGATTGAAAGGACGCGTGGCAAGGATCCTGAGAAACCCGGCGATAGCGCCCAGACTGCGCGCAGGGCTCCTGGTGAGATCCGGACGAGAAGACACGGTGCGGCGTATGACGTTTTCCAAGGCTTCCGGCTGCTCGCCACCGACACCTTCTACATGGTCAGTGGGTGCATTGACCGCGAAAGCCCCTCGCCGGTATTCGTCAGCATAGAGGGCCAGTTGTGTGACCGCGGCCACCGAGTAGTTTGATGGAGGCAGCGCCTTCAGGGCCTTAACCATCATGCGCTCCGATATATCGATGTAGCGTACACGTCTTCCAAGGGCGCGTCCCATCGCTCGCGCGATGTCGTCTGGTGACAGCAATTCGGGCCCGGTCGGGCGATAGGTTTGGCCTGCATGGGAGGCCGGATCGATCAGCGAAGCCGTGACGACACGCGCAATGTCCTCGTTTGAAGGCGCTGCGTTCTTTTTCACGTTTCCAGGACCCAATGGCATTGTAAAGACGCCCAGATGCGCCGCCATATCGAGGACCATCAGGTAATTGTCAGCGAACCAGCCGGGGTTCACTGTCGTCACCGACATCTCCTTGCGCATGCCTATCAGAATATCACTGAGATAGACCTCACGGGTGAAGAGCGAGGGATGGTTTGCGCTGGACAGCCACTGGCTCAGGGTCACGACGTGCTCGAGGCGCGCCTCAAAGGCGGCAGCTGTGAAGACGGCATTGAAGTATAGTCCGTTCGGCGCCGTCGGGGCGCATTGGTAGGCGCGCTGAACACCCTGCATTGCCGCGCGCATGTCCCCAAGGGAGTATTGATCTCCAACAAAAATCTCGGCACCGGCCCGTTTCAGAATTTCTGACCGATGATCTTGCCGTCGGACGAAAGCACGTACCGGAAAACCCTTCTCACGGAGTTGGAGCGTCGTGTGCAGGCCGGTCTTCCCGCCTGCACTGGTGACGAGGACTTTGGGTCGGGTGGACATATCCTGATCCTTTAGATGATGTTTGTAATCTTAAATTATAGATGCTATCCATCATCTTTAATGTCAACCCGCTATTTTGAAAGATCGTCATGCCCAGGATGTCGGAAGCAGATAAGCAGCGCAGTCACAGGCGGATCCTGGACGCTGCGGCGCGCCTGTTCAGAGAAAACGGAATCGAAGGAACCAGCGTCGCCGACGTGATGAACGCGGCCGGAATGACCCACGGTGGCTTTTACCGCCACTTCGGTTCGAAAGAAGAACTTGTGGCAGCCGCCTTTCGTCATGCGGTTGATGACGTTGTCTCCAGAATTGAAGAGGAAGAAACACCTGAGGGCAGAGCAGTGGAGAGAGACGCTTACATCGCGGACTATCTCTCGGAAGCGCACCTGAAGGAATTGGGGAAAGGCTGCCCTCTCGCTTCCCTCGGTGCTGAACTTGCGCGGGCGGGTCAGGCACCTCTGCATGAAGGCGCCGAAGCGGCAATAAGAATGGCTGAAGTGTTGCTGTATTCCGACGATGACGACAAAACAAAAGGTCTTGCTGTTATGGCTCTGCTGATGGGCTCGATCACCCTGGCGCGCCTGGCAGAAAGCCCGGAAAACGCGCACCGGGCTCTCGAGGCAGGAAAGACCGGTGCCGCTTTGCTGCAGGAACATTGGGATTAGAGCTTCGCACTCGCTTCTTCACAGCGAGCGAAAACCGCCATTGCGGATCGGGTAATCGCATGAACTAGCTTGTTGAAAGCGCCATGCACCTCACGCGTAAGGGCTATTATTTGAAGTGGTGCATTTCGATAGGCCCAGTACTGCGGCGCAGACAATTATGACGGTGCCTGCGGCCATCCCTGCTATAGTCAGTCCGGGAGGTGGCAGCGATGAGCTTCATATCGATCACGACATGGCGCATGACAACCGAAGCGGAAAGTCTTGAGCACGTAAGCCAGTTGATGCGTGAAAAATACTTTCCAGGGCTTCTGAAGCTTGGCGCCGAGCATTCGACGCTGGCAAGTATCGAGCTTGATCGATTTGCCATTGTGACCATTTATCCCAGCCGGCAGGTAAGGGAAGATGCCATCTCCCACATAACGGACCTCCGAAGCGAGGGCGCCGAGGAGTTCGGGGCAGAGCTGATGGACGCCTACTCCGGGGATGTGCTGGCGACTTCTGACAGCCTCGGTTAGGGCAGGCAAGGCTATCGAAAGCCACCTGTATGTCAGCCTTACGTGACGAGTGGGCGATAAGAAGCCCTAAACTAATGAGTATTTCTCCTCCGCTTGCTGCATGACCCTTCGAGGTAAGCCAGTCAGGATGAAGAGGCCGCCACAGACGAAGAAGAAGCTGCCCCAGGACCGTGCGAGAACGATTGAGGCGTCGGTGTGCATTCTGAGTGAGAAACTCGTGTCCCGTCTATAGGTGCGCTTTCTGGCATGACTGTCCCCATCCTCGGCGCACGCAATTGAGCGGGCCGGTCGCGTGGCAGCGGTTGGCCTGCGCGCGTGAACGGGGCATGCTGGGATTTCAGCTCCCCTGGAGGACAGCATGGCAGCAATTCTGGACAAAGGGGCCTATTCGTACCGAGACGATCCAGGTGTTCCGGCCTTCGACGACAGCGGTCAGATAGCGGTCATGGACGGGAACTGCGCACTCTGCTCCTGGGGTGCCCGCACGATCGCGCGGCTTGATCATATGGAGATGTTCCGCATCTGCCCGGTCCAGTCAGGGACTGGCGACGCGCTCGTGCGTCACTACGGACTGGATCCAACCGATCCCGAGACATGGCTCTTCCTCGAAGATGGCCATGCGTGGTCCGGCATGGAAGCAATCATCCGGATTGGCGAGCGGCTTGGGGGTGCGGGAAGGCTCGCCACCTTACTGCGCATCCTTCCACGTGGGATGCGCGAATGGCTGTACCGCCGGATTGCGCAAAATCGGTATCGCTTCGGCAAGTCCGACATGTGCACCATCCCCGACGAGAAGTTGCGACGCCGACTAATGACCTGAGACTGTCAGGGCGACTTCTGCAGAGCAAAGAAGGGCGTGTCCTCGTCTCAGGCTGAAAAGCAAACCGAAGCAGTAATCAGGAGAAACACTCGGATGGTTGCCTGGAGGCCAGGCTGACTCGGCGTCGCGGGTAACCCGTCACTGTCCGAATAACACCATAGACCCGATGTCTCAGAGATAGAGACCGGGGTCTTTGTCACGTTTCTTTTGCCGTTCGCTGAGCAATCGCCGCAGTGTATGTTCGATGTCTTCCGCCCACTCCGGAACATGAGTATCCGGATCGCTGGCCTCTGACCGGGTGTCGGCCCCTGGCACTGCTTTCTCGTCACCGTTCTTGTCCGTTTGAACCGGCATCGCGTCCTCCCAAATACGAAGCAGTTCTTCGCAGGCCATTTCCCAATGCCTGCTGTTTGAGGCTATCGAAGACGGCGATTCGACACAAACTCCCGGCTTTTGGGGGAGGGCAGCCTCGTTCGATTCTCTGCCCTCTAAACTGAACGCAGCCAACGTCAGGTTGCGGCCGTGAAAACGAAAACGGCGGTTATGAAGACATGACAAACAGAGCCGCCGCGGAATGCACTGGCAACCCGGCCTGATGTATCGGCTGAAGGCTGACCCTCCTTCTTTCAAGAAGTCCTTTTCGCCGCCCAATTTTCAGGGGCGCAATCCCACGACTTGAACCCCGTAGAAGGTAAGCAAAAACAGTAGGTTGCTGCTTGATTTTTGAGAAAATATTCATGCCAAAAGAGGTAACATTTCAAAAATGTTGCAAACAAGGATTGAATATTTGGGTTCAGAGCGTCATATTACTCACTGGCTTGGCATGTGGAGGAGTCTGGCATGGCGGGGCGAGACAAGAGAGGCAAGTTCATTGAGCTGGCGGAGAGCAGGGTGAACCGGGCCATCAAAGACCTCAGGTTGATCGGTAATCTTTCGAACCGCTCGGCCTACGAGTTCACGGATGAGGACATACGCAAGATTTTTCGGACGCTGCAGAGGGAGCTCGACACTGCAAAGGGGCGCTTTTCACGAGGCGACAAGAGCGTTGACGATGGTTTTCGGATTGGCTGAAGCAGGGATTGATTGAAATGAGTGAAGTAGGTCTTGAGTTTCTGGAGAACCAGGCGGGTGAAGTTGAGGGTCTGGGACACGCCGGCATCGAGACTTTTCGGGACACGCCGTTTGTCAGCTGCAGCCGCGAGGCCGGCCAGAATACTCTTGATGCAGCAGCCGGACGTCCGGTGCGGATGGTGCTTCGCGAACACAAGGTGCGGGCAAAAGAGATACCCGGCATCGAAAAGCTGAGGGAAACCATCGCGTCATGCCTTAGGGCCGCCCGTGCGACGGGTAGCGAGAAAGACAGGGACTATTTTGAAAATGCTAATGAAGTGGTCTCCAGGGAGATCATCCCGGTCCTCGAAATTGCGGATTACAACACAACAGGACTGGAGGGGCCGCCGAATGACAACGGCTCGAAGTTCCATGCCCTTGTGAAGAGTTCCGGCAAGAGCAACAAATCGACCGAGACATCGGGCGGCTCGTTCGGGATCGGGAAGAATGCGACCTTCGCAGTCTCCGATCTCCGGACCGTCTTTTATTCGACGCTCTATGACGCTGCGGATGGGCCGAAGTTCGCATTGCAGGGAAAAGTTCAGCTCGTTTCACACCGCGATGCTGGCGGTGTTGAGCGGACCGCCAAAGGATACTGGGGCCATCCGAAGCACTTTATGGCGGTCGAAGACCCGGCACTGGTCCCGGAGTGGCTCCGCCGCGACGCCAAAGGGACATCTGTGTTTTCTGTCGGGTTCCGGGGGCGGGAAGACTGGATCGACCGTATGACTGTCCCGCTTCTGTCGAACTTCTTTGCTGCCGTCGATGACGGCGACATTGAATTCGAGATCGGAGATGGTTCGCGCACGGTCAATGGCGAGACGCTGGCCGACTTGCTTGACGACGCAGCCATCGAGGAAGCCGGGGAAGAAGCGTCGCATGGCGATGACATCCGGCTTGCCCGTCAGCTCTACCGGTGTCGCAAATCGGAGGAGGCCGTGACAAAGCGGTTCCGGGTCGATGATCTGGGTGAGTTCAGAGCAAAGATTCTTGTAGAAGAAGGTATGCCTAAGCGCGTTGCTGTCGTTCGGAACGGTATGCTGATTGCTCAGTCGCTCGAGCACTTCGGGGACAAGTTTGCCAGGTTTCCTGGTGCAAGAGACTTCATAATGCTTGTCGAGCCAGCTGATGATGAGGCCAGCAAGGTTCTGAAGTCACTGGAGAATCCGCAGCACAACGCTTTCTCGGCGGGACGCCTCGATGACCCCGCGAAGCAGAAGAAAGTCACGCGGGCAATGAAGCGGCTCATTCATGAGATCCGCGCTCTGATCCGGGAAAACGCTGAAATCACCGGTGGTGATGCGGTCAGGCTCGATGAACTCGGGGAGTTCTTTGCAGATGCCGGCAGCGAAGAGGCCAAAGTACCTTCGGCAGAAGATGACCCGGAAACGATCAGATTCACGCCTGCAAAACGCGTCAGGCCTAAGCCGAAGAAACCAGTTGCCCGGCAGAGTGAGGGTGACGAAGGGGGCGCGGGCCACGACGAAGGCACCGGAGGTGCCGGCACCGACGGCAAAGGCGGCGGTTCAGGAGCCGGTGAAGGTGGTGAAGGCACAAGGGGCCAGCAAACGGTTGTCCGGCTCGCGACTGTCCGCAATGTCGAGCGGAGCCCGCGTGTCAGAAAGGTCTTCTTCACGCCGGATGAAGCCGGAGAAATCGAGCTCACTTTCCTCGCAACAGGCGTCTATGACGAGACGGAACTCCGAATTGCCAATGCCTCCGGACCGGCGAACTGTGCTGCCAGCGGGGGGCGCGTTGAACTGAGCGTCGATCAGGGATCGCGTGTTGAGATCGAAGTGACCTTTGACGACGACTACACAGGGCCGGTCGAAATCTACGCGGTGCGGAGGGCGGTCTGATGAAAATCGATCTGAACAGCCACTTCCCGCATCCGGTACTTAGCGACGGAAACGACGACTTCCTCAGCGGAAGTTTTGATCTTCAGATTGCCGAGGTCCGTGAATCCACAGACGGCAATGTCGAGGTCGACTATGTTCTGTCGCTTATATCATCGGACGTGCAGATGCTGATCGACGAAGGGTCGGCGCAGGCTGGTGCTTTCATCCGGTGTCAGGACACCTTCTTCTCCGAGCTCCGGGCTGCTGACAACACGACTGGTACATGGAATTTTGACCGGGGGGCGCTTCACGGCAAGGTAGAAGTCAAGCCGGCCATCTGGCTAATGAAGCCAGTGGAGAACTGGACAGCCGAAAGCCTGAACCCGGAATTCGGCGCGGCGGTTTCAATTCGTGGGTCCGAGATCATCGGCCTTGCGAATGACATCGTGTTCAGTATCGGGCAGGACAAGCTCCGGAAATTCGAAAGCATCTTTGAGCTGGTTCCGTCCGATGACATACCCAAAGGTCGCCTGAAACTCGACCTGCTGGCCGACGCCATCCGGATCCTTGCCCCGGTTGACCTGTTCAAGTCCATTGAACAGCTGCGGGGCACCAGGGGTGGCAAGCCTATGCTGCTCAGCGCCGTATACATGCCGGTCGTTATGGAGGTTCTGGAAAGCATCCGGGGACAGGGTGCTACCGGTTTTGAAGACAGGCCATGGTACCGGGTTTTTTCGGCGAAATGTGAGCATCTCGGCATCGACATTGAAAGGGCGCCTCTTCTCGAGAGTGCCCAGCGGCTTCTCGGCTCTCCGGTCGAGAAGCTCGGCGGAGCATTCACGGAGATTATGGACAATGTCTAAGCTGAAGTATTTTGCCGAAAGCATTCTTGCGGATCTGAAGGCCAATGTTCCGGCAAACCTCGACCGGTATCGTAAGGCAGGGTTCGAGGATCAGGCCGGTCATAATGGCTGGGCGATGGAGCTTTCTTCCGTCGAAGTGGATCCGGAGAAACTGGGTCAGCTCGACCCGTCCGGCGGCAGTGATACCGAAGTCAGTAATTCAATGATCGTCTTCGAAGCGTTCAGCGGGATGACGCCCGCGCTTGCGACTGAAGAGCGTGTGTGGGCGCGTCTGACACATTTTGAGTGTCTTGGATATGCACGGAAACGCTGGCCGTTGAAGGATGAGCCTAAAGAGGCCGGCGGGCTGCTGGGCGGGCTGACTGGTGCGAAGCAAAAGGCGGCTGAAGAGCGCAGGAACGTGCATCATCAGAACGTCAGTCAGGTTGAGACACATTACTTTGCGCGTGGTCGCACCGGATATCGCGATGACCATGCGGTGTCTCGGCTTTGGTGGAACGCGTTCATCGCATGGCGGGTAGATCCTCAGGATCAGGAAGGTGTTCTGAAGGAGCTGCTGCGGACCGCGGACATCCGGTCAAACCTTGTTGAGCGGCCTATGCTCAGCAACCGGGCAAGCCTGCTGAGAGGCATAATCCGGACTATGCGCAGCCATCCCGATGTTTACGGTACCGAGGCGACCTTCCGCGAGTTCATGAAAGCACTGAACCTTCGGGGGAGTGGCGTGCTCTTTGAGTCCGTTGCAGATCAGGACGCCGACATGATCCTGCTGAAGTGCCGCGATGATGCACTGCGTCGGGCGCAGAGTTCAAAGCGAGCCGCGTAGTCGCGCGACTTTCGGATTAGTATCCAACATTGGGATCAGATCACCTGGTTCTGACATTTCAGAATTGTTGAACCTGGGGTGTCACTCTGTTTCCGGATTATCGGCGTTGTTTGGGTCTCGCGCTGGTTGTGTCGCAGGCGCGGACGGGATACTCAGCCATATCCGAGGTTGTATCTGACGGCTGTGCATGGGCACGGCTGAAGGTGTCAGCCGCAGGATGAAAGTGCCGGGCATGGTCCGCAGGCGTCATCCGGAAGGTTCCATCGCATTCCATGGGGAACGCGTGGTTTCAGTTTAACTGGAGCTACGGCGTTTCTTGGCGTGTCGGGCTCCCCTGATGAACGGAGCCAGACCATGGCAGATCTGAAGATAACCTACCGATCCCCTGACGACCTGAGCGCTCGCGCGCGCAATCCGCGCACGCACAGCGAGGCGCAGATCCGACAGCTGATGCGCTCAATCGAGCACTTCGGCTTCACCAACCCTGTACTCGTTGACTCCGGGAGTACGCTTGTTGCCGGACATGGCCGCGTCCTCGCTGCGCAAAGGCTTGGCATGAAAGAAGTGCCGGTGATCTGCCTTGAGGACATGTCGCCCGCGGATATCCAGGCTTATGTCATTGCCGACAACCGCCTCGCTGAGAATGCGGGATGGGACCGGGAGCTTCTCGCGCTTGAATTCGCGGATCTCGGCGCGCTCGGGATCGACTACGATCTCACGCTGACGGGGTTTGAACTGCCCGAGATCGACCTGATCATCCAGGATCAGTCCCTTGCCGGACCGGACAGTGGATCTGATCCCGCGGACGAAACGCCTGATGTTTCAGACGGACCTTCGGTCACCCGGCCATGGGATATCTGGGAAATCGGGCGTCATCGCCTGATCTGCGGCGACAGTACGAAGCGCGATACTTATCTGGCCCTGATGGGGGAGACCCGCGCTCAGATGGTCTTCACCGATCCGCCCTATAACGTACCGGTCTCCGGGCATGTCTGCGGATCCGGCCGGGTGCAACACCGCGAGTTTGCGATGGCCTCCGGCGAGATGTCACCGGAGGCGTTCACTTCATTCCTCTCCGGTGTGTTCCATCATCTGGCGGAGTTCAGCGCGGACGGCTCCTTGCATTTTCAGTGCATGGACTGGCGCCACATGCGCGAAATCCTCGAAGCTGGCGCGGAAGCCTACAGCGAGCTGAAGAACCTCTGCGTCTGGTCCAAGGCAAATGCCGGCATGGGGTCGCTCTACCGCTCGCAACATGAACTGGTCTTTGCGTTTAAGTCGGGCCGCGGCGCCCACATCAATAACGTCGAGCTCGGAAAGCACGGCCGCTACCGCACAAATGTCTGGACGTATCCGGGCGTCAACAGCTTTGGCGCGCAGCAGAAGGATCTGGACCTGCATCCGACCGTCAAGCCGACGGCGCTGGTGCGCGACGCGATCCTCGACTGCTCAAGGCGCGAGGGTCTCATTCTCGATGCCTTCTGCGGATCCGGCACGACGCTGATTGCTGCAGAGGAAACCGGCCGGTCTGGCCGGGGCATCGAGATCGATCCTGCCTATTGCGATGTAATCGTCAGGCGCCTCCGGGATGTCTGCGGGCTGAAGGCAAGACTTCAGGCGACGGGTCAGAGCTTTGAAGATGTTGCTGAAGTTCGCGCCACAGACGATGCGGAGGATGCGGAATGAGACCGGGAGACAAGAGCAGCGATGATCACGAGGTCGGCTACGGCCGGCCTCCGAAATCCGCGCAGTTCAAAAAGGGTCAATCCGGAAACCCGAGAGGCCGGCCGAAGAAACCCGACGCCGCTGTTCTGGATCTGAATGCCGTGCTGGAGAGCGAGGTGCAGGTCAACGGTGCGCCGATGGACAGCCGTGAACTGGAGCTTCGCCAGCAGGTGAAAAAGGCGCTCAGTACGAACGGGGCGCTGAAATCCGTGCGCTACGTGATCGGCGAGTTCGAAAAGTATGGATCGATCAGGCCACCGGATCCGGACGCGCCTGCTGCGCTGCCGGCGTACCCCGAGATCCCTTGGGCGGTTCAGCGGATACTGCTCGCCCGCGGCGAAGCGCCTCCCTGGTCGCCGCAGCTACTGGCGGACGCGAAGGCGGAGTATCTCGCCGGGCGTGATGAAGGTGACCGGATTTACGACGTGCACGCGGGGTATGAAGAATGGCTGACGATGTAAATGACACCCGTACAGGAAGAGGCCGGCCGCCCCCGGCAAGCCAGTTCAGGAAAGGGAAGAGCGGAAACCCGAAGGGCCGGCCAAAAGGCAGGCAGAACATGAAGACAATCGTTGAAAAGGTCGCTCATGAAACGCACTGGATCAGTGAGGGTGGTCGGCAGACCGAACTGAAAACTTACGAGCTCATCTTCAGACGCCTTCAGGCGCGCGCCGTATCCGGTGACCTTGAGGCAAAGAAGTTGCTGGACAGCTATCGCGAGCGATATCAGCCGGGCGATGGCCCGCGGAAACTGCGTAGCCCGATCTGTCCACCGCCCATGGACCTTGAAACCTGGCTTGTACATGCCGAGGCCACACGGAAGAGAATGCTCTGGGCACAAGCTGAACGCGAGTAGATCGGGATCGGGATGGGACCGCCGGACGAAACATCAGACGCGGCCGACGGGGGCACTTCAACGCCTTGAGAAATGCGGGCCCGGCACGTAGTTGTCGGGCTCGCATACCCGGTCCGCAAGGTAACTCCCGACCTGTCGATTTCCCAGGATACGGTAGGCGTTAACGAAAAATCTACCATATGTCCGCAGAATGTTCTTGTCGGGTGGGCAGGCTCCCGCCATAGTGTCAGAAAAATTCCCAGGGTGGTGAGCAGTGATGACGGACTTCGAGATCCTTCTCCGGAAGGCAGGCTATTCGGTACCCCAGGCGGCTGAGCATCTCGACTACTCGGAAGGTCATATCTACCGCTGGATCCGGGGAGAAGAGCGGCCGCGGGACGGCGTGATCCGGCTCCTCGAACTGGAGATTCAGAACCGTCGCAAGCCCGACAGCGGGTCCTTCACGTTCATCGACCTCTTCGCGGGTATCGGCGGGCTCCGCAAGGCGATGGAAGGGGCAGGGGGGCGCTGCGTCTTCACATCCGAGTGGGACAAGTACGCTCAGCAGACCTACCTCGCGAACTTCCCTGACAACCGCCCGATCGCCGGTGATATCCGTGAAGTCGAGGCCGCGGCGATCCCGGATCACGATGTCCTCGTTGCCGGCTTCCCGTGTCAGCCGTTTTCAATCGCCGGAGTCTCAAAGAAGAACGCGCTGGGCCGGCTTCACGGGTTTGATGATGAGACCCAGGGCACGCTCTTTTTCGATGTCCTCCGGATCCTGATGGCCCACCGGCCGGCAGCCTTCCTGCTAGAGAACGTCAAGAACCTGAAGAGCCACGACCGGGGCCGGACTTTTGAGGTGATCCGCCGCAAGCTCGAGGATGATCTGGGCTACACTCTGCAGACCCGGATCATTGATGCCGCCCACTTTGTGCCACAGCACCGCGAGCGGATTGTCATTGTGGGCTTCCGTGAGGAGGTCCCGTTCTCGTTCGATGATATGCACCTGCCGTTGCGGGGGCATCGGGTCATGCGGGACATCCTTCACCCGGAGAACGGTCTTGAGGAACCGGAGAGACACTACACCGTTGGTGGCAACGCCGTGGTTAGTGACAAGTACACCCTCAGCAGCCACCTCTGGCGGTATCTGCGCGACTATGCGGCCAAGCATAAAGCCAAGGGCAACGGGTTTGGTTTTGGCCTTGTTGATGGGGACAGCATCGCCCGCACGCTGTCGGCCCGCTACTACAAGGACGGCTCTGAGATCCTGGTGAGCCGGGGAAAGCGTCGTAACCCACGGCGCCTGACACCCCGCGAGTGCGCACGTCTGATGGGCTACGACGACGAATTCCGGATTCCCGTTTCTGACACCCAGGCTTACAAGCAGTTCGGGAATTCCGTCGCCGTGCCGGTATTCGCAGAGGTTGCACGGATCATGCGACCGCATATCCTGAGCCTGACGGAAAACCAGGCGGAGTCCGCACGCAAAGTTGGCTGATGTTCATGACAAGGCGACCCGCAGCCGGAATATGGCGGCGATCCGGGGCGCTGACACCAAGCCTGAGATGATGATCCGCCGCGGGCTCCACGCCCGCGGTTTCCGCTTTCGACTGCACGACCGGACGCTGCCCGGACGCCCTGATATGATCTTCCCGAAGTACCGCGCTGTCCTCTTCGTCCACGGATGCTTCTGGCACGGCCACAACTGCCACCTCTTCAAATGGCCGGGCACGCGGGAAGAGTTCTGGCGCGAAAAGATCGGCGCCAACGTTGTGCGTGACAGGGCCAGTACGGAGGCCCTGAGAGAGGCAGGCTGGCGCGTCGGGGTCGTCTGGGAATGCGCTCTGAAGGGCAGGCAGCGTCACGCTGCAGATGAGGTGCTGGAGGCCGTGTCGGAATGGCTCCATGGCACTGGTGATGGCTTTGAGCTCGAGGGAGTGCCCGACAGCCATGCAGCGGAGGCTGCCTCGTGAAGTTCGGCGTGCTTGCTGATTTGTTCGAGGGTGCCGGCGCCAAGGTTCTGACCGAGGTTGAGGTCAATCGTCAACGGTCGAACCAGCATGAATTCCAGGGCGTCAGCGGGTTCCGGGCGTTCCTTGGCACGCCGGCTGAGAAGCAGACCTTCCCGGCGACATTCTACTGGCTTGAAGACGATGAAGACGCCGAGCCCATCCGGCTGGAATCCTTTTGCACATGGAGCGACGTCCGCCGGGGCAGGGCAGGGCGGAGCCCTGAATATCACCTCTACTATGCGGCGGAGTCGGAGCCTGTTGTGCATAGGGCCCGGGCCGGTGACCAGGTGGTGATCGCAAAGGCAAGAGATGGCGGCCTGATGGTCCTCGTGAGCCCCGAGGACTCGACCATCGGCCAGCAGCTCCTCTGGCTGTTTGGCCTCGATCTCTTCGAGGTCAGGCCTGTCGCCCGAAGGCTTGAGCGCGACGATACGATGGAACTCGGTCTGGCTGCGCGGAGCGTCCTGTCGGATCTTGGCATTGAGGTGGAAGAACCCGAGCCGGACGCCTTCGCTCAGCTAATCGACAGGTTCGGACGGCAGTTTCCGGGGACTCTGCAGTTGTCGTCCTTTGCCCGAGAAACCCTTGCCGGCGTAGACCCGAAGGCGGATCCTGATGGGGCGCTTATCGCCTGGATGGAGCATGAGGAGGCGTTGTTCCGGCATCTGGAGCGGGAGATCGTCTCAGACCGTCTTGAGGCCGGGTTCATGGAGGCCAGATCGGCCGACGTGGATGGGTTTTTGAGCTTCTCGCTGAGCGTTCAGAATCGACGGAAATCCCGGGCGGGCTATGCGTTCGGTCACCATGTTGAAGCCATCCTGCAAGCCCACGGGGTCAGCTATACGCGCGAAGCAACGACTGAAAAGCGAAACGCTGCAGACTTCTTGTTCCCCGGCGAGGACGACTATGCCGACCGCCGTTATCCCGATGACCAGCTGGCCATGCTTGCCGTTAAGACCAGCTGCAAGGATCGCTGGCGGCAGGTCCTTGCGGAAGCGGACCGGATCCGGACCAAGCATCTGCTTACTCTTGAGCCAGCCATATCGCGGATTCAGACCGCCGAGATGCGGGGGCAGGGTCTGCAACTCGTGCTGCCCACCTCACTGCACAGCACCTATCAGGCTGACCAGCGCGCATGGTTAATGGGGGTCGGAGAGTTTCTTGGGGTGGTGCGGGAGCTCCGGGGGCGACAACGTCTTTTGATTTGAGGAATTGTGATGAGCGAAGAGTTCTGGCGCGTAGGTCACCAGTATCGTGACAAGGCGGGCGTGAAGTTTGAAGAAGACGAACTCCTGCGCTGGCTGAATACGACTGCCGGCTCGATCTCGAACTCAGGAGGTATCAGGTTCAAGGACCCGGTTTCGGGAGGACCCGTTGATCCCGAGACCGACCGCCCCGTTCCTGCTTTCTTTGTCCTGATCACGAGGGACATGTCCGCCCAGCATCACAATCCCTGGGACGACGTGGTCGATGAGGTCAGCGGAAATATCTACTATTGGGGTGACGCGAAGATCTCAGCGCGCGAGAAGCTATTCAATCAGTTCCCCGGCAACGCGCGTATCGAAGCTACGAACAACCTGCGCCTCGCCGGGCGTCTCGACGAGATGCCACCGATCCTTCATTTCTCGAAGCAGAAATCCGGATGGCTGACGTTCAATGGTCTTTGTGCTTTATCCGACGTTAGACATGCCTGGTTTGAGGACGAAGGGAAGCCGATTAAGAACCTGCGAATCCTTCTTTCCATTCTCGACACTGAGACGGTTCCCGCAGAGTGGCTTCGGCAACGTGTCATCGCCGATGATGTTCGTGAGGCCGACAGAAATCTCGCACCTGAGGTCTGGCGAAAGGTCATGAAAGGAAAGATAGAACGGCGGCAGGTCTGGTCTTCAAAGGTCCGGAGCAAGCAGCAGCAAGTTCCGGTTCCCGGATCCGATGACGAGCAAGTCCTCGATGAGGTGGCTGCGCTAACCCCGGCCGAGTTCGAGGCATTCACTGTGGCCATGATCGACAAGCTCCCGGATATCGTTCCTGGTCTGGAGCATCGCGTCACTCGAACGCGACGTACAGGCGATCACGGGATAGACTTCTTCGGCATGTTCAAGCTGCCGTATCCGATCGACTATGAGATCGAGTTCCTCGGTGAGGCTAAGCGATACAAGACCGCGATCACTCCGGATCAGGTTTCCCGTCTCGTCGCGCGACTTGGTCGGGGCCAGTTCGGGCTGTATTTCACGACGTCGTGGTACTCTGAACAGACGCAGAAAGAGATTGAGGCGGACCGTTATCCGGTACGCCTGTTTTCCGGACAGGACATAGTAAACATACTTCGAGCCGGAGACTGCGTCTCAGGCGGACGACTAAGGGTCGACTGGAAGGAGTTGGCCCTTGCAGAGGTTGAGGGACATGGCGCCGACGGTCTGAGGCCAACGTCTTTGTGGTAGTCTCAACCTCTCGAAAGATTATCGCACTTAGCCGCACTTATTTATACTTGAGAACACCGGCACCAACCTGCCAGTTGACCCTGTATTTGCGAACGTCGACTTGTCAACGCCTTGTCACCATTCGCTACGTGTTGAACTACTATCAGAAACTGGTCGCGCATGGTTGACTGGATTGACTTTGGGAAAGGCCGATAAAGGCCCTTCAATTTTGGCTACTTCGCCAAATATGACTTATGAGCTTGCCGCGACAGGTAACTCAAGCCCCATTTCCTCAAGGAATCTCGACGGCTTTTTAGTCCAACCACGGTAGCGATCAGCGTACGACAGGCAGAGCCATTCGCGAGCTCGCGTGATAGCTACGAAGCAATTCCGGCGTTCCTCCTCCATTTCGGCGCTGTTTTCTCCTGCTTTGACGCTTTGGAAGCTGGGCAAGACGTCTTCGGCTAGGCCTATCAGATAGACGTGGTCGAACTCTTTTCCCTTTGCGCTATGAATAGTCATCAACGTCACGGTGTTGGGTTCAACTGGCGGCTCTTTTGAGCGGAGCGCCAACTCTTGCAGGAACTGCTCAAGCGGTGCGTTCCTTCCGACCACCTGATTGATGTTGCGGAAAAGACTTGCCCATGCCGCGCGATCTTCCTCTACGTCCGAGTCAATCTCTTGGGCATTTTCTGGGACCGTCTCAAGAAACCTGGCAATGAAATCCCGAAAAGTTGTAGGCTGCTGCTCAAGCGCAATCGCCAATCCGACAACCGCCTTAGCGTCGTCATTTTCGACTGTGGCAGCCGCGTTGGCCCATTCTGCGAGAAGCGAACGTGAGCTGATCTCAGTGGCAGCTGCGATGTTGTCTGACCAAATATCGCAGTCAAACCAACGATTGAAGGCACCTGTGAGGGCATCTAGGGCGCGCCGGTCGAGCGGACGAGCGGCAAGGCGCAGCGCAGCCGAGAGCCATAGAAATTGCGCTGAGCGGAAGTCGTCACGCCGTTGCGCAATGGCTGCAGACACGTTGGCGTCTGTCAACGCCTTTTGCATGCGTTCGAGCAGCGCTCGTGTCCTGGCCAAGACGGCGACTTCGCCACGTTTCGCCGGATCAATACCGGCAATGCCAGTTGCGACCGCCGCTGCCTCTGCTTCCTCGGTCGTGTAGCGCATCAGACGGACATGTTCTCCGTCTGGGTAGTGGAGCGTTGTTTTGCCGGCTATGAGCGGCTGCTTTGACGCTGTTCGCTGCGTGTTGTGGACGACAAGCTGGTTGGCGGCTGCAACGATGCTCGGCGGGCAGCGGTAGTTGGTGGGAAGTTGGATTTCGGTCGGCTGGAAATCCGCGCGAAATCGCTGGATTTGCTGATAGCTCGCCCCATTCCATTGATAGATGATTTGATCGTCGTCTGCGACTGCGAAGATGTTACGAAACGCGCTTCCCGCCAGCGTTTTGATGAGCCTGTACTGCCCTTCAGTCGTGTCCTGAAATTCGTCGAACATCCAATAGGTGTAGGCTCGGCGATAGTGAATCGCGACGCCGGCAGCAGTCGAGATCAGCCGGTAAGCCTGAGCGATCAACGATCCAAAATCGAGCGCGTTCGTGCGGCGTAGCCCATTCTCATAGGCGCGATAGACCTGTTCAACGCGCTCACCCACAGCCGCGTCCCGAAAGAGCTTTGCTGAACCCTCGGGCTCAATGAGCCGGGCTTTGAGTTTGTCGATCGTTGTAAGGAAGCGTTCATCATCGGCGCTCAAGCCGTTTTCCCGAATGACTTCCCTGAGAAGGTCAACTCGATCCGCATGCAAAGAGTAAATCGCAAAGTCGGGATTGATGCCGATATGAGAGCCATGCTGCTGGAGCATTTGCATGCAGAAGGAATGGAAAGTGCCAATAGTGGCGCGATTTTGCTGATCGGGAACGTAGGTTTCGACCCGGGTTGCCATTTCGTCCGCTGCCTTGTTGGTGAAGGTAAGGGCCATCACTCGGAAGGATCTTTCGGGCGTTTCCGCGAGAAGCTTTGCGACGCGAGTGGTCAACACTCGTGTTTTGCCTGACCCTGGCCCCGCCAGCACAAATAGCGGCCCGTCAACCCAATTCACCGCCGCCGCTTGGGCAGGCGTGAGTTCGCTAAGCGTCTTCTCAAGCTCGTTCATGGCAAAGCCCTCAATGCGTCGATCGCTTCGCGGAGTGCCAACGGCATGCGCTGCGTGAGCGGCAAATTGTCGGCGCATTGCGCGCCCAGCTCAGTCGCATACCCGCATTTGTCATCCTTCAGTGCGGCGACTAGATCGACGTCATTCAACGTCTCCACATCGGCCATACCCTGCGCTGCCAGAATGGCCTTTAGCTCCGGTTGCAAGCCGTCGGCCACAAGCTGATGCTCCAATGAGCCGGCGAGAAGTTGCCTGCTCCGTTGTGCCATATGGGCTGCATCGAAGTTTCGCCCGGCCACCGACGCGAGAAACTGATTGCCGGCGAGGTCGCCATCGACCACCATGATCCAAGGATAGCCGAGCGCTCGACCGAGCGCCGCAAAGCACTCTGGATTTCCGTTGTTTTGGAAGTCGATCACGGAGACTCCGTGCTCATCAAAATCATAGCCCACGGCTTTGGCCATGCCATGCATGATATGGTACTCTGATTGCCCCTCAACCAACAACCACTTGCTTGCGAAGAAGATTTCACCGCGGATTCTACGGGCAAAAGTCTCCAGCTTGGAAAGTTCTTCGTCGCGGACGAATTCGAGCGACGCGTCGCGAGCGGCGCGCAGCTTTGCGTGATAATCGGCAGTCTCTGGCTGCCCGTGATAGGCAACGAGCAATTCGTTGTAGGTCGCTGTTGGCAATTCGCCTTTAATGACGAGTTCCGATAGCCCGCCGTCGTACTCCAATAGCCCGCCGGCCGCCGCGACGATTGGGGTTAGCGCTGGCAGTGACGGAATCCGGCAGCGAAATTCTCTTGGGAGTGACCTGATCTCGGTGCCGTTTGCCCCGCCGCGTACAACGCGAAGTTCGCGAAACGGTACATGCTGGAGAAAATATGGAGAGTGGGTCGAAACGATCTTCTGGCCAGGCAAACTGTTGATATGTTGAAACAGACTACGCGAAGCTTGCGGATGAAGGTGGGTTTCGGGCTCCTCCATTGCCAAGACGGGAGTGCTCTCGGCGCGATAGAGCTCGGCCAAAAGCAGCTCAACAAAGGAGCGGAACAAGAACATAACGGAAAGGCTCTGTATCCCCTGTCCGTGCCGTACGAGCGGGAGCCAAGGCTTCGCGCCATCAGTCTGATAGATGACCTCTGCTCTGGAGAGCAGATCCCAGGTATTGAGGGGCAAGACACGCAGATTGGCCTGGCCCGGGGTCCCAGTGGTGGCAACACGACTGATATCGGACAGCGAGGTTGCAAGGTCGCCCAGCATAGGATCGGCTGCCAACAATTTCGCATTGAGAAGGTTGAAGATCCGGATGGATTTCTGCTCCAACTCCTCGGGTATCTGGACGGTACGTAGGAGCCGCCCCCAAAATTGGCTTCGCGCCGAAAATTCATCTCCAGCGTCGCGCAACGCGTCGAGGTAGAACACTGGCAGGAAGGAAAAGAACTCCTGAAAATTTATGGCTCTTGCCCCCTTTCCTGCCAGCGGATTCCGGTCAACGTTCAGGAACTCCCATTTTGGAATATAGCTTTCTTCGCCGCCGTCCCACGCGCAGCTCACCCGCATAATGATCGATGCCTGGCCGGATATCGGGTTTAGCTGGATGATGTCGGCCAGCGTTTCGGCAATCTCCTCCGGCCATTCGCCAGCAGTGGATTCCTGCATTTCGATCTCGATCACGACCGGATCGCCGGTCTTCGGATCGGTTCGTGTCGCGCAAAGATGCACGTCGTACTCGGTAAAGCCGGTGCCGCGCTGCCCCCAGCGTCGCGTCAACGCGATGCGGATGGCTTCGAGGATTGCGGTCTTTCCGGCATTGTTCGGTCCGATAAGTACGGTCGTTGCGCCGAGTTCTATTTCGGCGCGCCGGATGGAGCGGAAGTTTTCAATCGTGACGCGCTTAATCTGCAAATCTATGTTTTCCCTGCTAACGCTAACTGTATCCGGTGGGGGAGTGGGGCGCTAGTCGCGCGAAGAGAGGTAGAATCGTTGATTGGCAACTTTGGGTAAGCGGAGATTGGCAAAGTGCCACTTAGTTGAGTATGTGCAGAGCAATGGTCCCTAGACCACTTTCGTCGGCGCCTCAGTGACGCATTTGCGAGTTCGCTGTTGATAGTCTGATTTTCGCAGGACTTCACGAGTTGCCTTTCTGCTAGCGACCCGGAACTAGCCAGTCCACCTACAAAAGCGAATGACTGTTCTCAGCCGTTCCTTCTCATGGATTTTCGCGGCCGCACATCACGCTGTGCAAGTGCCGGTCTTCAGACTGGACTTCTCGCCCCTGGAGAGCGGTAGTGTCCCTACTCTGGCGACCTATTCGCCATCTCTGCCCGGACCTTCGGGCTCTGCCTGGTAGCAGGGGCAAGTTGCTCCTGACCAAGGAAAGGAGACGGAGATGACGACGAATACGAGACCCGCGAAGAGCGGGGGCAAACGGCCCACCACCAAGAAGGCGCAGCTGATAACGATGCTTTCGGCAAAGGCAGGCGTCGATGTTGAGGCGATCAGCAACAAGCTCGGCTGGCAGCGTCATACGACGCGTGCCGCAATCACCGGACTGAAAAAGGCCGGCTATATGGTCAGCGCAGAGAAGGAGGTGGGTAAGACTACACGGTACCGGATCGCGGCGGATTCGAAGGGTGCAGGTGTGGACGGCCAAAAGCCAACCATTGAGACAAGCGCTGCACCGGTGCCGGCAAATGCCGGGTAAGCCCGATCCGGACCGCGCTGCGGCGCTGCAGGATTGGGAGGAGGCCTTCGGGTCTCCTCCGCCGCCCTACCTGTCGGTAGCCTTTCTCCGCAAGTCCTTGGGCTATGAGGCGCAGTGTAAAGAGCATGGCCGGATACCTGCATCCACGCGTCGGATACTGCGACAGGTGGCAGAGGGCAGGGCGGTTACCGTCCGCACCCGACAGATCGCCCGACCTGGGTCGCATCTCGTCCGCGAGTGGAATGGCCGCACCTACCAGGTCGAGGTCCTGACGAAGGGCTACCGGATGGATGGACGCGACTGGCCGTCGCTCTCGGCCATTGCGAAGCACATCACCGGCACGACCTGGTCCGGTCCGCGCTTCTTCGGGCTTGTCGATCGAGCAGGGGGCACATCATGAAGAAGACCCGTTGCGCCATCTACACCCGGAAGAGTTCCGAGGACGGGCTGGAGCAGGAGTTCAACTCGCTCCATGCGCAACGAGAAGCCTGCGCTGCCTACATTGCCAGCCAGAAGAATGAAGGCTGGGTGATGTTGCACGATCCCTATGACGACGGAGGGTTGTCCGGCGGCAGCCTCGAGCGCCCGGCATTGCAGCAGCTTCTGGACGACGTGCAGGCAGGCAAGGTCGATCAGATCGTGGTCTACAAGATCGATCGTCTGACCCGGTCGCTCGCGGACTTCGCGAAGATCGTAGATGTGCTGGATGCGGCTGGAGCTTCCTTCGTCTCGGTCACCCAGTCTTTCAATACTGCAACAAGTATGGGGCGTCTGACGCTCAACATGCTCCTGTCCTTTGCACAATTCGAACGTGAGGTGACCGCAGAGCGGATCCGGGACAAGATCGCGGCCTCGAAGAAGAAGGGGCTCTGGATGGGTGGGAACGTCCCGCTCGGTTACGACCCTGACGGGCGGACTCTGAAGATCAACAAGCCAGAAGCGGAGACAGTCCGAACCCTCTACAATCTCTACGAGCAACTTGGGAAGATCCCGAGGGTGAAGGATGAGGCCGATCGTCTCGGATTGCGCAGCCGGCGACGTACGCTTACCGATGGCACCATCCGCGGCGGTGGCCTGTTCGACAGGGGCCACATCCATCACATCCTGACAAACCCGATCTACACCGGACGCATTCGGCATCGGGGCAAGGTCTACGATGGGCAGCACCAACCGATCATTGATCCGGACCGTTGGGACGCCATCCAGCAGAGGCTTCAGTCGAGTGCGGCGCGGACCCGGGGCAAGGCGTCTGCAATTCGGAAATCGCTGCTCTGCGGGAAGCTCTTCGACGAGACCGGAGACCGGCTGACACCCTCGCACTCGAAGACCCGGACTGGGACACGGCTCCGGTACTACATCTCGCATCGGCTTGTGGCCAGGAGCGGCGAGACGCATCCCGGAGCCTGGCGATTGTCGGCAGAAGAGCTTGAACGTCGTGTCGCCAATCTGGTGCGGGTCCAGATCTCGAAGCCGGGTTTTGCCGTGTCGCTTGTGCCCGGCGCATCAGCAGAAGCCATCACTGCAATCTCAACGATACTCTCGAACCTCACAACTGACAACAAGACGCGAGATCTTCTCGCCCTGGTTCAGCGCGTCGACATCGCGCCGGGATCGATCACCCTGGGGATTGCCGCAACGTCACTCTCGCAAGCACTCGAGATCGATCCAGACTCCGTCGCGGTTGAGCGGCTCACATCCGCCCATCCGTTCCAGCTTCGGAAGCGTGGTGTAGAGACTAAGATCGTCCTCGGCGACACCCCGACGGGTCAGGACGAGACGCTGATCCGCAACATCGCCCGAGCCCATGCATGGTTTGAGCGGATCAAGGCAGGCAATACCTTCGCTCAGATTGCGAGGACAGAAGGCACGTCGAAGCGTCGTGTCCAGCAGATGATCGACCTGGCCTTTCTTGCGCCGGACATTGTCCGGGATGTCATCGACGGGAGGCAGCCGCTTGGTTTCACCTCCGAATGGTGCAAGTCCCACGACCTTCCGTCTGACTGGTCAGAGCAGCGCGCACTGATCGCGACTCTCTGATCGCCTCAATCCACACCTCGTACCATGGAAATGCCCTGCGCAGACTTTCCGCTATCGAGTACCGGGCTGCGGAGGTTCTTGCGGTCTGCGACAGCGGACCTATCGCGCAACTCGCCGAAATGACGGCACTATCCGTGCGACACCTCGCACCATCTCAAATGGGACGAGTGCCTGGCTGGGGTGGTAGGATTCGAACCTACGGTACACGGTACCAAAAACCGCTGCCTTACCACTTGGCTACACCCCAACGGCGAGCGTTGTCATACTCGGCGGGCAGGGGGGCCGCAAGATGCGAGGTTCAAAAAATGCGGCTCGTTATTTCGTCAGCCTATGGCGACGGCGCGCACGTCGTCGTCGATGGCGTCGGTGTACTGGGCGAAGTTGGCCGCGAACATGTCGACAAGCTTGCGGGCCTGGGCGTCATAGGCCGCGCTGTCTTCCCAGGTGCGGCGCGGATCGAGCAGGATATCGGGCACGCCCGAGACGGTGACGGGCACCTCGAAGCCGAAATTCGGATCCTTGCGGAACGGCGCGTTGGCGAGCGAGCCGTCGAGTGCCGCGGTCAGAAGCGCGCGGGTGGCCTTGATCGGCATCCGGCTTCCAACCCCGTAGGCGCCGCCCGTCCAGCCCGTGTTCACCAGCCAGCAGGTGGCCCCGTGCCGGGCGATCTTGGTGCGCAGGAGTTCGCCGTAAACCTCGGGACGGCGCGGCATGAAGGGCGCGCCGAAGCAGGTGGAGAAGGTGGGCTCGGGCTCCGTCACTCCACGTTCGGTGCCCGCCACCTTCGAGGTGAAGCCCGACAGGAAGTGGTACATCGCCTGTGCCGGCGTCAGCCGCGCGATGGGGGGCAGGACGCCGAAGGCATCGCAGGTCAGCATGATGATGTTCTTGGGATGCCCGCCAAGCGCGGTTTCGGAAGCGTTCGAGATGTAGTGCAGCGGGTAGGCGCAGCGCATGTTGGCGGTCAGGCTGTCATCCTCGAAATCGAGATCGAGCGTGTCGGGATCAAAGACCATGTTTTCGATCACCGTGCCGAATTTCTCGGTCGTGGCGTAGATCTCGGGCTCGGCCTCGGGCGAGAGGCTGATCGTCTTGGCGTAGCAGCCGCCTTCGAAGTTGAAGGTGCCGCGATCGGACCAGCCGTGTTCGTCGTCGCCGATAAGCACGCGGCCGGGATCGGCCGAAAGCGTCGTCTTGCCGGTGCCGGAGAGGCCGAAGAAGACGGCCGTGTCGATCGGGTTGGCGGGCGCGTGATTGGCCGAGCAATGCATCGGCATCACGCCCTTCTCGGGCAGGAGGTAGTTGAGGAGCGTGAAGACGGATTTCTTGTTCTCGCCCGCATATTCGGTGCCGCCGATCAGGATCAGGCGGCGCGCGAAGTTGATCGCGATGACAGTGCCGGAGCGGCAATCGTGCCGGTCGGGATCGGCGGTGAAGGAGGGCGCGTTGATGATCGTGAACGCGGGCTCGAAGGTATCGAGATCCTCGCGGTCGGGGCGGCGGAGCATGGTGCGGATGAAGAGCGAATGCCAGGCGAGTTCGGTGACGATGCGCACGTCGATGCGATGTGCGGGGTCGGCCCCGCCGAACAGATCCTGCACGAACCAGTCGCGGCCCTTCATGTGGGAGACCATGTCGTCGTAGAGCCGGTCGAACCCTTCCGCCGACATCGGGCGGTTGTTTTCCCACCAGATTGTGTCTTCGACGTCAGGGGTGCGCACCACGTGCTTGTCCTGCGGAGAGCGGCCCGTGAAGCGGCCTGTTTCCACTAACAGTGCCCCGCCCTTGCCCAGCGTGCCTTCGTTGCGCAGCAGGGATTGCTGGATCAGTGCCGGCTCAAGAAGGTTGTAGTGGACGTCACCAAGATCTTTAAGTCCCTGTTTTTCAAGTGTGAAATTTGGATTCACCCGTCCTGCCGTCACTTTGCAATCCTCCGCATGGCTTCCCGGTGACATAGCACGCCTGCCGCCGGGGAACAGCCTTAATGTTAGGCGTAACATAACATGGAGCGATTGTTCTCTGCAGAGCAATAATCCGCCCTGCTAACGTTATCATGTTGCGGAAAGCGCAAAACTGACACGGGTTTGCCCAAGTTTAGCCATTCATTCTTTGTTTTCAGGACACATGAGCCGTGTGGGTCGAAGGTGATTCGCACAATGATGTTGATTCTGTGCCGCCTTGGGGGAAAGATGCCGCAAAACAACGAGGCACACAGAGCAGGACAAGGAACCTCCACATGTCGAGGATTGCACTGGTTGACGACGACAGGAACATCCTGACGTCTGTATCCATGACGCTCGAAGCGGAAGGCTTCGAGGTAGAAACTTACAATGACGGGCAGGCCGCGCTGGACGCGTTCAACAAGAAACTGCCGGATATGGCCGTCTTCGACATCAAGATGCCGCGCATGGACGGGATGGACCTGTTGCAGCGCGTGCGCCAGAAAACCGCGATGCCGGTGATCTTCCTGACCTCCAAGGATGACGAGATCGACGAGGTTCTGGGCCTGCGCATGGGCGCGGACGATTACGTCAAGAAGCCGTTCTCGCAGCGCCTGCTGGTGGAACGGATCCGCGCGCTTCTGCGCCGTCAGGAAGTGATGGAAGGCGATGCGCTGGGCGAGGGCGAGCAGGGCCAGATCATGGTTCGGGGCGAACTTTCGATGGACCCGCTGCGTCATTCGGTTTCGTGGAAGGGCCAGGACGTATCGCTGACGGTGACGGAGTTCCTGCTTCTTCAGGCGCTGGCGCAACGCCCCGGCTTCGTGAAGTCGCGCGATCAGCTGATGGACGTGGCCTATGACGATCAGGTCTATGTCGACGACCGCACGATCGACAGCCACATCAAGCGTCTGCGCAAGAAGATGCGCATGGTCGATCCGGAATTCGGCGCGATCGAGACGCTCTATGGTATCGGGTACCGATACAACGAAGAGTAGATGAACAAGGCGTCAGGCATAGACGTGGTGGGCGCCGAACCTCTCAAGCCGTCGAAAAAACGACCCGACGTTGTTCTTGGAGAGGATTGGGTTGGCCCTGACGCTAGGGTTGAAAGCGAGCTTCGGGCCAAGCGGGAAAAGCGCGGCCTGATCTCGATCAACCGGTCTCCGCTTGCGCGGAAGATCATCACGTTCAACCTGCTCGCCATCCTGGTTCTGGTGGCCGGCGTTCTGTTCCTGAACCCGTTCAGGGACAGCCTGGTGTTCCAGAGAGAGCGGGCGCTCGTTTCCGAGGCGGAGCTCATCGCCGAGGTTTACGAGGTGCAGCTGCGGATACGCGGCGACGCGGCTGCCACCGCCCCGCAATTCGATCCGCGCGAGACATTGCGCGGGCTCGACCTGACAAACCCGATCGACGTGTTCGTCTTCGCCCCCGACGGGGCGATGGTGGCCACGACCGCCGGGCAGCAAAGAAGCGACCTTCCACCCGTGGCAGGGCTTCAGCGCGATGACCGAACCACGCTCATCACGGATTTCCTGAACGGCGTCTGGGAATCGCTTTCCGCCGTCTTCTCGCCCGAGATCGGCGATGGCCCGGATGGCGTGGCGGGGGAGGTGCAGGCGCGCGCCCTCGTGAATTCGGCGCTTGAAGGGCGCACGCGGGTCAAGACCGGCCTGGACAGCAGCGGCAACACGATCTTCTCCGTGGCCACCCCCATCGTCGTCGATGGCGAGGCGGTGGGCGTCGTCGCGCTGACATCTGCGGCGGGTGAGATCGATGAACTGGTGCGGAACGAGCGCGAGCAGGTGCTGCAGATGTTCGTGATCGCGATCCTGGTGTCGATCGGCCTGTCGCTTGTTCTGGCCTCGACCATTGCGAACCCCCTGTCCGATCTTGCCGCCGCGGCGGAGATCGGGCGCGACCGGAATTCGCGCAAGCTGAGCCCGGCGCGGGTGCGTATTCCCGACCTGACCGCGCGGCCCGACGAGATCGGGCGGCTGTCGGGCGCGTTGCGGGGCATGGTGGCCGCGCTTTACGACCGGATCGACGCCAACGAGCAGTTCGCCGCGGACGTGGCCCACGAGATCAAGAACCCGCTTGCCTCGCTGCGTTCGGCGATCGGCACGCTGAGGGTGATCAAGAAGGACGAGCAGCGGTCGAAGCTGCTTGATGTGATCGAGCATGACGTGCGGCGGCTCGACCGTCTTGTCTCTGACATTTCCAACGCATCGCGGCTCGATTCCGAGCTGGTGAAGGAAGAGGAAGAGACCTTCAACCTGATCAAGATGATCCGGGGCCTCAGCGATCACCTCGGCGCGGAAGCGAAGGGCAAGGGGATCGAGTTCATCACCGATCTGCCGGCCGAACCGATCGTGATCGACGGGCTGGAAAGCCGCCTTGCGCAGGTTTTCGTCAACCTGATCACCAACGCGATCTCGTTCTGCGAGGATGGCGATGCGATCCGGGTCTGGGCGCGGAAGCGCGACAACCGGGTGCTGGTTGTCGTCGAGGATACCGGCCCCGGCATCCCCGAAAGCGCGCTGACGAAGGTGTTCAACCGGTTCTATTCCGAGCGGCCGGCGAACCACTTCGGCAACAACTCGGGCCTCGGGCTTGCGATCTCGAAACAGATCGTCGAGGCCCATGGCGGCGTGATCTGGGCGGAAAACATCCGGCCCACCGATGCCGACGCGACTTCGGAACCTCTGGGCGCCCGGTTCGTCGTCGGCCTGCCGGTCTGACCCGATGGGTCGGACGTGCGAGCCCCCCAGTAACCTCGACGCCTGTGCCGATGACGGCGGTATTGCGCATGCCACGACGGTGAGCGTGGACGGCCGCGCCATGCTGATCGCGGGTGTGTCCGGCAGCGGGAAGTCGACCCTTGCCCTTCAGATGATTGCCCTCGGTGCGGGGCTTGTATCGGACGACCGGACGATCCTGACACCATCGCCCGAGGGGCCGCCCCTGGCCTCGGCCCCGCCCGCCATTGCGGGGATGATAGAGGCGCGGGGGATCGGCATTCTGAAGCTGCCGGAGGCGGGCCCCGCCCGGGTGGCGGCCGTGGTCGATCTTGACCGGACCGAAACGGAGCGGGTACCCGAGGCCCGCCGGATCAGGCTCTGTGGCGCGGAAGTCCCATATCTTCACAAGGTGGAGACCGGGAGTTTCCCGGCGGCGCTTCTGGTTTATCTCCGGTCGGGAAGGCTTGAGCCATGACCCAGGACATCGCGTCGCCACCCCCCATCGTTCTCGTGACCGGCCCTTCCGGGGCGGGGCGCTCGACCGCGACCAGGGCGCTTGAGGATTTCGGGTTCGAGGCCATCGACAACATGCCCCTGTCGCTGGTGCCCCGGCTTCTTGACGGGCGGCCCGCGGCGGGGCCGCTGGCCCTTGGCCTCGACACGCGCAACCGCGATTTCGGGGTGCCCGAGCTTCTGGACGTGCTGGCGCGGCTTCGCGGGGACGGGACCTATAGCGCGAAGCTTCTTTACCTCGATTGCCGCCCGGATCAGCTGGTTCGAAGGTTTTCGGAAACCCGGCGCCGCCATCCATTCGCGCCCGAGATGCCGATCGCCACGGCGGTGGAGGAGGAGCGGGCGCTTTTGCGGCCCATCGCCGAGCAGGCGGATGTGCTGATCGACACGTCGGATCTGTCGCCCCATGAGCTTCGCGCGGCGCTGACGCGGTTCTTCGCACTGGAGGATGGACCGGGCCTGCAGATCACCGTGACGAGTTTTTCCTTCAAACGCGGGTTGCCGCAGGACCTCGACACCGTGTTCGACGTGCGGTTCCTGGCCAATCCACACTGGGACGAGGCCTTGCGTCCGCTGGACGGACGCGACCCGAAGGTGGCCGGTTTCGTCGAGGCGGATCCGAACTTCGCGGCCTTCTTCGCGCGGGTGACGGATCTTATTCTGTCGCTGCTTCCGGCCTACATCACCGAGGGAAAGACGAGCTTTACCATCGGGTTCGGGTGCACGGGCGGCCGTCACCGATCGGTTGCCGTTGCGGAAAAACTGGCCAAGACCCTTGCGGAAGCAGGATGGCGGGTGTCAATTCAGCACCGGGAGCAGGACAGGGGACGGTCCTGATGTTGCGGAAGGGGTGGCCGGGGTGATCGGCATCGTGATCGTGGCGCATGGGGGGCTGGCGAAGGAATATCGCGCCGCGGTCGAACATGTGGTGGGGCGGCAGCCCGGCATCGTCGCGATATCGATCGAGCCTGAAGACGACCGTACGCAGAAACAACTTGAGATCTGCGACGCCGCGGATGCCGTGGACGAAGGGGCCGGGGTGGTCGTCGTGACCGACATGTTCGGGGGCTCGCCCTCCAACCTGTCGCTTCTTGCGTGCCGCCCGCAGGACCGAAAAATCCTTTACGGCGCCAATCTTCCGATGCTGATCAAACTGGCGAAGAGCCGTCACAAACCGCTTGCGGCGGCCGTCGAGGCCGCTTTGGCCGCCGGGCGCAAGTATATCGACAGTTTCGATGGACCCGAGGACTGAACCCATGGGACACGGCACGCAGCGAACGCTTCAGATCGTCAACGAAAAGGGGCTTCACGCCCGCGCCTCGGCCCGGCTCGTCGAGGTCGTGGAGGAGTTCGACGCCTCTGCCGAGGTGTCGAAGGACGGAATCTCCGCCTCTGGCGACAGTATCATGGGGCTTTTGATGCTTGCCGCTTCCAAGGGCACGTCAATCACTATAGAAACAAGCGGACTGCAGGCGGAAGAGCTTGCCGATGCACTGGAAGCATTGGTGGCGAACCGTTTCGGTGAGGAAATGTAGGGCGCTGGTCGAAGGGAGGCCAACCGACCTTGGTGGACAGTACCGGACTTCGGACGGCGCATGTCAGGCGCGCCGGGCGCACTGCCGCAGAGCCGCAGCGTCAAACCCGCATGCTTCTGGGGCAGGGGGACGGCACGAATCTGTCGGATCAGCCCTATGACCGGCGGCGGCTTTCCTACGCCACGACCTTCGATCATCCGGCACAGCGGTTCGCCATCCAGGCGATGGAGCTTCTGACCGGCAAGGTAAGGCTTCTGCGGCTGATCCGGAAATTCGAGGCGATGGGCGTGCCCTATGGCCAGCCATTCTGGGCACAGGCGCTGGATGTCATGGGCATCACGCTGGAGACGCCGGACGACGAGATCGCGCGGATCCCGGCCACCGGCCCGCTGATCATCACCGCGAACCATCCGCACGGCCTGGTCGACGGGATGGTTCTGGGCGAACTCGTGGGGCGGGTGCGGACCGACTACAAGATCCTGACCCGGTCGCTTCTGACGGGCGTGGGCGAAATCGACGAATTCATGCTGCCGGTGCCGTTCGCGCATGAGGAAGATGCGCTGCAGCAGAACCTCGAGATGCGCAAGAAGGCGATGGCCCATCTGGGAGACGGGGGCGCGATCGTTCTGTTTCCGTCGGGCGTGGTGGCCTCGTCCGATACGTGGTTCGGCCCGGCGATCGAGCGGGAGTGGAACCCGTTCACCGCGAAGATGATCCACCGTTCCGGCGCGCAGGTGGTGCCGATCCGGTTCCCCGGCCGCAACAGCCGCGCCTACCAGATCGCGAACCAGGTGTCGGCGGTGCTGCGCCAGGGGCTTTTGCTGCACGAGGTGTGCCACGCGCTGAACCGGCCGCAGCGCCCCTTCGTCGGCCACCCGCTGACCGATGCCGAGATCCGGGCCTGGTCGGGCAACCCGCGCGGTTTCATGGCCTGGCTGAGAGAGCGGACGTTGGGCCTTCCCGACGAAGGCTGATCGGGCCTCAGCGGGTGGGAACCGGGGTTTCCCCGCGATAATCGTAGAACCCGCGCTGGGTTTTCCGGCCGAGCCAGCCGGCCTCGACGTATTTCGTGAGAAGCGGGCAGGGGCGGTATTTCGTATCGGCCAGCCCGTCATGAAGCACGTTCATGATCGCAAGGCAGGTGTCGAGCCCGATGAAATCGGCAAGTTCGAGCGGCCCCATCGGATGGTTGGTGCCCAGCTTCATCGCGCTGTCGATCGAGGAGACGGAGCCCACGCCTTCGTAAAGCGTATAGACCGCTTCGTTGATCATCGGCATCAGGATGCGGTTGACGATGAAGGCGGGAAAATCCTCGGCCGAAGCGGCCGTCTTGCCCAGCTTCTCAACCACTTCCTTCAGGGCCTTATAGGTCTCGTCATCCGTGGCGATGCCGCGGATCAGTTCCACGAGCTGCATCACCGGCACCGGATTCATGAAGTGAAAGCCCATGAATTTCTCGGGCCTGTCGGTGCGGCTGGCCAGCCGGGTGATCGAGATCGAAGAGGTGTTCGAGGTCAGGATCGTCTCGGGCTTCAGATGCGGCACCAGATCTTCGAAGATCGCAACCTTGACGGTTTCGCGTTCCGTCGCGGCCTCGATGATGAGGTCGGTCTTGCCCAGATCCGACAGCGTCATCGTCGTCGATATACGCTTCAGCGCCGCGTCCCTGGTGGCCTCGTCGATCTTTCCGCGGGCAAGCTGGCGGCCCAGATTGGCCTCGATCACCGCGCCGGCGTTTGCGAGGCTTTCGCGGCTGATATCGGTCATCAGGACATCATAGCCCGCAACGGCGAAGACATGGGCGATTCCGCTGCCCATCTGGCCCGCGCCGACCACACCGACCGACTGGATATCCATGGCGTTTCCTTCTTGTGATCCGGCGCGACTTTATGCACCGCGCCAGAGCGGGCGCAAGGGGCCGCACCGTCACAGGCGAAACTTAGGAGAATGGAAAGATTCTTCGTCCACAGTGAGAGCTGAGGGTAAGTGGATGAAGGGGGTCGTGATGGCGTTTTTGCGCCTGTCCGACGGGGCTTTGGACTATAGTCCATGCCAATACGGGACGTCGAAACTTCGCTTTCGTGGCCCGCGGGTGCCGCTGAGCCCGCCGTACTACGTTTGTCTGGGTGGAACCGTTACCTACGGCAAATTCATCGAACGGCCGTTCCCCGATCTTCTGGCCGGACGGCTTGAGCATGCGGTTGTGAACCTTGGCCGTGTCAATGCCGGGCTCGACACTTTCGTCGAGGATCCCACGGTACTTGAGCTTTGCCGGAACGCGAAGGGATGCATCGTCGAAGTGCCGGGCGCGCATATGCTGTCGAACCGGCTGTATTCGGTGCATTTGCGGCGGAACGACCGGGTGATTTCGTCGACCCAGCAACTCAGAACGCTGTATCCCGAGGCGGATCTGACCGAGATCCATTTCGTGCGGCACCTGCTTTGCGTTCTGCGCGAGATCGATGCGGTGCGCTTCGTGCAGGTCGTGGCCGAGCTTGAGGCGGCGTGGCTTGCGCGGATGCGGACGCTGATCGAGGGGGTCGATGTCCCCGTCACGCTTCTGTGGATCAGGCCGCGGCCCGATCAGGCGGAAATGCCGATCCCGACCGCGCCCGATCCGCTTTTCATCACCGAAAGCATGATCGACGACCTGCGCCCGGTCTTGGCCGGTGTGGTGACGGTGGAGCGCCCGCCGCGATCGGACATGCCAGCGCCGGGGATGATCTATGCCGATGTCGAACGGCTTGCCGCGTCCGAGCTTCCCGGGCCGGACGTGCACCGTCAGATCGCCGGGGTTCTTTCCCCCGCACTTGCCCCGGCGGTCTGAACGGAAGCGGGCCCGCCGGTGATCTGCCGGCGGGCCCGTTCATCGTTTCATTCTGTGAGGCGTCAGAGCTTTTCGATCATTTCGGGAACAGCCGCGAAGAGATCGGCCACGAGCCCGTAATCGGCGACCTGGAAGATCGGGGCCTCTTCATCCTTGTTGATCGCGACGATGACCTTCGAGTCCTTCATGCCCGCGAGATGCTGGATCGCGCCGGAGATGCCGACGGCCACATAAAGCTCGGGGGCCACGACCTTGCCGGTCTGCCCGACCTGCCAGTCGTTCGGGGCATAGCCGGAGTCGACCGCGGCGCGCGATGCGCCCACAGCGGCGCCAAGCTTGTCGGCCAGCTTTTCGATCAGGGCGAAATCCTCTTCCGAACCCACACCGCGGCCGCCCGAGACGACGATCCCCGCAGAGGTCAGTTCGGGCCGGTCGCTTTCGGCCACCTTGTCTTCGACCCATTCGCTCAGGCCCGGGTTTTCAGCCGCGGAGATGGTTTTGACGGGCGCGCTGCCCGAGGTGCCCGCAGCCTCGAAGGTCGACGTCCGGATCGAAACGACCTTGGTCGCATCCGAGGACTGCACCGTCTGGATCGCATTGCCGGCGTAGATCGGGCGTTCGAAGGTGTTGCCGTCGATGACGCCCGAGACATCGGAAATCACCATGACGTCGAGAAGCGCCGCGACGCGGGGCAGCACGTTCTTGGCGTCGGTGGTGGCGGGGGCGATCACATGCTCGTAATCGCCGGCGAGGGACGCGATGAGCGCCGCCGTCGGCTCTGCCAGCCGGTGGCCCAGCGAAGGATCTTCAGCGACGAGCACCCGTGCCACACCGTCGATCTTCGCGGCCGCTTCGCCTGCCGCGGCGGCGGAAGCGCCTGCGGCCAGCACGGTCACGTCCCCGAGCGCGGCAGCGGCCGTCACGGCCTTTGCGGTGGCGTCGAGGTTCAGCTCTCCATCGGAGACTTCGGCAAGAAGAAGGACAGCCATCAGATCACCCCCGCTTCGTCTTTGAGTTTGGTTACGAGTTCGTCGACCGACCCCACGATCACGCCGGCGGCGCGGGCGGCAGGTTCTTCGGTCTTCAGGATCTGAAGGCGCGGCGTGACGTCGACGCCGTAATCGGCGGGCGTCTTTTCGTCGAGCGGCTTCTTCTTCGCCTTCATGATGTTGGGAAGCGAGGCATAGCGCGGCTCGTTCAGCCGCAGATCGACGGTCACGATGGCGGGCATCTTGACCTTGATCGTCTGCAGGCCGCCATCGACCTCGCGTGTCACGTTGGCGCTGTCGCCGTCGATGTCGATTTTCGAGGCGAAGGTGGCCTGGGCCCAGCCGGTCAGCGCGGCAAGCATCTGGCCGGTGGCGTTCATGTCGTTGTCGATGGCCTGCTTGCCGGCGAGAACGAGGCCCGGCTGTTCCTCGTCGATCACGGCCTTCAGAAGCTTCGCGACCGCGAGGGGTTCGATATCGGTGTGCACGTCATCGGCGGCGACGATCAGGATCGCCCGATCCGCCCCCATGGCGAGCGCCGTGCGAAGGGTTTCCTGCGCCTGCTTCACGCCGATGGAAACGGCGATAACCTCTTCGGCCTTGCCCGCTTCGCGCAGACGGATCGCCTCTTCGACAGCGATTTCGTCGAATGGGTTCATCGACATCTTCACATTCGCCAGATCGACCCCGCTGCCATCCGCCTTCACGCGGACCTTCACGTTGTAGTCGATGACGCGCTTAACAGGCACCAGGACCTTCATGCATCATTCCCCTCGGTTCGGGCCGCCTCAATCGCGGCCGTTCATCTTCGATCGGCAGCGGTGTAGCCCGCTCCGAAGCCGGAAAACAGTGCAAAATCGACGCGCTTTGGCCCAAGGACGCCGCGTTACAAGTTTCCGGATCGTCCGGTTGTAACTATATGGTTACTTGTGGGGGGTGCAACCCGGCTAGGTGGCGGCGGTCATCATGCCGCTGCGGCGCACGAGTTCGACAAGAAGCGCGCTGTAGCAGACGGCCGTCGCGGCCAGCACGAAGACGTGCCAGATCGTGTTGTGGAAGGGCAGGCGTTCCCACAAGAGGAACGCGACGCCGGCAGTGTAGAGGCTGCCGCCAACGAGGAGGAGAATGAAGGCGGGCGTGCTGAGCTGGCCCAGGAAATCCGCGCCGCCGACGATCCCCGCCCAGCCGAGCCCGAGGTAGAGAGCGATCGAGGCGACGCGCACGCGGCCGCGCGCGAAAAGGATCATCGAGGCACCCGCGATGGCCATGCCCCAGATGCCGGCCAGAAGCCATCCGGCCTGCGCGCCGGTCAGCGCGATGAACGGCGTGTAGGTGCCTGCGATCTTGAGATAAATCGCCGACTGATCGATGCGCCGGAGCGTATCGTTCCAATCCTGCCGTGTGATCATGTTGTAAAGCGCGGAGCAGGTGAGCATGCCGACGAGGGAGACGGCATAGACGGCCATGGCCGTCACGATCCCGCTATCGCCGATCCAGACCGCGGCAAGGGTGACGAGGATCGGCGCCCCGATGAGGGCGAGGGCGATGCCGGAGACGTGGATGACCGCATCGGAGATGTATTCGGGGCGGGTGTAGACCGGGGGCACACGGGCGAGCATGGCAGACCTCGTCAATCGCTACGTTCACCCGATGCTACACCGTCGGGCGCGCGCTGCAAAACAGGGAAGGGTCACGTGAACGCGAGGTCATCCGCGCGGGGCCCTGCGGGTTTCAGCGGTTCGCCCTTCCGGGGGCCTGGTGTGCCACCGGCACCCCCGCCGCCTTCAGCGGTTCGCCCCCGGAATCCACAAAACATCGGCCTTGCCGTTGTCGTTTGCGATGCGAGCCGCGACGAAAAACCAGTCGGAGAGGCGATTGAGATATTTGACGGCAGAGGGGTTCACGGCTTCCATGGTGGCGAGTTCCACCGTCTCCCGCTCGGCCCGGCGCGACACCGTGCGGCAGAGGTGGAGATAGGCCGCGAGGGCCGATCCGCCGGGCAGGATGAAGGAGCGCAAGGGTTCGAGCCCCGCGTTCATTTCGTCGATCTCGGATTCGAGCCGCTTCACCTGTCCTTCCGTCATCCGGAGCGGGGGATATTCGGCTTCTGCATCAAGCTCCATATCCGGGCGGCAGAGATCGGCGCCGAGATCGAACAGGTCGTTCTGGATCATGGCAAGGCGTTCGTCGAGCGTGCCTTCGGCGTGAAGGCGGGCAAGCCCCAGCGTTGCGTTGGCTTCGTCGACCGTGCCGTAGGCGGTGACGCGCATCGAGTGCTTGGCCACGCGCGCGCCGTTTCCAAGCGCGGTTTCCCCGTCGTCGCCCGTCTTCGTGTAGATCTTGTTCAGTACAACCATGGCCCCGCTAACTCCCTGCGCCGCGCACGGCGACATAGATGAGAATCAGAACGACTGCCACCGCCTGTGCGATGATCCGCCAGCGCATCAGCCTGTTGGCGTTGCGGCGGTTGAATTCGCCGCCCTTCGCGAAGCCGCCGATGCCCGTCATCAGGATGGCGAGGACGGCGAGCGCGGCGATGATGACGACGACAAGCAGCGGATCGGACAGCATTCGATTTCTCCTTCACGGCCCCGGAACTTAGCGGGCGCGTCTCAAAGACAAGGGGTGCGCGGTCACTTGCCACGCCGGATGATCGTATCAAGCCCCCGGGTGGGCAGGATGCGTTTCAGCCCCCCCATTAGATAGGTGGGCGTCGTGACATAGTAACGGGGGCGGGGCCGGGGATGTTCCAGCGCATGGGCAAGCTTTGCCGTGACCGCGGAGGCGGGAAGTTCGAACGCATCCTTCCCGCCCGTGCTGTCGTAGAGGCGCTTCAGAAGGGTTTTTTCGTATTCCGCGGCACGGGGCGAGGCCTTCCAGTCGATCCAGCTTTCGAAATGGCCGACCGCGTTTTCGCGAATGCGCGAGGTGATCGGCCCCGGTTCGATCAGGATGACATGGATGCCTGTGCCGCTCATCTCGAGCCGGAGGACATCGCTGAGGCCCTCCAGCGCGTGTTTCGTCGCCACGTAGGCGCCGCGCCAGTAAAGCGGGATGAAGCCGAGGATGGAGGAGTTCTGAACGATCCGCCCGTGCCCCTGTTGGCGCATCACCGGGATGACGGCGCGCGTCAGACTGTGCCAGCCGAAGAGGTTGGCTTCGAAGATCGCGCGCAATCCGGCCGTTGGCAGATCTTCCACGGCGCCCGGCAGCGCATAGGCGCCGTTGTTGAAAAGCGCATCGAGCCGGCCGCCTGTCGCCGAAAGAACCTCGTCCAGCCCCGATCTGATCGTCGCTTCGTCGGTGTAGTCGATGCGGGGGCTTTCGAAGCCTTCCGCCGCGAGACGCGCGCAGTCTTCCGGCTTGCGGCAGCTTGCGAACACGCGCCAGCCGCGTTTTCGCATGCCATGGGCCGCGTCATAGCCGATGCCCGAAGAGCATCCGGTGATCAGAAGAGTGCGTTCCGCCATTGCCGATTGCCGCAGGGTTGCCTCGGGTCAGGGCCTAGGCAATCACGGCAGGGGCGGCAATGGGAAACTGGCCTCAGCCGTCGGCGGGCGCGAGGAAGCGCGCGGATATCCACGCCGTCGTGCCGTCGCGCGGTAGCTGGATCTCGATCCAGTCCGCCGCGGTATCGGACAGGGCGAGCACCTGGTCGTCACTGTCGAGCTGCGTGACGACGTCATGCTGCGTACCCGGGCCTGCGCGCAGGTTCACACGCTCCGCCGTAACGCGCCAGAAGAGCGTTTCGCCGGAGGTGGAGATCGAGGTGGTATCGTCCGGGGCAGGCGTGTCTGCGACCACCGCCGCAAGCGTGAGCGGCCGGGCACGGGGGCGCGGAGATTGCTCGGGCGTCAGAACGAGGGGCCCGGCCGGTGCCGCTTCGGCGGCAACCGTTTCCGCCTCGGGATCGGGTTTGGACAGTGCGGGTGCCGGTGCCGGTTCGGGCGCCGGGGCGGCGGCAAGGGGCGCCAGCGCGGCAAGCTCGAGCGGTTCGAGGCCGACCGTCCGAACCTGCTCGGGGGTCAGGGCGATGCCTTCCTCGCGCGCCATGCGGATCGCAGCGCCCCGGTTCAGCGCGATCTGAACCGCCTCGGCCTCGGTGATCCCGTCGATCGGCGCTGCGCCGGTGCCGAAGTTGCGTTTCATCTTCGCGATGAATTCGGATGTCTCCTGCGCCGATGCCGGGCCCGCCGGCAGAATCGCGCCGAGACATGCACCAATGAGCGCGGCTGCCGCCGCGTTCGCCGTCGATCGTATCATTCGCAGACCCCCAAGTTTGTCTGTGGCGTTACAATAGCACGGTTTCAACGCGGGGTACCGTCAAAGAGTTCATTTTAGCCGCCCATTGTCGCCTTGCCGGGGCCAATCCTGCGATCTACAAGATGTTGTATGAGCGATGCTGAAAATAACGCGGATCTGCCCCAGCCGACGGTTTCGGAACCGCTGCGCCGGGCGATCGGCGACAGATACCTGACCTACGCGCTGTCGACGATCATGCACCGTGCGCTGCCGGATGCGCGCGACGGGCTGAAACCGGTGCACCGGCGAATCCTTTACGTGATGAACCGGCTGAGGCTGTCGTCGACCGGGGGCTTCCTGAAATCGGCAAAGATTTCGGGCGACACGATGGGGGATTTCCACCCCCATGGCGACGGCGCGATTTATGATGCGATGGCGCGCCTCGCGCAGGATTTCACGATCCGCTATCCGCTTGTGGACGGGCAGGGCAATTTCGGGTCGATCGACGGGGATGCGCCGGCGGCCTCGCGCTATACCGAGGCGCGGATGACATCGGCGGCAGAGGCGCTTCTCGTCGGGCTTGAGGAGGATGCGGTCGATTTCCGCGACAACTACGACGGGCGCTTGCAGGAACCCGTCGTGTTGCCCGCGACCTTCCCGAACCTCCTGGCCAACGGGGCCTCGGGGATCGCGGTCGGCATGGCGACAAACATCCCCCCGCACAATATCGCGGAACTGATCGACGCCTGCCTGCACCTGATCAAGACGCCGGATGCGCGCGACGACACGCTTCTGAACTATGTGCCGGGACCGGATTTTCCGACCGGCGGCATCATCGTCGAGCCGCGCGACCAGATCGCGGAAGCCTATCGCACGGGCCGCGGCGCCTTCCGGTTGCGCGCCAAGTGGGAGGTCGAGGATCTGGGGCGTGGCCAGTGGCAGATCGTCGTCACCGAGATCCCCTACCAGGTGCAGAAATCGAAGCTGATCGAGAAGATCGCGGAGCTGATCCAGACCAAGAAGGTGCCGATCCTCACGGATGTGCGGGATGAAAGCGCCGATGACGTTCGGGTGATCCTCGAGCCGCGTTCGAAGAACGTCGATCCCGAGGTTCTTATGGGCATCCTGTTCCGGAACTCGGATCTCGAGACGCGGTTCTCGCTTAACATGAACGTGCTGATCGACGGGCGGACGCCGAAGGTCTGTTCGATGAAGGAGGTACTTCGGGCCTTCCTCGATCACCGTCGCGAGGTTCTCGGGCGCCGTTCGCGCCACCGGCTTGGCAAGATCGACCACCGGCTCGAGGTGCTTGAAGGGTTCATCACCGCGTTTCTGAACCTCGACAGGGTGATCGAGATCATCCGCTACGACGGGGAGCCGAAAGCCGCGCTGATGCGGCAGGACTGGTCGAAGGTGCCGCCGCGCGCGCTCGACGAGGCCGCCTATGTCTCGCCGCCGCCGGGCGAGGGCGAACTGACCGACGTGCAGGCCGAGGCGATCCTGAACATGCGCCTCAGGGCCTTGCGGCGGCTCGAGGAGATGGAGCTTCGGTCGGAATACGACGCGCTTCTGGCGGAGCGGGCGGAGCTTGAGGATCTTCTGGCCGATGAAGACCTGCAGTGGTCGAAGATCGCCGATCAACTTCGCGAAACAAAGAAGGAATTCGGCAAGGATCATCCGCGCGGCCACCGCCTGACGGCCTTCGCCGAGGCGACCGAGATCGAGGACGTGCCGATCGAGGCGATGATCGAGAAAGAGCCGATCACCGTCGTCTGTTCCGAGATGGGATGGATCCGTGCGATGAAGGGCCATATCGCGCTCGACCAGGAACTGAAGTTCCGGGATGGCGACAAGGGCCGGTTCATCTTCCACGCCGAAACGACCGACCGGATCCTTCTGTTCGGGGCGAACGGGCGGTTCTACACGCTGCGCGGTTCCGACCTGCCGGGCGGGCGCGGGATGGGGGAACCGGTGCGTCTTATGGTCGATCTGCCCAACGAGGCGGAGATCGTGACGCTGTTCGTCCACGTTCCGGGGCGCAAGCGCCTGATCGCGTCGACGGCGGGCGAAGGCTTTGTCGTGCCGGAGGACGAGATCCTGGCCCAGACGCGTTCGGGCAAGCAGGCGCTGAACCTCAAGGAGGATGCACGCGCGAAGGTCTGCCGCCCGGTGGAGGGCGATCATGTGGCCGTCGTCAGCGAGAACGCGAACCTCCTGTGCTTCCCGACGGCGGAACTGCCGGAGATGACGCGGGGCAAGGGCGTGCGGTTCCAGCGCTACAAGCGCGTGCACAACCGGCAGGGGCAGCTCGAGATCGATGGCGGGCTTGCCGATGCGATCACCTTCGATCTGGCACGTGGCCTGACCTGGCCGATGGGCGGCGGGCGCACCCGGCACGAACCCGACATGAGCCCCTGGGTGATGGGCCGGGGCGGGATCGGGCGGAAGCCGCCGCATGGCTTCCCCAAACCCCCTGGCTTCGGCGATCTGCCGGCCCGGGACGAAGGCTGAGCCGATGGTCAGGCGCGGTTTTCTTGCATGCGCCCTTTGTCTGGCGCTCGTGGCCTGCGGGGCGCGGCCCGAAGTCGATCCGTCGCCCGACCCGATCGGGGATTTCCGGCTTGGCTTCAACATCGTGGTGGCGAACGACATCACGAAGAGCCCCGGATCGCGGGATGCCACCGAAGAGGAGCTGACGGGCGCGCTGCGCGCGGCGATGGAAGAACGGCTTGGCCCCTATGACGGCGACGGGCTCTACCATATCGGGCTCAGGATCGAGGCCTATTCGCTGGGCCGTGCCGGGGTGCCGATCGTCTATGCGCCGCGATCGGTCTTCCTGATCGCGATGAACGTCTGGGACGACGCGACCCAGGAAAAGCTGACCGAAGAGGCGATCCGCATCACTGCCTTCGATAGCGCCGCGGGGCCGCTCGTGGGCGGGGGGATCGTGCGCAGCCGCGAAGACCAGATCGAAGGCCTGGCGTACAACGCCGCCCGGGAAGTCGAGAAGATCCTGACCCAGAATGCTGACACCTGGTTCGCGCCCAAGGCAGGCCGGACGCGCACGCCATTCGAGCGCGATCCCGCCACCGGGGTGGCGCGGGTGACCCCGGAGGACGAGGCCGGTGACACGTCGGCGACGGAGACGGCACCGGCGCTCAACTGAGCCTTGAAATCCGGCCGTCGAATCAGTAACTCCGCCGCGATACGAACCGGGCCCATGTCCCCCACGGGCGGGCCCCCCAAGAGACGAGGCCAGACGCCCCATGGCGAAGGAAAAGTTTGAACGCAACAAACCGCATGTGAACATCGGCACGATCGGCCATGTTGACCACGGCAAG
>NZ_JAWHTE010000028.1:0-53627 GCF_032586175.1 Ovoidimarina sediminis
GCCAGAAGAGATTGCTCATGTTACCGCTCGTTTTTCGCCGGTGAATCACAAGCACAGCAGCTGATCAATGGGTCCTGCCCCTAACTATCGCACCACAACTGGTCGGAATTGCGCAAGGATTTCGAAAGAATTTCGTACATATCGAATGGAAGGATTTATTTGACTTGAAGATTAAGCCCCCCCACCTCAAGTGTCACCTCCGCTCATGTCTTGATTTTGACGGTGATAATGGACATTGATCCTAAACTTTGGAATACTCAAAGGGTTATCAAAGGATGGGCAGGAGCGTGAAGGGAACAGCAATGCTCCAGGAGATCAATCAACTTTTTGTGAATCTTGAAGCCGAATTTATCGGCTTGACTGGAGGCGCCATATTTCTTGGATCCTGGATTCTTCAATCATGGGAATCTAGAAAGTTTGGAAAACCGACAGTTTCACTGAGATTTTTCGCCCTTCGCGCCACAGCCTCTGCTCTTCTCACATTCGAGGGAATACGCGTTAATTCTCTGTCCATGTCACTTGTTATGGCCGCAACATTTCTACTGATGATGTACAATATTTTTCTCATTTCATCAAACCGTTGAGAACCTCTTCTTCGCGAGCTATCAATGTAGTCGAACCAGGATATGGAAGGCTTACTGCCAAGCCATTAAATCTTTTTGCCGGGAGTCCTGAATTCGAAATGGCCTCTATATATCTCTGACGGCTGGTGTCATCGAAAAGAATAATGCCACCTGCCTTGAGATGTGGAATTGCTGCCTCAAGACATCTTTCTCGTGCACGCCCATCTATTACAATTAAATCGAATGGCTCAGGCTCTCTGGAGATGGCCCCGACATAAGCGTCAAAATATTTGTCGGAGAATCCTCTCTTGTTAGATTCGACATTCCCGTGCGCCTCAGCTTGAACCATACGATAGTCAATGTTATTTTTTTCTTTTATTTCCTTAGAAATACGTTCGAACCATTGTGTGTCAAACTCAACTGAGACTACATATTTACTCCTCTCTGAGAGCCATATTGTACTCACACCGCTTCCCCACTCAAATACTCGCTTCGATTTTTCTTGACCAAGGAACTTTTCTACCGCATTGATTCCGCTGAACGTCCACCATGGTAAGCCGATGATTTTCATATCTTCAAAATCATAAATTGCAAACAGAGAACGTATCCAAGTAATTCGTACATTCTTTGAATCCTCCAAGAAATTAAGCAATCCAACAGCTCTCAGAACGGCCCTTACACTTCGCATTCCAAGGACATAGACCTTTCGCATCAGAATACCTGGTGTCATTCGGAGGGTTCTCCAGAAGTGTCGATTATGTACTGCTCGCCCTGACTGGTATTAGAGGCACGGAGTAGTTCTGCAACCAGTCCAATACCCAGAAATTGAACGCCGGTGACAATAAACAGAATGCCAATCTGAAGAAGAGGCCGCGTACCAATCGGACCTAACCCAACCAACCATAGTGCACTGAGATAAATGACAAATGCTGAACCGAGGATAAGTAGCGGCAATCCTGCTAATGCAAAGAAGTGTAGTGGGCGCGCTCCATATCTCGTTAGGAGTAGAACTGTACTTAGATCCAGCAAGCCTTTAATGAAGCGTGTCCAACCGTACTTTGATCTACCGAACTCCCGAGCATGGTGCTGCACCTCAACTTCTGCAATACTGAAGCCGGCACCTGCTAAGAGGGCCGGAGTGAACCGGTGAAGCTCTCCATATAAGTTGAGATGACGTAAGGCTTCACGACGGTAAGCCTTAAATCCGCAATTGATGTCATGCAGCTTGATGTCAAATATGGTCGCGGTGAGCCCGTTAAAGATTCTCGACGGCAATGTTTTGCTTAAGGGATCGTTTCGAACTCTTTTCCATCCGCTTACAACATCCGCTCCTTTTTGGATTGCATCAAGGAACTTTGGGATCTCATTAGGATCATCTTGCAGGTCCGCGTCCATAGTAATCACAATCGCGCCCTTTGCGCGCTCGAACCCTGCCGATAGGGCGGCAGCCTTACCGAAGTTCCGCCTGAAATTCAGTGTCAGCACATTGTCATTGCTGCTCGCAATCTCTGCAACCACCTCGCGGCTTCCGTCGTTGCTTCCGTCGTTGACAAAGATCACTTCGAAGGACACTTTCAACTCCGAAAGCACCGCTGAGATTTGTTCATAGAGCGGTTTCAGCGTTTCTCGCTCATTCAGAAACGGGACCACTATGGACAGATCTAGGCGCCCTTCTTGGACTGAGGGACTTTGGTTCTCGGAGCCCTTTGGCTGGACATGCATTTTTTTGCTCTCTCCACACATTCTCGAACGCGCCGAACTGAACTTGACTGTCCCACGTAAATAAGGAGACGACGTGGCAATCCAGCGTCACCTGCAACTGCTTCTAGCACTAGCTATATTTACCTTGCTGGCTGGATATTGGACCTTGTTCGAACCATTTGGCAGAGACCAGGGCATCCATGCAACGATCGGGTACGCGCTGATTGAAGGCTTGCCCACATATTCTGAAGTCTACAATGTTAAACCTCCCATAACAACTGCAATACATGCTTTTTCTCAGTTGGCATTTGGGCACTACGCCAGTTCCATACGATTGCTCGACCTGATAGCTGTATGTGGAACAGCCTATGGCATCTTTCTATTGTTGCTGCGCATGGAGCTAAACACCGTACCAAGTATTCTTGCCGCCCTGACCTTTATTTCAGCATACTACAATCTAGATTTCTGGACGCGAGCACAAACGGATGGCTGGGCAGGCTTTCTCCTGGTTTTTTTCTTCCTTGCGTTACTCAATGGATGGATGCGGCGAAGGATTATCTGGTTTACACTGGCCGGATTTATTTTAGGCCTTTCATTTGCGACAAAGTACACAATTGGCACCGCAGCGTTGGCGGTTTTTGCGCCATTCATTATTGATGATGTTCGTTTCGTCTTTAGATTAAAAGATTTCTTTTTCTTTTTATTCGGGGGCATTCTGGCCCTGGCAATCTGCTGCTTGACTTTGGCCCTTATGGGTTCAATCTTTGATTTTTTCTCCATACAAAGCTACGTTTTTGTGTATGCATCCAGCTGGAAAGCCCAAACCGATGCAATGATTGGAGGCATTATTTACGCGCTCTCAGGTTCAAAGGTTGTCGGTTTGCTTGTTTTTATTTCAGTTTGGTTTTTGATTAGGAATCTAATTTTGATGAAATTTAATACTGCCAATATTATTCTCGGCATCTGGATCATTACAGGCATGGTCTCTTACTGGGTTCAGGGAAAGGGCTTCCCTTATCACTCGTTGCCGCTACTAATTGCCATGACATCTTCTACTGTCCTCAATTGGCAGATTTTAGTAAATATTGGAGCTCGGGTCCCTCACGTTAAGTTCCGCAGAGAACTATTCGTCAGTTTCTCAGGGGCGTTCATTTTGTCATTGCTGCCCTGGTCAGATATGCTTCTGCCTGCAGTCGCTCAGTATGATGAAACGTTGGAGATGACAGTTGCGGCCGATCATGTGGCGGAGGACTTCTCCTCTCCAGCAATCGAAGCTGCCGCAGACCGCCTCAACGGTATGTTAGGCCCAAAGGATAACTTCTTTTTATGGGGTTACGAAACGATGCTTTATTTTCATGTGCGGCAACCTCCACTACACCGATATCCTTATTCTTGGCCTTTTGTAGTCAACTACTATGATGGCCGTTATACGGCGGATTTGATGGCCCGTCTCAACCGCGATCCACCGGAACTCTTTGTTTTGCAGTACCGCGACGCCACACCCTGGGTTACCGGGGAGATACGCGATTCTCGTCAGATGATTGATGAATTTCCGGCTTTGGCCTCATTTTTGAAAGCGTCGTATGTAATTGTTGACTCAATTGATCGATTTGAGATCTGGGGCCTTAAGGAGAGTCGTTAGTCCGGGATGTGTTGGGATCGGCTCCTCTGAACGAAGCGGAATCGAAAATATTGCGCTGTCGGAGACCCGACCTCCACAGTTACTGGGCTTCTGCAACTTCCAACACGAACGATGGCATCCGTTTGCAAACATCGAATCTTCAATAAAAACAAAGGCACCCGAACAACAAATTTTAGAGCCAGGAAGATAGCGGCTACGGCGAAGGTAGTGACGGAGAGGAAGATCTTTGGGCAGCGGGCGCGGCGCGTAGCGACTTGACGGCACTCTTTCAGCGCCGTTCGCCGGCCGTAGCGGCAAGTAATGTGGTATTTATGCAACCATTCGCACGGCCGACCATGCTTCCTTGCACCCTTTTGCCGCAGACTCGTCTCCGCCTCGTGGGCCTGGTGGAGACAGGTAGCATCGATCATTTCTGTAGAGTGTGGACTTACTTTAGGACATCGGGAAGTAGGGTTCACGATGTGCCGTCTGTGCGTCTGTCAGCTAAGGTAGATTGCTTTGGCCACCGATCGCCTCATGGGTGGCGAACTAAAAGGCTTGCCTCTCAATCAATTGGGTTCGCCCATACGCGCAGCTTCGGGAACACATGAGATGAAATCAGGGCGACGCCGAATTGGTTGCCCTTGCCCATAGCACTATTGCCCGCAAAAACTTTAAGCTGACGAAACAACCGATATTATCCACCCTGCCCGTAAGCCATCTGGCTGGCGAGGTCGGGAAGCATTAACTGATGACCGATATGGATGCTCGGGGAGAAGACGTGCGACCAGCACTAGTTGAAGAACGGCCTGAGGAGCTACCGCGGCCGCTCAAGGTCTATCCAAAGCTGATCTTCATCGCCTACCTCATCATCATCGGCATCAGCGTCGGCGGACGGATGATTGGGGTCGGCAATTTCGCTCCGTTCATCGACTTCATCGCATTCTACTCTGCTGCAGAACTGACATTGGAGGGCAATTTCGCCTTGGCCTACGACGATGCGACCTTGCGGCAGATCCAGGGCGGATACCTGGGCTGGGAGGCCTATTACGCGCCTTGGTTCTATCCGCCAACCTACATGTTCGCGGTCTTTTGGACGGCGTTCCTTCCTCTGACGTTTGCCGGAGCGTTGTTTTTTGCGCTCACCGCCCTGCTTTTTGCAGTTGCCGTCCGCCCCTGGATCACGGATCGCCACGATTTCTGGATCGTCATGGCGTCGCCTGTGATCGCGCTTAACGCACTGCTTGCGCAGAACGGGCTCCTGATCGCCGGGCTCTGCCTATTGGCTGTGCGGTTCCTCGACCGCCGCCCATTTCTTGCAGGCGCCGCTCTGGCCGCTATGACCGTTAAGCCCCATCTGGGTGTGCTGTGGCCGGTTTTCCTCTTGGCCCGGGCCAAATGGCGCGTGATCGGATTGGCGGTTGCGCTGAGCCTGGCGCTCATTGCCCTATCGGCCTGGGCCTTCGGAACGGAGGGCTGGATCCATTTCTTTCAGAACGGCCTTCTTCGCGCGCGGGAGCATCTGGGCGAAAACCGGCTGCCCGCCCCACTGTCGGCCTCGATCCTCGCTGGTCTCACGCTTCTTGGGGCACCCCTCTGGATCGGAATTACCTGCCATGTGGCGGTGGCGGTGCTGATCGCCGGGCTTCTGGTCGGGCTGTGCAGGGCCGGCGCGCCGGACCGGATCGTTCTCGCCTTTCTTATGAGCGCATCGCTTTTCGTCGCCCCCCACAGCTTCACCTATGACTGGGCGCTTGTCCTCGCCGGATCGCTGATCGCCTGGAAAGAGGCACGCAGAACAGGGTTCCTTCCCTACGAAGTGCCGCTTCTCGCTGTTGGGCATTTCGCGCCCATCGTGATCCATCTCGCAAAGCATCTCGAGCTGCCGGTCGCACCGGTGCTGCTGATTTGCCCGGTCATCGCCATCTGGCGCCGTGCGCGGCACATGGCCAATCACGCCGCAAAGGCATAGGAGCGCGCCCGGTCCACTGGCAGAGCGCGAGAAAGCTAAAATCTTTCATAAAGATGCGGATTTCTTCAGGCCGCCATGCGGGATTGGTCACGGAACCGCGTGAAATTCCTGGCGGATTTTTTGATTGTTTCGGGAATCCTCGGAATGGCTCATCCGTCACTACCGATTCCCTCTGGGTTGAAGGCAAAATTGACGGCGGTGGCCTCTTTCGAGCCACAAATGGGGCAGCTTCGTGGCGCTCGCGTGTTCGAAAATCGCCGCGCGGCGGTGCAATTCATCTTAAGGTTGTATTTTCCATACATCGGGACGATGCGCGGCTCCGGCGCACCTGCGTACGATCACAATGCTGTCACGAGTACCAAATGACGGCTCTCTGTCTGCCACCTCGTTTAGGTGGCGATCACTGAACTGGAGTGACGAAAAAATGATGAAGTTCTTCAAAATGTTTGCCCGCGACGAGCGTGGCGTGACCCTCGTTGAATACGGCGTTGCGGTTGCTGTTGCAGTTGGCGTGGGCGTTCTTGGCCTCGCTGGTCTGTCCTCGAACATCAACTCGTCGATGGACACCGCCGGCGACTGTATGCCGACCACGACCACGGCTGGCGCTGGCACAGCGCTCTGTGGTGGGACGACTGGAGACGGCGGCTGATTAGAAAGTTCATTGCAGCGATCCCAACTTGGGGTCGCTGCAACCGCATCGAATTACCCAAGTATATAATCCGCCTGCCAGTTCCCTTTACCGGCACACCAAAACCTGAGGACACAGACCATGAGACTGAGTTCCATCTTCACGGCTGTAGTCGGCCTCGCCCTAGCAGGCGCGTCGGCCTACATGGCCCGCGATTTTCTCGAAGCCCAACGTGCAGAGGCGGCACTCGCCGAGCAAGGCGCGATCGTCGACGTTATCGTAGCCAGCCGCGATATCGAGTTTGGCCAGCCCATCGAGGCTCACATGCTAACGTCCATCTCCTGGCCAGTAGATGCGGTCCCAGCTGGGGTATTCAATACGTTCGAGGAACTCTTGCCAGCCCAAAATGGCGCACCCCGTCGCGCACGTCGCGCCATGTCTCAGGGGGAGCCTATTCTGGTGAACAAGGTGTCAGAATTTGGTGAGAAAATCACGATCACGCAGACGATCGGTAAGAATAATCGCGCTATGGCCATCAGCGTGAATGCCACGACCGCTGTCGGTGGGTTTGTGACGCCTGGCGATTTTGTGGATATCGTTCTCACGCAAGGTGGTGGATCAAATCTCCGCGCCATCACGATTTTGCAAAATATTCGCATCATCGGCGTTGACCAGAATGCAAATGAGCAAACCGATGCTCCAAAGGTGACCCGCACGGTGACCGTCGAGGTGACGCCGGAACAGGGCCAGACGCTTGCACTCGCACAATCCGCAGGCCGCCTGAGCCTGACGCTTCGGACACTCGAAGCTGAGGAGGATAAGCCGCTGGAGTCCATTAAGCTGAGCGACGTCATCCAGCCGCTTTCGCCTCTTCCTGAAGATCAGCCGAAGCCGACGATACGCGTACGCCGCGCACTCAACGTGACCGAGGAAGATCCCACGATCTACGGCTACAGCGGCAACTGAGACGGGAATCCGGTTGGTATAGTCATTAGAGGAACGAGTGCGATGAAACCGATCCGGCAGATCGACACCTTCATGGAAGATGAAGAGGGCGCCACGCTTGTACTGTGGGGTGTGATGTTCATCCTCCTCTTCGGGCTGGTGGCCATGTCGTTCGACATGGGTCGGATCGGGGTCACTCGCTCAGAGCTTCAATCATATGCTGACCACGTGGCATTGGCGGCGGCGGGCGAGCTTGACGGCGAGCTAGGCGCAAGGGATCGCGCGACACAGGCCGCCGAGGACCTGATCCAGGATTTCCAGACCTATGGCTCCGGCGGGCACCTCCTGAGCGGCGCGGCGGATTTCACGATCACGTTCCACAACAACCTGCCCGACAAGTTACTCGGAGCAACACAATTTGTCGCTCTTGGTGACGAAGACGCCGAATATGTGCGTGTTCAGGTCACACAACAGACGGTCCCGCTCACTTTCGCAAATGCGTTTGCTGCGATGACTGGCGGCACCCCACCAAACAACACTGCAAATGCCTTCGCGGTTGCGGGAATGAGTAGTTACACCTGTAACGCCTTGCAGATCTTCTTCTGCCTACCTGAGAAGGAGAATGCAGATGGTACAACGACGCCAGGGGACGAATCTAACCTTCAGCCAGGTGCGCAAATTCTTTTGGTGGCCGGTGACGCCGGTGATCGCTGGGGTGCCGGCAACTGGGGGTTCATCAGCGAAGAATCTCTTCAAATCAATCCATCGGGCCCGTGTGGAGACCTTATTGGAAAGGGCACCGGCCCCCTACTACGGTGCGTCCTTGGAGCAATGGGGCCGATTGCCGGCTGCATAAAAGATAATACATTCAACACCGAAACTGGGAAGAAGAAAGGCATAACTGGCAACTCAATCAACACCCGCTTCGATCGGTATTGGGACTCGATGAACAATGCAGACCAGCATCCTGAAAATATTTACGCCCCGGCACCGATTATAACGAGTAACCAGGTTCACAATAGCCTCGAGGAACAAACCGGTAAGTGCCTCAAGAAGAATGATTTCGTCGACTTGACCGAACTGGACCCTTCTATTGACACAGAAACCATGGGGTTCCCGCGCGACGAGTGCTTCTACGACGGCGATTGCCAGGTTGGAAATGACTTCGATCCGTCCGGTCGTTTTGGCGAGCCAAATACATGGGACGTAACTGCATATTTAGAAAAGAATTATGGTTCAGTCGACAATGCCGTAACAGCACTTGGCTTCGCAGATGCAGCCTCAATCCTGGCGGCCAATCGATATGACATCTACGTAGCAGAAATCGATAATCTGACTGGGACAGGTGGAATACCGCACGCCGGCTCGCCGGTGGAGCAATCCGGCCTTCCCCAGTGCAATACCCCCGCAACGTCCTCGGGCCCAGTAGGCGCTGAACGTCGTGAAATGCTGGCTGCTGGTGTCTACTGCGGCGCTCATGACGGGTATTCTGGGATAAACGGCTCCGAAACTGGGGTCAGATCGGAGATGGTAATCCGTTTCTTCATCACAGAGCCCGTAGACGTTGACTCGAGTAGTTTGGACATTTGGGGCGAGATCATCGAAGTTATCCCGTCTAACGATCCCTACCAGACGTCGATCTTCCGTGAAGTGCCTCAGTTGGTGGATTGATGATGCGGCTTTCTCCTACATACCTCTCACGCCTTGCCGCGCGGTTCCGTCGCGAAGACGACGGCGCGGCATTGGTCGAACTGGCGATCCTGCTCCCCGTGTTCCTGATGCTCTTCGCAATGATCATCGAGGGAGGACGGATGATGTGGAGCTACCAGGCAGTCATCGCTGGGGTCCGGGATACCTCCCGATACGTCGCCAGGGTCGCCCCACGGGATCTGTGCATCACCGGAGGAAGCATTCCAGCGTCGGTTGTCAGCTCGGCGGATACCATGGTTAAGCAAACCGTTCAGGCCCAGCGTCTGTTCCCGAACGGAATTACGGTCGGAACGGTGACCGTCAGTTACACGTGCAGCGCGGACAACTCCTACCGTGGAGGCGAGGCGCCAATCGCTGAAGTAACCGCACCCCTGACAATCCGCTTTCCATTCGCTGGAATATTCAGATTTGCCGGTGGTGATCTCTCGACGATCAATACAACCGTGACCGACAGAAGCAGGATCTACGGAATATGATTGGTGTTCTTGCGCATATCAGAAACCGGGCAAACCGCTTTGCCCAGGAAGAAGACGGCACGACCCTTGTCGAGTTTGCCCTGGCGATCATCATCTTCCTCCTGCTGTTCCTCGGTTCCCTCGATTTCGGTCGTTTCTTGCTGCACTACTATCACGCAGAACGCGCGATGCACATTGCGACCCGCATCGCGGTCGTGCGCCCTGCCGTATGTCCCATTCCGCCCGATCATTTCGCGCGCGCGCCCGACGTGTCGCTTCCGACACCGCAGTTCGGTACGAATTGTAGCGATCCATCGAGCCCTTGCAGGGTTGAGCCGCCGGTAACGTGTACCGCAGGCACAATCGACCCTAAGTCGCTGGGTTATCAGACGGCGCAGGAGATCTGGGATATTGTCGGAGCCGCGTTCCCTCCGGGGACGCAAATAGATGATATCGAGTTTACTTACGCCTATGATTCCAATCTCGGGTTTCTTGGCGGGCCGTACACACCACAAGTGACCGTAGAACTTACTGGGGCGCGGTTTCGGTTCCTCACACCGCTCGGCCGGTTTTCCCAACTGGTCGGCGCAACCCCCAACACAACACTCGACGGGTTTTCCGACGAAGGTTTCGCCTTCCCCGTCATGGGCGTGACCATGCCGGGAGAAGACCTCAATCTCGGTACCGGTGGATAGTTTTTCAGGAAGGAAAGTGTCATGAGCAAGGCTTCCAACAAATCAATCGTTCTCGTTACGAAGAACCCCGATGCCACCCCCGCGTTACGGGAAGCGCTCGCGACGATGTCGAACGTTGCGTTCGATGAACGCAATGCGACGCTTACAGAGCTGAACGGGTCGTCTCACGCCCTCGCAAAAGTGCACGACGTCATCTTCTTCCGCTCCGAAGGAGACGTGGAGCAGGATCTGAAGGCGATCGAAGAGATCAAGAAATCCAGCCGCAACAAGGCCGAGATCGTGGCCATCGCAAGCGATTCGACCTCGCTCGCCGATGTGCGCAAGCTTACGGCCGCCGGCGTGAAGGAGGTCTTCCCCGACTCGATCTCCGCCGATGAACTGCGCGGCTACGTCAACAACCTGATCCAGCAGCGCGAAGCTGCAGCTATCGAAGGCGCGCGCTCCGGGATGCGCCTCGAACTTGGCAAGGTGATCACGGTGACCCAGGCCCGCGGCGGCGTCGGCTCTACGACGGTGGCGGTCAACCTCGCCGACAGTCTTCAGACGCGCCAGGGCCGCAAGACCGAAGCCAACCGTGTCGTGATCGTCGACCTCGACATTCAATTCGGCGCAGTGGGCTCGTTCCTCGAGGTGCCGCCGGCCAACCTCCTCTACAACGTGGCCGTCGATGGCGGCGAGATCGACGCCATGATGGTCGAACAGTCGCTGACGAAGATGGACTCGGGCCTTCACGTCCTGGCCGCCCCCGACAAGTTTGCCCCGCTCGAGGCGCTCAAGCCCGAGCATGTCGAATCCTTGATTTCAATCCTTAAGGAGCGGTTCGACTACGTCGTACTCGACTTGCCCCGAGCGCTCGTGGACTGGCTGGCCCCGCTTCTAGATGCCACCGACCGGATGCTGCTCGTCACCGACAGCGCCGTTCCGTCGATACGCCAGGCGCGCCGCCTTATCGATTTCTACACCGAGGACAAGCTCGATCTTCAGATCGACATCGTCATCAACCACGAGAAGAAGCCGCTCGTGCAGAAGCGGCACCACGCTGAAGCTTCGAAACTTCTCGAACGTCCCTTCTTGCACTGGATCCCAGAAGACCCAAGCGCAGCGCGCGAGGCGCTCGACCGCGGCGTCCCGCTGACAGCCGTTGCCCGACGGTCTGCCCTTGCGAAATCCATCGGCCGCCTCGGGCAGGCCACCATCGCAGCGCTGGCGAACTCTTCCAGCGACACCGAAGACAAGCACCAGGCCTGAGGAGCTGATCAATGTTCAAGAACTTCAACAAGCGTGCCCCTGAAGCAGAGGCAAACGTCATCGCCCTCAAGCCCGAGGTTGCTGCCTTCCGGCCCGAGGACGATCTGAGCCAGGAAGACCGTGATCTGATCAAGCTCCTGGAACTCAAGAGCCGTCTTCACGAAGCTCTTCTCGACCGGCTGAACTACGCCGTGATCGACAAAGTCGTTCCCGAAGATCTGCGGCGCGAAGTGGCCGCCCTCGTCACCGAGGTCGTCACATCGGAGCGCACCCCGCTCAAGTCGAAGGACTTCCAGCGGGTGGTGGACGACCTAATGAACGAGGTTCTCGGCCTCGGCCCTCTCGAGCCGCTGCTTGAAGACCCGACCGTGAACGACATCCTCGTCAACGGCCATGACAGCGTGTTCGTGGAACGCTCTGGCATCCTGGAAAAGACCAAGGTGCGCTTCAGTGATGAAAAGCACCTCCTGCGGATCATCGACAAGATTGTCTCGCGCGTCGGCCGCCGCGTCGATGAATCAAACCCCTGGGTCGATGCCCGTCTCGAGGATGGCAGCCGTGTGAACGCCATCATCCGGCCCTGCGCAATCGACGGCCCATCCATGTCGATCCGAAAATTCGCCAAGATGCCCTATACGATGGAGCGTCTGGTCTCGGCAGGGGCGATGTCGCAGACGGCCTCAGACCTTCTGAAGGGTCTGGTGAACTCCCGGCTCAACATCCTGATCTCCGGTGGCACCGGTTCCGGTAAGACGACCATGCTGAACGCCATGTCTGCGAATATCAACAATAGGGAACGGATCGTCACGATCGAAGACGCGGCCGAACTGCAGATGCAGCAGGAACACGTCGTCCGCCTCGAAACCCGCCCCGCGAACCCTTCTGGTGGCGGCGCGGTCACCCAGCGCGAGTTGGTGCGGAACGCGCTGCGTATGCGCCCCGACCGGATCATCGTGGGCGAGGTGCGCGGCGCGGAAACCTTTGACATGCTGCAGGCCATGAACACTGGCCATGACGGGTCGATGACAACGGTTCACGCTAACAGCGCCCGTGACGCCCTTGGCCGTCTCGAACAGATGGTCACGATGATGGGCATCGACATGCCGCTGGGTGCGATCCGGACACAGATCGCATCGGGTCTCCACTTCGTCGTGCAGCTCGCCCGTCTCTCGGACGGCCGCCGCCGGGTGGTCAGCATCTCGGAGATCACCGGGATGGAAGGCGATGTCGTCACCATGCAGGACATTTTCATCTTCCACCGCACCGGCATGTCGGATGACGGCGAAGTCCTCGGCGAATTCAAGCCGACTGGCATCCGCCCGCGTCACTGGGATCATCTCGTCGCTGCCGGCGTCGACGTGTCTGCCCTGAAACTCACATCGATGGGATAATCCAGTGGAAGCATTTCTCGAAAGCAACGACGCTCTCTACGTCATCTATGTCGGGGTCGCGCTGGGCGTGTTCCTGGCATTCACCGGGATTATCCAGATCCTGAGCAGATCGGAAAATGCGGCAGAGGCGAGAAGCCGGCGCATGAAGATGATCGAGAAAGGGGCGACCACCGAGGAAATTCTCGAAGTTCTGAAGCCCCGCGACTCCGGCGGACGGCTGACAAGGCTGCCGTTCATCGGAAACTTCGAACGCGACCTTCAGCAAGCCGGCCTCATCATCAAGCCGAAGAAATTCGTGCTGGTCTGCATGCTGCTGACTTTCGGCACGGTCGTGGTCGGCCTAACGATGGCGAACGCCTATATCGCACTCGGCACGGGTTTCCTCATCGGCATGTTCCTGCCCGTTGTATGGGTCAAATCTAAGGCGAAAGAGCGGATGAAGAAGCTCACGATGCAGCTTCCCGATGCGCTTGATCTGCTGGCGCGCGGCCTGCGTGTGGGCCACCCGCTCAACACCTCAGTCCAGGCCGTTGCCGCCGAAATGCCCGATCCCGTCGGAACGGAATTCGGTATCATCTTCGACCAGGTCAGCTTCGGCGACGATCTGACGGATGCGTTCGTCGACTTCTCGAGCCGTGTCGATCTCGAAGATGTGCATTATCTTTCCGCGAGCGTCGGCATCCAGCATGGAACTGGCGGTGATCTCGCCCGCGTCGTGGCGATCCTGAGCCAGGTAATCCGGGCCCGGATAGCTCTGCGCAACAAGATCAAGGCGATCTCGGCGGAAGGCAGGATGACCGCTTGGATCCTCTCTATCATCCCGGTGTTTATCTTCACCTGGACCATGATCACGACGCCCAACTACTACCGGGGCGTCATGGATGATCCTCTCTTCATTCCCGCAGCCGCGTTCATCATCACTTGCGTCGTCCTGAACGCGCTGATCCTTCGTAAACTCGTTAACTTCCGGATCTGAGGATTGGTTATATGCAAGATTTTATTAATGAACTGATCCTACGCTTCGACGGTGAAACGGACCTGATCATCATGCTCGGCGTCGCGGTCGCATGCTTCCTGATCTTCTACGGCTTAACCTCGTCGGTCACATCCAAGGATCCGGCGGCGGATCGCATCGCGGCGGCGAACGTCAAACTGCAGAACCGGCAGAACCGCGGCATCTTGCAGGGCCCGGAATTTGACCCGAAGGGCTTTCTCAAGACCTTCATCCCCGCTGATGAAGGGAAGCGGTCGGAACTTCAGCGGCAACTTGCTCAGGCGGGTTTTCCGCACCCGGCAACGATGCGCAAGTTCATTGCGATCCGCATCTTCCTCGGTCTGCTGTTTCCGATGATCCTCGTCACTCTGCTCTTTGTCGGACGGACCCCGGGGATTTCGATCCCGGGTGCCGACGGCGTTGCGAACATGTCGAACGAGACCATCATCTTCGCGGTCATTGCCCTCACGCTGGCTGGATACCAGCTTCCAGCCGCCTGGCTGGGCAGCCGGATCAAGGAACGCAAGCTGCGCATTCAGGAGACGTTCCCCAACGCGCTCGACCTGCTGCAGGTCTCGGTGGAGGCCGGCCTCGGCTTCGATGCCGCGATGACCCGCGTCGGGAACGAACTGGCGGAGGTCTCGCCAGAGATCGCCTTCGAATTCCTGACAGTGCAGCGCCAGGTCGCCGCCGGGCGGGATCGTCAGCGCGCTATGCGCGACATGGCGGATCGCTGCGGTGTCGAGGTCGTCCATTCCTTCGCCAACGTTGTGCACCAGTCAATACAGTTCGGCACATCTATGTCCGAGGCCCTGACCACCTACGCCAAGGAAATGCGCGACTACCGCGAAACAAAGGCGCAGGAGATGGCGAACAAGCTTCCGGTCAAGATGTCGCTTGTCCTGGCCTCCCTCATGTTGCCCTCGTTGATTCTTCTCTCGATCGGGCCCACGGTCCTTCGCTACTTTCGCTTCTACATCGAGTGAGGCGAACAATCGGTCGATCCGGCAACAGTTGTGGATCCAGAGCATCACAACCGAACGTCAAATTACAACTATGGGTTGAATGTTTGCCGGATTCTGACCAAGTTGAGCCCAACTGTTGACACAAATCGGCATCGCCCAAATACTTGGGCGCAAGGTCGAAAAACGGCCACAAAACTGAGGCATCCCGAGCAGTAACCATACCGGATGGGGGTCCGGAAGTAGGGGTGCGTGATGGGACAAGTGTACGGTAATAGTCCCTTTGGGTCGCTTAATCCGGGCGATTTGGGGATCATTGGCGCGATCGCAACTTGGTGCGAGTGCCTTCAAGGGAAAGACACGCTGAACGAGGCGCTGCAGCTCCTTGCGGAAGGAGTGAACGCAGAAGCCATCGCGCTGTCGCGCTCTTCGCGCGACACCTACGGCGAAAGCGTCTCGATCGTCTACGACAAGCTTCCGCAGAAGACGTCGGCACCGCGGCTCGACCGGTCCTTCGCCCGTACGATGCTGGGCAATTATTTCGTGAGCGCCAAACCGGGCAGCGTCTGGTTCAAGTCCATGGTCGCCGATCATGACCCGGCCCTGACCGATTTCCACTCGAAGCGCCGGCTGACCGAACTGGCGGTGGTGCCGATCGCGACCTCCGACAAGTCACTCGATTTCCTCGAGTTCCACTTCGCCAACCCGCTTGGCCCCGATGGCTATGCGATCCTCAACACGGTGGTGTCGACGCTCACCCGGACCTGGGCAAACCGGAAACCCGGTCTCTTCACCGATGCCATGCTCCGCCGCAAGGCACCGGACAATACGGGAACCTCTGCGCCGATCCTCGGCTGCGACAATCCCGCCAAGCTGAGCCGTGCTGAATTCCGCGTATGCCTTCTGCTGAGCCGCGGCCTGTCGAAACAGCATATCATCGACGAACTCAGGATCTCGCGTTCGACCCTGCGCTCCCATCTCAGAAGCGTTTATCTGAAGACGGGGACGAACAGCCATTCCGAACTCCTCTACAAGCTTCTTTCTCCGATCCCGGAAATCGAAAAGCTCAGAGACGCAGTCGCGTAGGAGCCCGACTTCATGGAACTGATCCCACTGCTTTTGCTGGCCCCCCTTCTCGTGTTCGTGGCCTTCTTCGACATGCGCCTCATGCGCATTCCCAACTGGATAAGCCTGGCCGGCCTCGCGATCTTCGTACTGACGATGCCGCTGCTTCCCGGTTCCGAAATCGTCGCCCGCCTGATGATGGCCGCAATCGTCTTCGTCCTCGGCATCGGCGCCTTCATGATGCGCTGGTTCGGCGGCGGGGATATCAAGATCCTGTCGGTCCTTTTCCTGTTCATCCCCAGTGGAACGCTGTCCCTCTACGGGCTCGGGTTCTCAGCCTCCATGCTTGCGGGGATCGCCCTGATCCTGACACTGCGGACGATCCCCTGGCCCGCAAACACCGAATGGGTCTCGCTGCGCGAGACGGGCACATTCCCGATGGGCATCTCCATCGCGCTCTCGGGCATCATCCACCCATATGTCGTTCAGGCCTTCGGCTGATTTGCCGCCGGTCGGCAGACCGGCACGCTGTCAAGCTCCACAAACGGCTCAGGGGCGCCACCACGGCGCCCCTTCTCTTTCCCGCCACGGGCACGCGACGCGCCTGCAGCCTTCTTCGGCAAGCTCCCAGGCCGTGCCGATACGCGAATCACCCCGCCGGGAAATCCCCAGGGAAACCCACGCGAATTCAGATCCGCTAATGCGCAATTAGGGCCTATTTCGCAGATGCCCAATTGCTGCCACATTCTCCAAAACGGCATTCGATAGTCCGGCCTCCTGCCCCCGCATTGGCGCCTGCCCGGGAACAATAAAGCGCTCAGCCGTTAACCTTGCATTCGCTAAACTGATGAAAGCAAAAAAACGGTTCCTCGGAACACACGAACGAATAGGACACGGACATGATGCAGATCGCTCATACCAAACTGACGGTTCAGGAAGGGCCGCATCAGATCCGTGCTTGCGCAGGGTTCCCGGCTGGAGCAACGCTTGACGGACCCGCATCGCAGCCGCTGAAAACGCGGGCTGCGGAAACCGGCGAATTACGGGACCTCGCCAATCTGAGCTGGCCGGAACGGCCGCTCAATCTGATGGCCGCGGATGTCATGGACCTCGAGGGACAGGGGACCATGAAAACACTCGCGGCAATGATGGAACTGACGCATTACCTTGGTCGCGATGCGTTCGACATTCTCCATCTGGAAGACATGGTCGCGGGAAAAACAGAGGCCTCTCTCAGCGAACATATCTACCTCTTGCAGTCTCTCGTTCTTCGGACGGCAAGAACCTCGGGCATCACAGCGGCCAAAGTGACCGTGGACAGGGCAGGCGCGCATCACCACATGCGCGTCCGCCTCCACACCAGAAACTGACATCGCCATCAGCCATTCCACTCAACCAAACCAAGCCAGATTGACAGAAGATTTTTTTGACCGGGGCCTTCGCGCATCCGGATAGTAAACGGGGTCGCCATTGGCGACCCCTTACTCTTTACTCCATTGGCATCGATCCGGTGGTTGAGCCGGGGCAGGCCACCCCCATTGGCCTATTTGCCCGCATCAACGGTCTGGAGCGGCGCCAAGGAACCGGAAAGCATGTTTGCGAACCCCAGATGCGCAGGCCGCGCCGCCATCGGCTTGGCCGCGTAATCGGGATCGGCACACAGGGCCTCGTGCGCCTTGTCGAGGTGGCGCGCCGGCACCTGCGGGAACAGGTGGTGCACCAGGTGAAAGCAGTCATTCCGCGGAAAGAACAGAAGCCGGATAGGCGCGGGCGCCAGCACATTGCGCGACGCCGTCAGCTCGTCATCAGAACCCACGAGCCCCGCATGATCGAGGCAGTCGGTCCAGAAGTTCAGCGTCGGGAAAACATAGAACAGCGGGATCAGCACGAAGAAGATCGACACCAGCGGATAGAAGACTGAGAAAACCGCAATCGCGACAAGAAACGCGATCTTCACACCGAACCAGAACCGCCCGTCGTCGCGCGAAAAGTTGATGCCTGAGTAGGCCGGCAGATGACGGCCGAACAGGGGCGTCACGAAATGCCGCAGAATGGTTTTCAGGGTCAGCGGGTCGTGCAGACGGAATTTCTCGATCACCGCAAGCTCGGCGTCATGGGCGTAATCGCCGAGATGCGCGTGATGCGACAGGTGATCGTCCTTGTACTGCCTGAAACACCCGGTCAGCAGCGCCGAACAGAACTTTCCGATCCGGACGTTGTCCTCCCGATGTCCCGAGAAGGTCGAGTGACAGCACTCGTGCACGATATTGTTCAGCCCGCGCAGCCGCGTCCCGATGAAAAGCGCAGTAAGCACCATCAGCGCGACTGTTCCGACCGTCACCGGCAGCGATAGCAGATAGGCTCCCACCGCCATGCCCGCGATCGCCTGTAGGACGTATAGCGCGACCATGGCCCAGGCGGCCCAGCGAGAGTAGCGCTCCATACCGACGAAGCACCGCATGAACCGCTCACGAACACTTTTACCAGACATCAGCCCCCCCGAGTTGTCAGACCACGAAATTGAAACAGTCAAACCCAGAAGAGAATATTGTTTCCGAGCAACACCTGTGGGTTGCGGAAATACCAATCAGGCTGGCTAATGCAGATTTACAAACTTCTGTACATCTGTGGATAAAGTTACGTACAATTTGAAACGACGGCCAAAAAGAATAAGCCGATCTAATTTTAGGCGCGCTCCATATGTTGCAATTTGACTACGATGCACTCGTCGCTCTCGCTGCAGTTGTCAGAGAAGGCAGGTTCGACGCTGCCGCAAGATCACTCAACGTCACCCAATCGGCGGTCAGCCAGCGAATCAAACAGCTTGAGGAAAAGGTCGGCTCTGTCCTGATCGTCCGGGGCCGCCCCTGCGTCCCGACAGAGGCGGGATTGCAGCTTTGCCGTCACATCGAACAGGTGACGCTTCTGCAACACGAACTCAGCGACCGGATGAGCGCGCTTGCGGGATCCTCGGGGGCCTCCGCCGCGACGATCCGGATCTCCGTCAACAACGACAGCCTCGCCACCTGGTTTCCCGGCGTGATCCGCCGCGCGGTCGATGAACTCAGTGTGCGTTTCGACATCATCCCCGACGATCAGGAACATACGGAGCAAAGCCTCAAGTCGGGCGATGCGCTCGCCGTGGTCACAGCCAGCGAGAAACCGGTACAGGGCTGCCGGCGCGTCTCTCTCGGATCGATGGATTATCTTGCCGTCGCCTCGCCCGAATACCACAGCGAACACTTTTCCGGCGGCGTCGATCTGGATGCCATCCGCGAGTCGGTCGTCCTCGCCTTCGACCGGAAGGATACAATCCAGGAGCAGTGGATGATGTTGTGCTTCGGCGAGGCGGCGCAGGTCTCCACCCATATGATCCCCTCCTACGAGGGCTATCTTGCCTGCTGCCTCAGGGGCGTAGCCTGGGGCCTCTTGCCCAGCATTGACGCAGCACCTCGGATCGAGACGGGTGATCTGATCGAGCTCATTCCAGGCAAAGCGGTCCGCGTCGCCCTGCATTGGCAGGCCAGCACCCAGGCGAGCGAAATCCTTCGCCGTCTCGGCGATCTGGTTTTGGAGGAGGCGATGATCCACCTTGCGCCCGACACCTTCCGGCCCGACTGACCGCGCGCTGGCCCATTCCGCTCCCTGACGCAGGATTTTCCCGGCGCTACCGCTAACAGTGATTGCGTGCGCCGATGTAAGCGCTTACATAGATGCCGACTCGCCCCGTTTCGGACGGCTGGCGACGCGCCATGTACCATTCCGCTACTCAGATCAGGATGCCCACATGCCCCGAGAGTACCTAAAGAAGGCAACACTCACGTCGAAGAGCGATGCATCAGAGACAAAGCGTATCGTCCGCGGGATCCTGGACGATATCGAAGCGGGCGGGGATGCGGCGGCCCTCGAATACGCCGCGAAGTTCGACAAGTACGAAGGTGAGATCCTCTTGTCCGACGCAGCGATCGCGGCAGCAGCTGATCTCGTGCCGGAAAAGCTCAAGCGCGACATCCAGTTCAGCCACGCGAACGTCAAGAAATTCGCCGAGGCGCAACTCTCCACCGTCGCGGATTTCGAAACCGAGGTGGTGCCGGGCCTCATCGCAGGCCAGAAGGCAATCCCGGTAAACGCGGCTGGCTGCTATGTCCCGGGCGGCCGCTACAGCCACATCGCAAGCGCCATCATGACGGTCACGACGGCCAAGGTCGCGGGCTGCAAGCATATCGTCGCCTGCTCCCCGCCGCGCCCCGACGTGGGCATTGCTCCGGCCATCATCTACGCCGCCCATGTCTGCGGCGCCGACAAGATCCTTGCCATGGGCGGCGTCCAGGGCGTCGCGGCCATGACCTTCGGGCTTTTCGGCCTGCCCAAGGCCAACATCCTCGTCGGCCCCGGCAACCAGTTCGTGGCCGAAGCCAAGCGCATGCTCTTCGGCCGCGTTGGCATCGACATGATTGCCGGCCCTACCGACAGCCTCATCCTCGCCGACAAGACGGCTGACGCGATGGTCGTCGCCACCGATCTCGTCGGCCAGGCGGAACATGGGTACAACTCGCCGGTCTGGCTCGTCACCGATCACCGGCCTCTTGCCGAAGAGGTGATGGAAATCGTACCGCGCCTGATCGACGATCTGCCCGAGGTGAACCGCGACAACGCCACCGCCGCGTGGCGCGATTATGCCGAGGTGATCCTCTGCGGCGACCGCGAGGAGATGGCGGCCTGCTCGGACGACTACGCGCCCGAACACCTGACGGTCCAGGCCAAAGACCTCGACTGGTGGCTCGACCGGCTTTCCTGCTACGGCTCCCTCTTCCTGGGCGAGGAAACCACCGTCGCCTTCGGCGACAAGGCCTCTGGCACGAACCACGTGCTGCCCACTTCAGGCGCGGCCAGCTATACGGGCGGCCTCTCGGTCCACAAGTACATGAAGATCGTCACCTGGCAGCGGGCAACGCGCGAAGGCGCGAAACCCGTGGCAGAGGCGACAGCCCGGATCGCGCGCCTCGAAGGCATGGAAGGCCACGCCCGGACCGCCGACATCCGTCTGAAGAAGTACTTCCCGGACGAGACATTCGATCTCTCCGCCGATGGCTGACGACGCCGCCTCTGCCAGCCTCTTCGGCGTCGCGGGCCGCGTCGCCTGCGTCACGGGCGCAAGCTCAGGGCTCGGACGGCGCGCGGCAACGGTGCTGGCGGAAGCCGGGGCGCGCGTGGTGGGCGTCGCCCGCCGCGCCGATGCGCTCGACGCGTGGCAGGCGGAAGCCGGGGGCCAGACAGCCGCCGTCACCGGCGACGTGGCCGATCGCGACGGGCTCGCCGCCCTCGCCGACCGGATCGCCGCTCCCTACGGCGCCCCCGATATCGTAATCCATGCCGCCGGGCTCAACACTCGCGAACCGGCCGATGACGTAACCCCGGAAGGCTGGGACAAGACGCTTGCGGTCAACCTCACCGCCCCCTTCTTTCTCAGCCAGTGCTTCGTTCCCGCCATGCGCGAGAAGGGCTGGGGCCGGATCGTCAACTTTGCCTCCCTCCAATCCTTCCGCGCCTTCCCGGGCGGCATCGCCTACGGCGCCAGCAAAGGCGGCGTCGCCCAGATGACCCGCGCCATGGCCGAGGCCTGGTCGGGTGCGGGGATCACGGCGAACGCGCTCGGCCCCGGCTTTTTCCGCACCGAACTCACGGCCCGCGTCTTCGAAAACGAGGCGCTTGCCGGCAAGCTTGCCGATCAGACCTGCATGGGCCGCAACGGCGCGCCCGAGGATATCGACGGCCCGCTTCTTTTCCTCTGCAGCCGGGCGTCCGACTACGTGACCGGCCAGATCCTCATGGTCGACGGGGGGTTCACCGCGAAATGAAGGCACTTGTCTACAAAGGCCCCGAAACCCTCGCGTACGAGGATGCGGCAGATCCCGCGCCCATGGATGGCGCGCCGGTCATTTCGGTTGAAAGCGTCGGCATCTGCGGCTCCGACATGCACGCCTATCTCGGCCATGACGAACGGCGGCCGGCGCCGCTGATCCTCGGTCACGAAGTGGCCGGGCTGCGCGGTGATTCCGGCGCGCGTGTCACCATCAACCCGCTCGTCACCTGCGGTACATGCCGCTACTGCCGCGAAGGCCGCGACAACCTTTGCACCACGCGCCAGATCATCTCCATGCCGCCCCGCGAGGGCGGGTTTGCCGAAATGGTCTCACTTCCGGAACGCAATCTCGTGCCCGTCCCGGATCACGTCACCCCCGATCAGGCGGCCCTGGCCGAACCGATTGCCTGCGGCTGGCACGCGGTGCGGATGGCGCGCGCCGCCGGCGCGGCGGGCCCCGCGCTCGTGATAGGCGGCGGCGCAATCGGTGTCGGCGCAGCCTTGAGCCTCAAGGCGCAGGGCATTGCAGACGTCACGCTTGTCGAGCCCAACGCGGTGCGCAGCGCCTATCTGAAGGACCGCGCGGAATTCGAAGTCACGACCCCAGACGCCGTGCCCGCGGATGGCCGCTTCAACATCGTGATCGACGGCGTCGGGATCGAACCCACCCGCGCCCAGGCATCGGCCCTCGTGGCCCCGGGCGGCGTCATCGTCCACATCGGGCTCGGCAGCTCTGCCGGCGGGCTTGATATCCGCCGCATGACGCTGCAGGAAATCTCCTTCATCGGAACCTACACCTATACGGCGCAGGATTTCCGTGACACCGCGGCCGCGATGTTCGACGGACGGCTCGGCATACTCGACTGGGTCGAGACGCGGCCGCTTTCCGACGGCGCGCGCGCCTTCGCCGATATCCGCTCGGGCGCCGTGGCGGCCCCGAAGATCATACTCAAGCCTTGACTGACAGGAGACCTCAGATGGCTGAAATCCCGCACCTTCTCGTCCATGAACATGCCGACAACGTCGGTGTGGTCGTGGTGGAGGGTCTCACGGCCGGCACCGACATGCTGTGCTGTGTGACCCACGACAACTCGACCTTCCGCCTGACCGCGGGCGCCGACGTGCCGATCGGGCACAAGATCGCGCTGAAGGATCTGAAGGAAGGCGACACGGCCATGAAATACGGCGAGGACATCGGCAAGATCATCGCCGACATCCCGCAGGGCGGCCACGTCCATACCCACAACTGCAAAACCAAGCGCTGGTAAGGATCGACGCGATGAGCTCGAAATACGGAAACATCACCTTCAAGGGATACCGGCGCGAAAACGGCCGCGTCGGCGTCCGCAACCACGTCGTCATCCTGCCGGTCGACGATATTTCCAACGCTGCCGTCGAGGCCGTTGCAAACAACGTCAAAGGCACGCTCGCCATCCCGCACGCCTACGGGCGGCTTCAGTTCGGTGAAGATCTCGAACTGCACTTCCGCACCATGATCGGCACCGGCGCCAACCCGAACGTCGCCGCCGTGGTCGTGATCGGCATCGAACCGGGCTGGACGAAGCGCATCGCCGACGGCATCCGCGAAACCGGCAAGCCGGTGGCGGAATTCTCGATCGAACAGAACGGCGATTTCGAAACGATCCGCGCCGCTAGCTGGAAGGCGAAGGAATTCGTGCACTGGGCCACCGAACTCGAGCGCGAGGAATGCTCGGTCTCCGAGCTCTGGGTCTCGACGAAATGCGGCGAAAGCGACACGACGACGGGCCTGGGCTCTTGCCCCACGGTCGGCAACATGTACGACAAGCTGCTGCCCGAAGGGATCACCGGCTTCTTCGGCGAAACGTCCGAGATCACGGGTGCCGAGCACATCTGCCAGAAACGCGCGATCAACGAAGAGGTCGGCGAGCGCTGGTACAAGATGTGGAAGGCCTACCAGGACGACGTCATCTTCGCCCACCAGACCGATGACCTCTCCGACAGCCAGCCCACCAAGGGCAACATCGAAGGCGGCCTCACCACGATCGAGGAAAAGGCACTGGGCAACCTCGAGAAGATCGGCCGCACGTCGCAGTACATTGACATCCTTGGCCCGGCGGAAGCACCGGCCTCGGGCAACGGCCTCTACTTCATGGATTCGTCCTCGGCGGCCGCGGAATGCGTGACGCTAATGGCGGCGGGCGGCGCGGTGATTCACACCTTCCCGACGGGCCAGGGCAACGTGGTCGGCAACCCGATCGTTCCGGTGATCAAGATCACCGCGAACCCGCGGACCGTCCGTACCATGAGCGAACATGTCGATGTCGACGTCTCCGGCATCCTTCGCCGCGAAATGACGATCGACGAAGCAGGCGACGCGCTGATCGAAATGATCCGCCGCACCGCCAATGGCCGCCACACGGCAGCCGAAGCATTGGGTCACCGGGAATTCTCGATGACCAAACTCTACAGAAGCGCCTGATTTCAGGCCACCTGCGCGCCGGGCCCGTCCCGGCGCGCCTTTTTTCCCCTCCTGTCCTCCGAAGATGCTGCCGCCGTCAGGCGCTGACGCATGCCTGTTGCCGAAACCGGTTTCGTAACTGACACTGCGATTCGGGAGGACTCAACAATTGGCAAGCCAGATCCGCACTGACGGGGCGCGCCCATTGCGCGCGCGTGTCACGATTTCGCAGGTCGCCGATGCCCTCGGGCTGACGAAAGGCACGGTCAGCCGGGCGCTGAACGGCTATCCCGATATCTCTCCTTCCACACGCGTCCGGGTGCAGGCGCAGGCCCAGCGCATGGGCTATCGCCCCCTCGCCCAGGCCCAGGCGATCCGCACCGGCCGCAGCCGCGCCATCGGCCTAGTCCTGCAAACCGACGTGCCGGGCGCGCAGCGCCCGTTCCTGTCGGATTTCCTCGCCGGCATCACCCGCGCTCTCAGCGCAGAGTCCTGGACGCTGACACTCTCCACCTCGCCCGGCGGCGCCGAGATGCTGACAACGCTCGAACGCCTCGTCGATGAACGCAAGGCCGACGGCTTCATCCTGCCCCGCACATTCGCACAGGATGCACGCATGCGCCTTCTCCGCGAGATGGACGTGCCCTTCGTCCTCTATGGTCGCGTCGAAGACCCCGACGGCTGCGCCTGGTTCGATATCCTCGGCGAAGACGCCATGCGCGCCGCGGTCGCGCGTCTGGCGGGCCACGGCCACACGCGCATCGGCTTCGTGAACGGCGGCACGGAATACAACTTCAGCCGGCTTCGCGAGGGCGGCTTTCTCGCCGGGCTCGACAGCCACGGCTTCCCCCAAGACCCCACCCTCATCCGCCGGAACGCGATGACACGGCAAGCGGGGGCCGCGGCGGTCGAAAGCCTCCTGGCCGAACCCGGCCCGCCCACCGCCATCGTCTTCGCCGTCGACGCCGCCGCCCTCGGCGCCTACGACGCGGCCCAGCGCCTCGGCCTCCGGATCGGGCGCGACCTTTCGATCATCTCCTATGACGGGATCCCGGAAGGCGGCTTCGTCGATCCGCCGCTCACCACCTTCCATGTCGATAGCCGCATGGCCGGCGCACGCCTTGCCGAACTCCTGATCCGCCGCATCGGCGGCGCCGCCCCCGAAACTTTGCGCGAAACAGCCGAGGCCGACCTGCGCGTGGGCGGTTCCGACGGCCCGCCCGCACACAGATCCGAAGCACTGGCGCGAATGCTCTCCGCGCCCCCGACCACAGACTGAGCCAATCCAGACTTCAGGGAGGAAGACCATGAAAAATCGCAACGTAAGACTGATACCCCGCCTTCTCGCGACGGCCTCGATGGGACTTGCGCTGACCGCGGCGGCGGCATCCGCCGACATCCGCTTCTGGACGACCGAGGAACAGCCCGAACGCCTTGCCAAGCAGCAGGAAATGGCCACGGCCTTCGAAGCCGATACCGGCATCGCGGTCGAGGTGATCCCGGTCACCGAAAGCGATCTCGGCACCCGCGCCACGGCGGCCTTCGCAGCGGGCGATCTGCCCGATGTCATCTATCACACCCTGCAATACGCCCTGCCCTGGGTCGAGGCCGGCATTCTCGACGCCGAAGCGGCCACCGAGGTGATCGAGGCGCTCGGCACCGACACCTTCGCCCCGGGCGCTCTCGACATGGCGAAGACCGACGGCGGCTGGGCAAGCGTGCCCGTCGACGGCTGGACGCAGATGATCGTCTACCGGAAGGATCTTTTTGACGAAAGCGGCCTCGAAGCGCCCACCACCTACGCCAACGTGCTGGCGGCAATCGAAAAGCTCCACAACCCGCCCGAGATGTTCGGTTTCGTCGCCGCCACCAAGGTTGACGAGAACTTCATGAGCCAGGTGCTCGAACACGTCTTCCTCGCCAACGGCGCAACGCCGGTAGGGCCCGACGGCTTCACCGGCTTCGACGAGGCGAAAACCACCGAAGTGCTCGAATTCTACAAGGCTATCGCCGAAGCTTCGCCCCCGGGCGAACTCTACTGGGATCAGTCGCGCACGCTCTACTTCGCGGGTGACGCGGCGATGATCATCTGGTCGCCCTTCATCCTCGATGAACTCGCGGGCCTCCGCGACAGCGCACCGCCGACGATCAACGACGATCCGACCTCGCGGGATCTCGCAGCAGCCACAGGCATCGTTACCAACTTCGCCGGGCCGTCGAACCCCGATGGCGCGGCCTGGGGCGACGTGCGCTACTTCGGGATCACGGCCGATGCCGACATCGACGAGGCCCAGCAGTTCGTGCAGTTCTCGATGGATCAGGGTTATACCCAGACGCTGTCGATCGCGCCCGAAGGCAAGTTCCCGGTTCGCCGCGGCACCGCCGATAACCCGACGGCCTTCGTCGATGCCTGGTCGAAGCTCGACGTGGGCGTCGATCGCAAGGCCCCGCTTTCCGAGCTCTACGCCGCCTCGATGATCGACGAAATCGTGGGCGGCCTCGATGTCGCCCAGCGCTGGGGCGTGGCCGACGGCCAGCTGGCGCTTGCCTCCAAGATCATCAACAGCCAGGCCATCAACCGGATCGTCCGCGAGTATATCGACGGCGATATCGGCGCCTCCGAAGCCGTGGCCAAGATGAACGCAGAGCTCGGCGCGATCGAGTAACCCCACACCCGGGCGGCAGCCCCGCTGCCGCCCGGCCCACCGATCCCGGAGATCGCCATGACGGATCTGACCCCGCCAACCGGCACGGGGGCACTCCAGCAGCGCGAGGCGCGGCTTGCCTGGGGCCTCCTCCTGCCGACGATTGCCATCGTCTCGGCGGTGGTGATCCTGCCGCTCATCGCGATCTTCTGGATCAGCGTCAAACCCGTGGGGCTCGCCGATCTGAGGCCGCCTGCCCCGGTGGTGCGCGAGGCACTGCGCGGCTCAGGCGACGATCTGCGCATCCAGTACCGGATCCGCAATTCCTCGCAATCCGAGGTGATCTCGAACGTCACGCTCGCCGACACGCTGCCCGACGGGCTGACGGCCGTGACGGTGGACGACCGCTGCACCCTTGCCGGCATGGCACTCTCCTGCGATCTCGGCACGCTCGACGGCGGCGCCCGCGACGAGATCGAGATCTCCGTGACGCTTCAGGGCAACGAGGACGCCATCGAAGAAGCCGCCGAAGCTTCCGTTCCCGCGATGACCGGCGCGGGCAAGAACATCCTCACCAACTTCGAATTCACAGGCGAAAACTTCGCTCGCATCTTCGATGGTGACGAATTCTGGGGCGTCCTTGGCGTCACCATCTTCTACACGGTCTTCGGCACCGTGGGCGCGCTCGTCTTCGGCCTTTTCGCGGCGATGCTGCTCAACAAGGAATTTCGCGGCCAGGGCATCCTCCGCGGCCTCTACCTCTTTCCCTACGTGGCACCGGTAATCGCGGTCGCCTTCGCCTGGATCATCCTCTTCGATCCCTTTTCGGGCTCGGCCAACGCGCTTCTCGTGCAAATGGGCGTCACGACCGAAGCCATCAATTTCTTCGGGGAAAGGCCGCTCGCCCTCATTATGGTCACGGTTTTCGAGATCTGGCGCTACTTCCCGCTCTCGTTCCTCTTCATCCTCGCGCGGATGCAGTCGATCGACAGCGACATGTACGAGGCCGCCGACATGGACGGCGCCTCACCCTTCCAGAAATTCTGGTATCTCTCGCTGCCCCAGCTTCTCGGCATCCTCTCGGTCCTCTTCCTGCTGCGCTTCATCTGGACGTTCAACAAGTTCGACGACATCTTCCTTCTGACAGGCGGCAATGCTGGAACCCGCACCCTCACGGTCAACGTCTATGAACAGGCCTTCGCGGTCTCCAATATCGGGGCAGGCGCGGCGGTGGCGGTCGTGATCTTCCTCTGCCTGATCCTGTTCTCGGTCGTCTTCTTCAAATACGTCAGCCGGGAGGAAGGGCTATGAGCGCCCTGCGCTACGGATACGTCGCCGGGCCGCTCATCGGCGCGCTCTGGGCCTTCACGCTGGCGGTGGTGGCCTGCATTATCGTCAGCCTCTCCACAGGTGAGGGGCTGAGGCCCGTGCTCCTGCCGTCGCTCCTCCTCGGCGGCTGGCTAGGCCTTGCCCTTCTGCCCGTGGGGGCCGAAGACCGGGCGCGCCACCTTCTGCTCAGCGCTATTACCGCCGTGGTCCCTGCCCTCGCATTCTATGCCCTTTCCCCGGCGATCGTCGCCTTCGAGGGGCTTGGCACGACCGCCCTCGCGCTCACCTGGGTCGCCTTCCTCGCGGCCACGGCCGTCTCACTCCGAAAGATCCTCAGCGACCTGCCCTTCGGCCGCGCCACGCGGCACGAATTCGAGGCCGCGGTGATCCGCTTCCTTACAGGCTTCGGCTACATCTTCTTCACCGCCATCGTCGCCATCCCCTTCTACGTCATGGTGATGACCAGCCTGAAGAACCAGGCCGAGCTCATGGCCAACCCGCTCGATTTCTCCATCGACCTCTCGCAGGGCTGGTCCCTCTTCAGAAGCTATGAAGAGCTTTTCACCGACTTCAACTTCGGCAGCTACCTCTGGACATCCTTCTACGTCTCCGTCCTGACGGTGCTCCTGACGCTCGCCTTCTCGATCCCAGGCGCCTATGCGGTGGCGCGCCTGCGCTTCCGGGGACGCGCGGCCTTCTCGCGCTCAATCCTCCTGATCTACATGGTCCCGATGATCGTCCTGGCGCTACCCATTTACATCGCCTTCAGCATGGCCGGCCTCCGCAACACGATCTTCGGCATCCTGCTCATCTACCCCGTCACCACGATCCCGGTCGCGCTCTACATGCTGCAGGGCTACTTCCGCGGCCTGCCCGCCGAGATTGAGGAAGCGGGGCTGATGGACGGCCTCTCGCGCCTCGCTGTGATCTGGAAGATCACTCTGCCCCTCTCGCTGCCCGCGCTGGCCTCTGTCTCGCTCTACGTCTTCATGATCGCCTGGAACGAATTCCTGCTGGCGTTCATGCTGCTCGACGACCCATCGAAATTCACGCTCACGCGTGGCATCGCCTCGCTCAACTCCTCGGAAATCCCCCGCCAGCACCTGATGGCGGGGGCTGTGATCGCAACCGTGCCCATCATGGTGATCTTCCTCGGGCTTGAGCGTTTCATGACCAAAGGACTGACGGCCGGGAGTGTCAAAGGATGAGTGCGCAGGATCATATCCCACTCGACGATCAGGCCCGCGCGATCCTGCGCGGCAATGACAGGGGCGGCTACACCATGCCCACGGCAGGGCTCTACCCCTACCAGTGGAACTGGGACAGCGCCTTCGCCGCTTGGGGCTTCTCGAGCTTCGACATCGAGCGAGCGTGGAGAGAACTCGAGACTCTGTTCTCGGGTCAGTGGGACACCGGCATGGTGCCGCACATCCTGTTTCACCAAGACGATCCCGGCTATTTCCCTGGCCCCAGCGTCTGGGGGACCGAGGGCATGGGGCCGATTCCATCCTCGGGCATCAGCCAGCCGCCCGTCGCGGCGACGCTGTCTCGCTGGATATACGAAGCCGATCCCGAAGCGGGGCGCGAACGGCTTGCCGCGCTCTATCCCAAGATGGTCGACTGGCATCGCTGGTTCGACCGCTGGCGCGTCGTCGACGGGATGGTGGCGGTTACGCACCCATGGGAATCGGGGCGCGACAACTGCCCGGACTGGGATATGGGCATGGCGAATGTCGATGGCTCGAAAGTGGGGGCCTACGAACGCCGGGATCTGGGCCATGTGGATGCCGCGATGCGCCCGGGTAAGGCGGACTACGACCGCTACCTGGCGATCCTACAATTCGGCAAGGCCTGCAACTGGGACGACCAGACGATCTACGATGACGGGCCGTTCCTGATCGCCGATCCGGGAATGCATTTCATCCTTTTGCGCGCCAATGACGATCTGGCGGCAATTGGCCGCGAGTTGGGTCTCGATACCGGTGAAGTCGAGGATATGGCCGCGACCTTGCGCGCCGGGGCAGAGGGGCTGTGGAACCCGTCTCTCGGCGCCTATGACGCCAGGGATCTGCGAACCGCGCGGTTTGCGGACAACCTGAGTTCGGCGGCTTTCCTGGCCTATTACGCACGGGTCGAGCATGAAGGGCTTGAGGAAAGGCTTCTGAAGGCCTGGAATGGCGTGAGGTACGGTATCCCGTCCGCCGATCCAGAGGCCTCTGGTTTCGAGCCCCGGCGGTACTGGCGTGGCCCGTCATGGCCGGTGGTCAATGCGCTGATCGCGCGGGGGCTGACCGAAACCGGCCGGACAGGTCTGGCCGAGCGGCTGCGGTGCGAGACCGAGGAGCTGATCCGGTCGGGTGGGTTCTATGAGTACTTCGATCCGACTGATGGGCATCCGGCGGGAGGCGCGAATTTCACATGGACGGCGGCGGTCTGGCTGGCCTGGGCCTCGCCATCGGCGGGACAAGACTGATGGGCGCGATCACACTCAGACATGTCGAGAAATGGTTCGGCGACCTCCAGATCATCAAGGGCATCGACCTCGATATCGATGACGGCGAATTCGTCGTCTTCGTCGGCCCCTCGGGCTGCGGAAAATCCACGCTTCTGAGGATGATCGGCGGGCTTGAAGACATCTCGCGTGGCGCGCTTCTGATCGATGGTGATGACAAGACGGCCGATCCGCCCTCGAAGCGTGGCCTCACGATGGTGTTCCAGTCCTACGCCCTCTACCCGCACATGACGGTGGGCGAGAACATGGGCTTCTCGCTCAAGACCGCCGGCGCGCCCAGGGCCGAGATCGAGGCCAAGGTAGGCGAGGCCGCCCGCATCCTGAAACTCGAGGACTATCTTGACCGCCGCCCCAAGGCGCTGTCCGGCGGCCAGCGCCAGCGCGTCGCCATCGGGCGCTCCATCGTGCGCGATCCGACAGCGTTTCTTTTCGACGAACCCTTGTCGAACCTCGATGCCGCGCTTCGCGTCGAAATGCGCTACGAGATCGCGAAGCTGCACCAGAACCTCAAGCGCACGATGATCTACGTCACCCACGATCAGGTGGAGGCGATGACCCTCGCCGACCGGATCGTGGTGCTCGAATATGGCACCATCGCGCAGGTCGGCACTCCGCGCGAACTGTACGAACGCCCAGCCAACCTCTTCGTGGCGCAGTTCATCGGCTCGCCCAAGATGAACATCGTCGACTGCGTGACGGCGGATGGCGCCTTCACCCTCCCCGGCGGACGGGGCGGCAGCTATTCCGGCGCCCGGCCTGCCACGAAGATGGGCGTACGCCCCGAACATATCGAGATCGGGGCACCGGGCACCGGCATGATCGACGGCACGGTGGACGTCGCCGAATACCTCGGTGCCGACACCTATCTTATCGTCGACGCGGGCCCGGCGGGGCGGATCACTGTGCGCACCGACGGCGACACCCCCGTCAGGGAATGCGAAACCGTGGGGCTTGGCGCACCCGGCAACCGCCTCTCTTTCTTCGACAGCGACGGAAAGGCCATCTGACACGTGCTAACCACTTGTTAACACCTTGGGTGCCACCCTGCGCATCATTGGGGGCCGATACCGGAAGACGTGACACGACTCACTTTCTGTGCTGGACTGGGCCCATCAACAAAAGAAGGAGGACGCCGATGAGCTTGGGTTCACACCTCGAGGAACTCCGGAAAAAGCACGCAACATTGTCGGAACAGGTTGAAGACGCTCAGAAAAGTTTGGGTGTTCCGGACCTTACGATCACAGAGCTCAAGAAGCAGAAACTCCGATTGAAAGAACAGATCGAACGGCTTGAAAGCGCCTAACCGGCGGCGATTTCGGCGGCCGGAACAAAGACACGCCCCTCGGCGTGACCTTGGATTTCGGCCGTCTCGGCCTCGATCCACTCCAGAAAGGCCGCGATCTGTGGCCGTGTCTCAGCCCCTGCGGGGCAGACGAACCGGTAATGCGCCTCGGTCGTGATACAAGGATCGAAGGGCGCCACAAGCTGACCGTCCGCAAGGGCGGCAGATGCAAGAGAGATACGTCCCAGAACAGCCCCACCGCCGCCCAGCGCCGCGTCAATGGCGTGATCGGCCTGGCTGAAGCGCGGGCCACCGCTTGGCGCCTCCCCCAGCCCCGCCGCCCGGAACCAGGCCGGCCAGTCGATCGGCGGCTTCAGAAAACGCGTGTCGTCCTGGTGCAGCAGCGTCACCTCCCGCAGATCCTGGGGCGAGGAAAGCTTCTCCGCCAGCTCCGGCGCCATCATCGGCGTCAGCCATTCGCGGATGATCGGCCGCGAAAACAGCCCGTCATCGTCGGAATAGCCGAACCGGATCGCCACATCGATTTCATCCCGGTCGAAATCCATGATCCGAAGGCTTGCCGAAAACCTGAGTTCAATCTCGGGATGCGCGACTGCGAACTTGAACATCCGGGGCGCCAGCCACTTCGCGGTAAAGGCCGGGCCCGCCGTCACCGTGATCACGCCGGTTTCTGTCGAGCGGCGCGCCGCGCGCCACGCCGCGGTAAGTGCGGCAAACCCGTCTGACGCCCCGGGCGCCAGCGCGCGCCCTGCTTCGGTCAACTCCACTGCCCGGTTCAGGCGCCGGAACAGTGGCGCACCCAGATGCTCCTCCAGCGACTTGATCTGAAACGACAGGGCCGCAGGCGTCACGTTCAGCTCCTGCGCCGCGCCGGAAAACGACATATGCCGCGCCGCGGCCTCGAAGGCACGCAACGCAGTCAGGGGAGGCAGACGGTCATTCATTCAAAATATTCTTAACTGAAGCCAGAGAAACCCTCGTTTGCGCCCCGCACTTCAATATCTCATATTGGGTTCAGTTAAACAACACTGAAGCCTTGGAGAGCCCCGATGTACGAACCCGCCACCATGCTCCGCACCCGCGATGCCCTCGAAGCCGGCCGCAAGGCCCGTGCCGACGCCTTTTCGGCGCTCCTGACCCGTGTCTTCCATTCCCGTCGCGCCTGATTTTCTCCCCACAGGCGCAACTGAAAAGGGCCGGTCCTGCGACCGGCCCTTCTTTCGTCCTCGCGATACCCCGTCAGGCGAGGTACTGCCCACCATTGGCGGAAATCGTCGATCCGGTGATGAACCCCGCATCGTCGGAAGCCAGGAACGCAACGCAGCGTGCGATCTCCTCTGCCTCGCCCAGGCGGCCCACCGGGATCTGCGGCAGGATCACCTCGTTCATCACCTTTTCCGGGATCGTCGACATCATTTCAGTGTTGATATACCCCGGCGCCACCACATTCACCGTGATCCCGGCCCGCGCACCTTCCTGCGCCAGCGCCTTGGTGAAGCCGATGTCACCAGCCTTCGATGCGGCATAGTTCGCCTGCGCGAACTGCCCCTTCTGGCCGTTGATCGACGAAATCGTCACGATCCGCCCGAACTTCCGCTCGCGCATCCCGCCCCAGACGTTATGGGTCATGTTGAACACGCCCGTCAGGTTCGTGTCGATCACCTGGTGCCACTGCTCGGGCGTCATCTTGTGGAACGGCGCGTCCCGCGTGATCCCAGCGTTGTTCACCAGGATTTCCACCGGCCCGACCTCGGCCTCCACCTGCGCGATGCCCGCCTTGCAGGCCTCGTAATCCCCGACCGACCACTTGTAGGTCTTGATCCCGGTTTCCTCGGTGAACTTCGAAGCCGCCTCGTCATTGCCGCCATAGGTGGCGACGACGGTGCAGCCCGCGTCCTTCAGCGCCTTCGAAATCGCCGCGCCGATGCCGCGCGAGCCTCCGGTAACCAGTGCAACACGTCCCATGATGTCTATCTCCTTCCGTCAGTTCATGTTCATGCGTTCAAGAAACTTGCGTCCGTCCCGGGCCCCGCACTCCCACGTCGCGGCGACCTTTTCGGGGTCGGTGAAATCGATCTTGTCCGCCGGCGTCTCCCGCGACGGCGCGACATACAGCCGATCGGGATGGTCCGGCACCCGCTCATAGTCCCGGGTCAGGACCACAAGGGTAGGGCCCTCATCGCCGGGCGGCAATGGCGCCTGGTCGGCCATGCCCCCGTCGATCACCGGGCGTCCGTCCCATTCGGCGATCTCGAAGACGGGCGGAATGACCGCCGCGGCACAGACAAGCTCGTTCAGCCGGCCCGCCCGCGCGGCGCCCCGCGCATCCACCAGCCTCGCCCCGAGGCCCAGCGCCTCGGCCCAGTCGAAATGCGGCGCATTCACCAAGTGAAGCTCCGCCTCATAGGCCAGCGCCATCAGCGAAGCGACCAGCGGATGGTCCGAATCCCGCGGCGGATGGGCAAGCAGCGCGTGAAACTCAGGCCCGTCGCGGACGGCCGCCACCACTTCGGCGCTCAGCGCCTCGTCGACGACGCTGCGATACACCCGCTGATGCGGCGACACCCCATCATCGGTCACGGCATCGTGCCAGGTTACGTTCGTGTCCTGCTCGGCAAAGTGCCGCATCATGATATCCCGGATGCGCTCGCCACTATGCGAGATGAACCCAACGGCCGAAAGAACGCCCCCGGAAACGCTCGAAACCCGAACGGGATCAAGCGCAAGCGGATCGCGCACAACGTCCAGAAAGCCGCCCTGCCAGAAGCAACGCGTGCCACCACCGGAAAAGACGATCTGGCTGAACTCAGGCGGGCGATCCATGGGGGTGCGGAGGCGCCATCACTGGCGCCCCCTGCCGTCTCACGGACGTTCGACGCAAAGCGCAACACCCATGCCGCCGCCAATGCAAAGCGTGGCGAGGCCCTTCTTCGCGTCGCGGCGCTTCATTTCGAAAAGAAGCGTGTTCAGAACCCGCGCGCCCGACGCGCCGATCGGGTGGCCGATCGCGATAGCGCCGCCGTTCACGTTCACGATCGCCGGATCCCAGCCCATGTCCTTGTTGACGGCGCAGGCCTGCGCCGCAAACGCCTCGTTCGCTTCGACGAGGTCGAGGTCGCTCACCGACCAGCCGGCTTTCTCGAGCGCCTTGCGCGAGGCGTGGATTGGCCCGACGCCCATGATCGACGGGTCAAGACCCGCGGTGGCGTAGGAGGCGATCCGCGCCAGGGGCTCGATCCCGCGCTTCTCGGCATTTTCCGCCGACATCAGAAGAACGCCCGCCGCGCCGTCATTGATGCCCGAGGCATTGGCTGCGGTCACGCTGCCTTCCTTCGTGAAGGCCGGGCGCAGCTTCTGCATCGCCTCCAGCGTCGCGCCGTGGCGGATGTATTCGTCCTTGTCCACCACGATGTCGCCCTTCCGGGTCTTCACCGTGTACGCCACGATCTCGTCGTCGAACTTTCCGGCTTTCTGCGCCGCTTCCGCTTTGTTCTGCGAGGCGACGGCGAATTCGTCCTGCTGATCCCGGCTGATCTGCCATTTCTCAGCGACATTCTCCGCCGTCTGGCCCATGTGATAGCCGTTGAACGCGTCCCAAAGCCCGTCCTTGATCATCGAATCGATGAACTTCATGTCGCCCATCTTGTGGCCGTTCCGCAGGTTCGCCACGTGGGGGCTCATCGACATGTTTTCCTGCCCGCCCGCGGCCACGATATCGGCATCGCCAAGCTGGATGTGCTGGGCGCCCAGCGCCACGGCCCTCAGGCCTGACCCGCACACCTGGTTGATGCCCCAGGCCGCGCTCTCGATCGGCAGGCCCGCGTTGACATGGGCCTGGCGCGCAGGGTTCTGCCCCTGCCCGCCGGTCAGCACCTGGCCCAGGATGGTTTCGGAAACCTCCGCCTTGTCGATCCCCGCGCGCTCCACGATCGCTTCAAGGACGGCGGCCCCCAGATCATGGGCCGGCGTGTTCGCGAACGCTCCTCCGAAACTTCCTACCGGTGTGCGTGCGGCTGACGCGATGACGACATTGGTCATGATTTCGCTCCTCTCCCGAAATGGGCGATGTATCGAGGCGGAGGCCAGAAATACTACGACAGCCCCGCCGGCTCGCCGCACTTCCTATTATCTGAGCAAAATAGTCGCAATGGACAGTGTGTCACGGTGCGCACCGGCGCATACCGGCCATGCACCGGCCCGAACCCGATGGGGTGCGCCGGATCAGTTCAGCCGCGGCGCGGGGCGGCCGTAAAGGTAACCTTGCAGATAATCGATCCCGGCGCCTGCCAGATAGGCCGCGTCACGCGCATCCTCCACCTTCTCCGCAACCGTCGCCATGCCGAAATGCCGCGCGACATCGGTAAAGGCCCGCGTCATCGCCCTGTTTGCCCCATCGGCGTGAATCCCGCCGATGAACTGCCCGTCGATCTTGAGGATCTCGAAGCGGAACGCCTTCAGATACCGGAACGACGTGCACCCGGCCCCGAAATCATCCATCGCGAAGCGCACGCCGCGCGCGCGCAGCCCCTGCATCGCCCGCGCCACAGCCCCCGGCATCCCCATGGCAGAACTTTCGGTGATCTCGAGAATCAGCCGCCCCTTCACGTCGGCCACGCCCTTCAGCCCCTCGATCAGCGTCTGCCCCCACCGGGGATAGGCGAAAGACCGCGCCGAAAGGTTGATCGACAGCGTCAGGCCGGGATCTGTCCGCAACGCGGCAAGGCCAGCGCGCAGCGCAAGGCAATCGACGGTCCGCCCGATTTCCCAGGGTTCGATCGCCTCGATGAACGCGCCTGCGGGCATCGACGCCCCGGCCCCGTCCCGGATCCGCACAAGCCCCTCGAAAAAGGCCGGCGCACCCGGCGCACCCGAGGCGACGACAGGCTGATAGGCCAGGTGCACATCCCCAGCTTCCACCGCCCGCTCCACCATGGCCCGTGCATCCGCCGCCGCCCCGTCGAACGGCGACGGCAGGGCCGAACGCAGGGCGGGGTCGGAAAAAAGATCAAGCTGTATCACCGTAACGCGCCTTCTGCCGCATGGGGCCGTTCCGTGGCCTCCGACTCAGTCGTAAGGGGAAAATGTTTCTATTTTGTTCCAAATGCTCTACACCACGAAAAACCTGGCCGGGAGCAACCACATGACGGGACGGTGCAGCTGGTGCGGCGACAATCCGCTTTACGTCGCCTACCACGACAAGGAATGGGGCGTCCCCGAATGGGACAGCCGCGCGCTTTGGGAAAAGCTGATCCTCGATGGGTTCCAGGCGGGCCTCGCCTGGATCACCATTCTCCGCAAGCGTGATGGCTTCCGCGCCGCCTTCGAAGGCTTCGACCCGGCGATCATCGCCACCTGGGGCGAACCCGACATCGCGCGGCTTCTGCAGGATCCCGGCATCGTCCGCCACCGCGGCAAGATCGAGGCCACCATCGGCAACGCCCGCGCTTTTCTCGCGATCGAGGAAGACCAGGGCTTCGACCGCTACCTCTGGAACTTCTGCGACGGCGCGCCGATCCAGAACAGCTTCGCCACCATGGGCGAGGTACCCGCCGAAACCCCGCTCTCCAAGACAATCTCGAAGGATCTGAAGGCACGCGGGTTCAAATTCTGCGGGCCGACAATCGTCTACGCCTTCATGCAGGCCACCGGCATGGTGAACGATCACGTGACCGGATGCTTCCGACATGCCGAACTGCGCCCCGGCGCCTAACCCCGGCCCATCCGGCGAAGCGCGCTCCCGGGCCCGAACCCGTGCCGCAGCGCCCCGGCAACGTGCAGCGCGATAAGCGCCAGAAGGCCCTTCCACAGCGCCCCGTGCACGGCGAACCCCCAGGCCGCCACCACCTCGCTCGGCGGCGCGATGGCCGGCATCACCACAATATTGAAAAAGACCGTATCGATCCCCGTCGCCGAACTCGCCACCCAGCCGCTCACCGGGATGGCAAGGAGGAAGAGGTAAAGAAGAATGTGCACCCCCCGCGCCAGCCCGTGCTGCCAGGTGCCCGCCATGCCCGCGGGCTCCGGCACGGGGCTTATTCGATGCCAGACAAGCCGGATCAGAACGAGGCCCAGAATCGTCAGTCCGAAAGACTTGTGCACCCCGTACAACCAGTAGTTCGACAAGGAAGGCTCCATCGCCGCGATCCGCGTCCCGAAAATCATCATGCCCACAACGCCTGCCGCGATGGCCCAGTGCAGCACACGGCTGACAAGGCCATAGCCCTCCGCCGTATTCCTGAACATCACTTGGCGTCCACCCGGGCAACCTCGGCCAGAATATCGATGCGAACCTCGTCCGATACGGCGTCAGGCCACCCGGAGGCCCCAAATGCACTGCGGCTTACCGCTCCGGTCAACCGGATGAAAAGCCTGCTGAAATCCCGGGGATCGGTGCCTGCCCGGCGGAACAGCCCCGCCTGAAGCGCCACCGGCCGCGTCACACCGCGAATGGTCAGGTCTCCCTGAACCAGCGCCCCGGCCGTGCTTCCCTCGACGGAGGTGCTTTCGAAGGCGATCGAGGGGTATTTCTTGGTGTAGAGAATCGAGGGCCCCTTCAGCGCCTGCGCCGCGAACGGAAAGCTCGCCGATGCGCCCTCGGCATCAAGCGTCACACTGACCGAAGTGTTCGACACCTTGTCGAAATCCAGCGTCAGTTGCGCATCGGCCACCGGAAAACGGCCGGTGATCTCATCGGGCCCGAAATCGACGGAAAACCCAACGCGCGAGGTATCGCCGTCCAGCACGTAAAGCACCGGCGCGGCCCAGCCCATCGGCGCTGCACTAATCAGAAACAAGACAAGGAAAGCTCTCAAGGGGATCGCCGCAGTCATCTTCAGCCTCCTGAATGCCCGGCCGATGCGTTCGGTCGTCCGTCCCGTCTCCCGCTGGTGCCGTTCCTTGAGGGGCCGGTCCTGGCCTAGCCCCCGGTGCCACCATGCGATTCGACAAGCGCCCCGATGATCGCGCGCGCGCTGTCCGAATACCACTCGGCGTCCCCGCGCAATCGGGCGATTTCACGCCCTTCCGGGTCCAGGATCACCGAAATCGGCAGGCCCAGCACCCCCATGTCACGGGCAACGGCCTGCGAAGGGTCGAGGAGAATCGGCAGGGCCTCAATCCCTTCCTCCTCAAAGAAGCGGTTGATCCCGCCCAGCGCATTCCGTCCGGTGGCCAGCGTCACCACTTCGAACGCCTCACCCTGGAATTCCTTCTGCAACGCATCGAGCGCCGGCATCTCCTTCCGGCAGGGCGCGCACCAAGTCGCCCAGAAATTCACCAGCACGTACTTCCCGCGCCAGTCCGCCAGCCGGTACTCCGCCCCGCCCGGGTCGGTGAACAAGGCCTCACTCACCTCGGTCTGCGGTTCGCCGTGGAACAGAAGTTTCCGCATGCTGTCTTCGCGCATGGCCTCGAGCGCGGCGATATCCGCGGCGTTTGCACCGATTGCGAGGGCCGTGTAGAGGACGGCGGACCAGAACAGCTTCATTATCCCTCCGGGACTCGAAAAACATGGCCGAGACGACCGCTAACACGATGTGGGGAGGGCGCTTTCAGGGCGGCCCCGACGCGATCATGGAGGCAATCAACGCCTCGATCGGGTTCGACCGCCGCTTGGCCGCCCAGGACATCGCAGGCTCCCGGGCCCATGCGGCGATGCTCGCCGCTCAGGGCATCATAGATGCTAGCGATGCCGAGGCGATCCGGGAAGGCCTGCTCACGGTCTTGTCAGAGATCGAGGGCGGCAGCTTCGTGTTTTCGACAGCCCTCGAAGACATCCACATGAATGTCGAGGCCCGGCTCAAAGCACTGATCGGCGAACCGGCAGGGCGGCTGCACACCGCGCGTTCGCGGAACGATCAGGTCGCCACCGATTTCCGGCTCTGGGTCCGCGACCGGATCGACGATGCCGAGGCCGCGCTCTCCGCACTCATGCGCGCCTGTCTTGCGCAGGCTGAGGCGGGGGCAGACTGGGTCATGCCGGGCTTCACCCACCTACAGACGGCGCAGCCTGTCACCTGGGGCCACCACATGATGGCCTATGTCGAAATGTTCGCCCGCGACCGCGCGCGCTTCCGCGATGCTCGGACACGCCTGAACGAATGCCCCCTCGGCGCGGCGGCGCTTGCGGGCACCTCCTTTCCGATCGACCGGCAGGCCACGGCGGAAGCCCTCGGGTTCGACCGCCCCATGGCGAACTCGCTCGATGCCGTCTCCTCGCGCGACTTCGCGCTCGAATTTCTCTCCGCCGCGGCGATCTCGGCGGTGCACCTCTCGCGGCTTTCAGAAGAACTGGTGATCTGGTCGTCGGCCCAGTTCCGCTTCGTCTCGATGTCCGACAGGTTTTCCACCGGCTCCTCGATCATGCCGCAGAAGAAGAACCCGGACGCCGCTGAACTGATCCGCGCCAAGATCGGCCGCATCCTCGGCGCGACGGTCGCGCTTTTCACGGTGATGAAGGGCCTGCCGCTCGCCTATTCGAAGGATATGCAGGAAGACAAGGAACAGGTCTTCGACGCGGCCGACAACTACCTTCTGTCGCTCGCCGCCATGGAAGGCATGATCTCCGATCTGACGGCGCAACCCGACGCATTGCGGGCCGCCGCAAGCTCGGGCTTCTCAACGGCGACCGACCTCGCGGACTGGCTCGTGCGCGAACTGGGCCTGCCGTTCCGCGAGGCGCATCACGTCACTGGCGCCCTCGTCGCCAGGGCCGAGGCGAAGGGCTGCGATCTTCCCGATCTCTCGCTTGAAGAGATGCAGGCCGAACATACCGGGATCACCGAAGCCGTCTACACCGTCCTCGGGGTGGACAATTCGGTGGCAAGCCGCACCTCCTATGGCGGAACGGCGCCGGATCAGGTTCGCGCCCAGATCGCCCGCTGGAAGGACGCCCTCGGATGACCCGCGCCCTCTTCGCCTGCCTCCTCGCCGCCTGCCTTGCGGGCTGCGGCGCCGACGGCGCGCCCGAACCCTTCGACTCCGGCGCGCCGGCGCCCGAACCCAGCATCCGCATCACCGAAGGCATCAACGTCGAAGGGGTGCTCTGATGGAACGGTTCCGCTTCGTCTTCCTCGCCCTCGCGGTCTGGGGCGCCATTCACCCGATGTACTATTTCCTCGGCTACATGCGCGAGACCGGCACCGGGCTCTCTGGCCTGATCGACGCGTGGTACGTGAACGCCTCCACCACCGGCCTCGTCTGGGATCTGACTATCGCGGCCATCGCGCTCACCGTCTGGGTCCTCGTCGAATGCATCGCGCGGCGCATGTGGCTCGGCCTCATCGCGATCCCGGCCACCTATTGCATCGGCGTCTCCTGCGGCCTGCCGCTCTACATCTTCCTGCGCAGCCGGCCCAAGACCTGATGGATCACTTCCTGTACAGAAACGGCATTCTCCATGCCGAGGACGTGCCCCTGCCCGAAATCGCGGCAGAGGTAGGCACCCCCTTCTACGTCTATTCCCGCGCCACGCTCACGCGCCACTACACGCTCTTCGACGAGGCGCTCGACGGCACCGATCACCTGATCTGCTACGCCATGAAGTCGAACTCGAACCAGGCGGTGCTGAAGATCATGGGCGATCTCGGCGCCGGCATGGATGTCGTCTCGGGCGGCGAATACCGCCGCGCTAGGGCCGCAGGCGTACCGGGCGAGCGCATCGTCTTCTCCGGCGTCGGCAAGACGGGCGAGGAAATGCGCCTCGCCCTCGAAGGCGGCATCCGCCAGTTCAACGTCGAAAGCGAACCGGAACTGGCGCTTCTCTCGGGCATTGCCGAAAGCCTCGGCATGAAGGCGCCCGTCACGATCCGCGTCAACCCCGATGTCGATGCGCGCACCCACGAAAAGATCGCCACCGGGAAGGCGGAAAACAAGTTCGGGATCCCGATCTCACGGGCGCGCCAGGTCTATGCCCAGGCCGCCGCCCTCCCGGGGATCGAGGTGGTCGGGATCGATGTTCACATCGGCTCCCAACTCACCGATCTCGAACCCTTCGAACAGGCCTATCTGAAGGTGGCCGATCTCACCCGCACTCTCCGCGCCGACGGCCACGATATCCGCAGGCTCGACCTCGGCGGGGGGCTGGGCATTCCCTATGAACGCTCGAACACCGCCCCGCCGCTTCCCATGGAGTATGGTGCGCTGATCAGGCGCACCGTCGGCGATCTCGGCTGCGAGATCGAGATCGAGCCGGGGCGCCTCATCTCCGGCAACGCGGGCCTCCTCGTCTCGGGCGTAATCTACGTGAAATCGGGCGAAGACCGCGATTTCCTGATTCTCGACGCGGCGATGAACGATCTGATCCGCCCGGCCATGTATGGCGCCTGGCACGATATCGTACCTGTGAAGGAGCCCGAACCGGGCGGCGAACCCGCGATCTACGACGTCGTGGGCCCGGTCTGCGAAACCGGCGATACCTTCGCCAAAAGCCGCGCCATCGCGCCCCTTTCGGCGGGCGATCTCGTGGCCTTCCGCTCCGCCGGCGCCTATGGCGCGGTCATGTCCTCAGAATACAACACCCGGCCCCTGATCCCCGAAGTGCTGGTCGATCAGCATCAATTCGCCGTCATACGGGCCAGACCGGGCTTTGAAGAGATCATAAACCGCGATACCATTCCCGAATGGCTCTGAGGCACTATATCGTGTCGGAGCACCGGCGCGAGTAGATGACCAAGAACACGCCACACCTGACAGAGGCGGCCTGCCGCCTGAAATGGCCGCTGCGCCTCACGCAGATCGGCCTTTTCGCTGAACGCGCCACCCGCGCTTTCTGGCCGCTCGTCACCGTTGTGCTGCTTGCGCTCTCGGCACTGATGCTCGGCCTGCACGAAACCATGGCGCTAGAACTCGTCTGGGCTGCGGCGGTCCTCGCCGTCAGCGGCACGGTCTGGGCCCTCTGGCACGGGGCAAAGCGCTTCAGATGGCCTTCCTCCGCCGAAGCCATGGCGCGGCTCGATGCCAGCCTGCCGGGCCGCCCGATCTCCGCGCTCACAGATCAGCAGATGATCGGCACCGGCGACGCGGCGTCCGAAGCGGTGTGGAAAGCGCACGTCGCCCGCATGGCCGAACGCGCGAAAGCCGCGAAAGCGGTGAACCCCGACCTGAAGATCTCGAACCGCGACCCGTATGCGCTGCGCTACGTTGCCCTTGTCGCCTTCGCGACGGCGGTGATCTTCGGCTCGATCTGGCGCGTTTCGACGGTAACCGAACTCGCCCCCGGCGCAGGATCCGGCGCGCTCGCCGAAGGGCCCTCCTGGGAAGGCTGGATCGAACCGCCCGCCTATACCGGCCGGCCCAGCCTCTATCTCAACGACATCACCCGCCCCTCCCTCGCCATTCCGGAAGGCAGTGAAATCACACTGCGCCTTTATGGCGAGATCGGCGCGCTCACGGTGGGCGAAACCGTCTCCGCCCGCACCGGCGAACTGCCACCGGCCAGCGAACCCTCGCAGGCCTTCAAGGTCGTCCAGTCCGGCCGCATCTCGATCGACGGCCCCGGCGGTCAGGCCTGGGATATCCGGGTGATCGAAGACGACGCGCCGGAAATCGAAATCGCCGCCCCGCTCGAGAAATCCATGGGCGGCGAATTCCGCCAGCCCTTTACCGCCCGCGACGATTACGGCGTCGTGGCGGGCCGCGCCATCCTCACCCTCGATCCCGACAGCGCCGACCGGCGCTTCGGCCTCGCCGCCATTCCCGAACGCCGCGAACCGGTGATCCTCGATCTGCCCATGCCGATCACCGGCGACCGTTCGGATTTCGAGGAAACGCTGATCGACGAGATGGCCAAGCACCCTTGGGCGGGCCTGCCGGTCACGCTGGTCCTCGAAGCCGACGATGCGGCGGGCCAAACCGGGGCAAGCGCGCCCGAGGCGATCATTCTCCCCGCCCGCCGTTTCTTCGATCCCTTGGCGGCGGCAATCATCGAACAGCGCCGCGATCTTCTCTGGTCGCGCTCCAACTCGGCCCGCGTCGCGCAGATCCTGCGCGCGGTCAGCTACCGGCCCGATGACGTCTTCCGTTCGGAAACCACCTACATGAAACTCCGTGTCGCGGTGCGCCGGCTCGAAACCGCCATCCGCTACGCCGAGGTCAGCGAAACCCTCCGCGACGAAACCGCCGAAGTGCTCTGGTCCATCGCCCTCGAAATCGAGGAAGGCGATCTTTCGGATGCGCTCGAACGCCTCCGCCGCGCGCAGGACCGGCTGCAGGAAGCGATCCGCAACGGCGCGACCGACGAGGAAATCGCCGAACTCATGCGCGAATTGCGCGAGGCGATGCAAGACTACATGCGCCAGCTGGCCGAACAGCAGGGCCAGAACCCCGACCAGAAGCTCTCCGACAACCAGAACATGCAGGAAATCACGGGCGACCAGCTTCAGGATATGCTCGACCGCCTGCAGGAACTGATGGAACAGGGCCGCATGGACGAGGCCCAGGCCCTTCTCGATCAACTCCGCCAGATGATGGAGAATATGCAGATCGCCCAGGGCCAGCCCGGCGAAGGCCAGCAAAGCCCCGGCCAGCAGGCAATGGAGGGCCTCGCCGAAACCCTGCGCGAACAGCAGGGGCTTTCGGACGAAGCGTTCCGCGATCTGCAACAGCAGTTCGGCCAGGGTCAGCAGGGCCAACCCGGCCAGCCGGGGCAGCCCGGACAGGGCCAGCCGGGCGAAGGCGATGCGCCCGGTCAGCCCGGCGGCAGCCTCGCCGACCGCCAGCAGGCCCTGCGTGACGAACTCCTCCGCCAGCAGCAGAACCTCCCCGGTGCGGGTACCGAAGAGGGCGACGCCGCGCGCGACGCGCTCGACCGCGCCGGCCGGGCCATGGAGAACGCCGAAGAGGCGCTCCGCGACGAAGATTTCGCAGGCGCCCTCGACGATCAGTCGGAGGCCATCGACGCGCTCCGCGAAGGCATGCGCGAACTGGGGGAGGCAATGGCCCAGCAGCAGGGCCAGCCGGGCCAGCAGGGCGATGCCGCGGGCACCGCGAACCAGCTCGCCCGCCGCGATCCGCTTGGCCGCGAGGCCGGGCCCGATGGCCGCCTCGGCACCGATGAAGAACTTCTGCAGGGCGAAGACATCTACCGCCGCGCCCGCGATCTCCTCGACGAGATCCGCCGCCGCTCGGCCGAGCAATCCCGTCCCGAGGCGGAACTCGATTACCTCCGCCGCCTGCTCGACCGGTTCTGATCCGCCGGCGGGCGCGTTCTTCCCTTTCACCCGCCGGGGCGCCGCTGTATTGACGGGCCATGCGCTGGACGATCCCGAATATCCTGACTGTGCTGCGGCTCCTCGCAGCCCCGGGCGTTGCGGTGATGTTCCTCTACTTCAACCGCCCGATCGCCGATTGGTTCGCCCTCGTCCTCTTCATCGCCGCCGCGATCACCGACTGGTTCGACGGCTATCTCGCCCGCGCCTGGAAACAGGAAACCAAGCTTGGCGCGATGCTGGATCCGATCGCCGACAAGGCGATGGTCGTGATCGCGCTCTGCGTCATTGCCGGTCTCTCCTCCTTCGGGCGCGAAGTGATGGATCCCTGGATCCTTTTGCCGGCCACCGTCATCCTCTTCCGCGAGATCTTCGTCTCCGGCATGCGCGAATTCCTGGGCGACGTCGCGGGCACGCTCAAGGTCACCGGCCTCGCGAAATGGAAGACAACGGCCCAGATGATCGCCATTGCCGTGCTCTTCGCCAAGGGCGTGTTCGAACACCACTTCCTCGCCCTCGCCTACGGCCTCGGGCCCGATATGGTCGAAAGGGTGCTCTCCGGGCAGGAGCCCGATCTCGTCGGCCTCAACACCTACCTCACGCTCACCAACCTCACCTGGTGGGTGGGCGTCGGCCTTCTCTGGATCGCCGCAATCCTTACATTGCTCACGGGCTGGGATTACTTCCGCAAGGCCTTGCCGCATCTGAAGGAGCCGCTCTGATGGATGTTCTCTATTTCGCCTGGGTGCGCGAGCGGATCGGCCTGCCGAAGGAAACGGTCGATACCCGCGCCGCCACCGTCGCCGATCTGGTGGAAGAGCTGAAGGCCCGCGAGGAACGCTACCGGCTCGCCTTCGCGGATATCAGCTCGCTCCGCGTGGCGCTCGACCAGGAACTGGCGGAATTCGACGCCCCCCTCGACGGCGTGCGTGAGGTGGCGTTCTTCCCGCCGATGACCGGGGGCTGAGATGCGCATCACCGTACAGGAGCCCGCCTTCGATCCAGGCCACGAACTCACGGCCTTCACCCGCGACCGCACCGATATCGGCGCGGTGGTCAGCTTCACGGGCGTGGTCCGCGACGAGGCCGGCACGCTGAAGGAAATGGTGATCGAGCATTACCCGGGCATGACGGAAAAGGCGATCGCGACCATCGCCGAAGAGGCCCGCGCGCGCTGGGATCTCGCCGATGTCCTCGTGATCCACCGCCACGGGTCGCTGAAACCGGGCGAGCCGATCATGATGGTCGCCACCGCCTCGGCGCACCGCGCGGCGGCCTTCGCGGCGGCCGATTTCCTGATGGATTACCTGAAATCCCGCGCCCCCTTCTGGAAGAAGGAAACCGGCGCGGCGGGCGAGGCCTGGGTCGCGGCCAAGGATGAGGACGAAAGCGCGCTCAAGCGCTGGTAGGCCTTCATGTGGCCGTAAATATCCCGGGGTGCGGGGCAGAGCCCCGCTTCGGTCGCCGCCCGAAGGGCGGCGAAGGCCTTACAAAAGCTGGTTCTGCCGCTCGATATGGGTGCGCAATTCCTCGGCCTCGCGCCGCGCTTCCCTCAGCCCCTCCATCGCCGCGCGCAGCTCGGCCTCGGTCTGCGCCAGCTGGTTCGTCAGCTCCGCCTCGCGCTGCTGCATATAGGTGATCGCCTCGTCCTTCGCCTCCTCGGCGTCGTGAAGCTGCTGGGCCATCCGGTCCAGCTCGTTCAGATCTCCCGAATTCACCCGCGTCAGCTTGTGCAACAGCCAGTAGGCGAACCACCCCAGCATGAAGGCGACGAAAAGGATGATCGCGGTGGCGACGACGAATTCAGTTCTGTTCATTCTCGGCCTCCTCCGGCGCCACATCGCCCTCCGCCTCTCCGGTCTCCTCGGGCAGGATCAGGGTGAACTCGATTCGCCGGTTCGCCTCCCGGCCCTCTTCGGTGCCATTGTCGGCGATCGGCACAGCCTCGCCATAGCCCTGCGCACGCAGGTTCGTCGTCAGCACGCGCCGCGCCAGGATGGCGTTCAGCACCGCATCCGCCCGCTCCTGGCTCAGGTTCAGGTTCATCGATTCCCGGCCCTGGCTGTCGGTATGGCCCGCGATCTCGATCGGCACCTCCTGACACAGTTTCAGGATTTCGGCGAGCTGGTCGATGATCCCCAGGCTCGGGCCGTCCAGCGTCGCCGATCCGGGCTCGAAGGACAGCTTCTGCACCGACAGCACCGTGTTCAGGTCCTTCACGCATTCCTCCGGCGTCGGGATCCCCAGCATCGGGTCCAGCGCCTCGACATAGGCCACATCGATATCGTAATTCGCGCCCGATCCAAGCCGCGCCGACAGAAGCCCCGCAATCCGCGCCGCCGCATCCTCGATCCCGGTCTCCCCGGTGATCGTCAGCGTATCGGGCCCGACCCTGACTTCGCCACTGGCCAGATGTGCCAGCGCGTCCACCCCGGCCATCGCCCTCAGCGACCAGCCCGAAGGCAGGCTGTCGTCCAGCCGCGCCGACAGGGTGACGGTGCGCGCCCCGAAATGGGCATGGGCATAGCTTTCGACGGCCTTGCGCGTCCGATCCGAGGCCAGCCGCCCCGACAGTTCCACCGTGCCGTCGTCATGGATCACCCCCACGAATTCCGGCGCCCGCGTTGCGGCGCCCTCGGTGGTATCGGTGCTTTCGGGGGCGGGCCGCCGTACGGAGGTCAGCGAAAACCCTTCCGGCAGGCTCGCCTCCAGCCGGCCCACCGCGCGGTCGAAGGCCGCGGGCTCCACCGTATGAGGCACCACGAGGCTCACATCGGCATCCGAATAGGTGATCGTCCCGTCGCCCAGCCCGTCAAGCGCGCGCAGGCCCAGCGACACGGCATCGGCCCATTCAAGCGAGGGCGCGCCCAGCCCGATCTGGCATCGCGTGTTGGCCGGCACCCCGATCTCTCGCGCCACGGCCAGAATCGCGTCCCGCGACTCCAGCGTCTCTGCGGCGCAGGCGTCGAAGCGCCGCGTCTCGCCACTTGCGATGAACCTCAGCGTGAAGGGCGCGATCACCGGCCGCGGGGCCGAGATATCCAGCGACAGCTCCACCCCGGGCGGTACCCGCCGGGCAAGCTCGGTCTCCACCCGCCGGCGCACCTGCTCCGAATCGACGATCCCCGTGATCGAGATCCGCGTCGCCGTCACCGACACTTTCGAGCGCGGCACACGCTCCAGCGCCTCGATCGCGTAAAGAACCGCGCCATCCCAGCCGCGCGGCACGGGATAGCTGCCCTCTTCCAGAAGGTCGGTCACCGCCCCGTTTGACATCCGCCCGATCCGGTCGAACAGCGCCGCTCGGTCGAAGGCCGCAGGCACCAGCCCGATCAGCGATATCCCGTCGAGGTTGCGCAGCATCTCGATCTTGAATTCGGGGGCCTCGATCTCCTGCGCCGGCTGGGTCGTCATCTCGTCGCTCACGCGCGTGGCATCGACGATCTTGCCGGCCGCCGACAGGGCCGCGAACCGCGCCGCCTCGTCGGGCGCCGTGCCCGACAGCCGCACCTGAAGCCCGTCCACCTCGACCCGGGCCCAGTTCATCCCGCCATCGGTCAGCGCGGTCAGAATCCCCACCCGCGCACCGGTCTCGACCCGGTCGACGGCCACCTGCGCGGCGCCGAAGCTCAGGCCCGCCGCCGAAAGCATCGCAATTGCAATGGGAAGGTATGATCGGATTGGCATGCGCCTGCTCGGGCCAGTTTTTCCGCCAGTTTCCCCTTCCTAATCCCCACGCCGCCCCGGCGCAATCAGAGGAACAGGGCAGCGGCGAAAAACAGCACCGGGATCAACCCGGCATCCCGGTTCGCGCGAAAAAGCCGCAGGCAGATCTCGGGGTTCTCGGTATCAAGCCGGGTCAGCTGCCAGGTCAGGTGCCAGCCCATCACCCATGTTCCGGCCAGCGCAACAGCGAGCGCGAGCGGCGACGCGCTGCCCAACAAAGCGGTCAGCGCCGCAATCCCCATCAGCCCCACCGTGGCGACGAGGAAATGCCTCAGCCAGCGATGGGTCTTTTCTCCGAACAGCCGCGCCGTCGATTTCACCCCGATCAGCGCGTCGTCCTCCTTGTCCTGATGGGCATAGATCGTGTCGTAGAACAGCGTCCAGGCGATCCCGCTGGCGTAAAGCAGAAGCGCAGGCGCGGCGACCGATCCGGTATGCGCCGCCCAGGCCAGGATCGCGCCCCAGCTGAACGCAAGCCCCAGAAAGACCTGCGGCCACCAAGTGAACCGCTTCGCGAAAGGATAGATCGCGACAAGCGCGAGCGATCCGATGCCAAGGAAAATCGCCGTCGGATGGAACGTCAGCAGGATGCAGAAGGCCAAGAGCGACTGGATCACCAGCCAGACGAAGGCCTGCCGCGGGCTCACCTGCCCCGAAGGGATCGGGCGAGAGCGTGTCCGCGCTACCTGCGCGTCGAACTCGCGGTCTGTCAGGTCGTTCCAGGTACACCCCGCACCCCGCATCAGGAAGGCCCCGATCGCACAGCCAAGTGCGATCCAAGCATCGTAAAGGCCGAAGCGCCCCGTCGTTCCGGCGGCAAGCAACAATCCCCACCAGCAGGGCAGCAGCAAAAGCCATGTGCCGATCGGCCGGTCTGCCCGCGACAGGCGCAGGTAGGGCCGCGCCCAGCTGGGCGCCCACCGGTCCACCCAGTTGCCTGAAACGGCATCCGCCACCTGCCCCTCCACGGACGGCTCCGGGCTCTCTGGTGTCTCCGGCGTCTCGGTCATACTGTCTCGATCCATGGCACAGGTTCGGCTTTATGTAGATCACCCGCTCGGGGCGGAGCAATCGGTTCCTCTGACCCGCGATCAGGCGCATTACCTCTTCGGCGTGATGCGCCTCGACACCGGTGCCACGGTCACCCTCTTCAACGGGCGGGACGGCGCCTGGGCGGCCACTGCGGTACGCCAAGGCAAGCGGGACGGACGGCTCGTCTGCACCGAACAGACAGCCCCCCTCGCCCTTCCGCCCGATCTCTGGCTTCTCTTCGCGCCGATCAAGAAGGCGCGCACCGATTTCATCGTCGAAAAAGCCGTCGAACTGGGCGCGGCGCGCATCCTGCCGGTGCAGACCGAGTTCACGAACGCCGAGCGCATCCGCCGCGACAGGCTTCAGGCCCACGCGACCGAGGCCGCCGAACAATGCGGCGCAACCTACGTGCCCGAGGTGGCCGAGCTTCAGCGCCTCCCCGCCCTCCTTTCATGCTGGCCGGAAGACCGCGGGCTCCTCTTCTGCGACGAGGCGCGCGCAGGCGCCGCCCCCTTCGATCTGGGCCAGCGCCTCCGCCCCGGCCCATGGGCGATCCTCATCGGCCCGGAAGGCGGCTTCTCCGACGCCGAACGCGCCCGTATCACGGCCCTCGACACGGCCGAACCGATCAGCCTCGGCCCCCGCATCCTTCGCGCCGATACCGCCGCCGTCGCCGCCCTCACCCTCTGGCAGGCGGCACTCGGGGACTGGCGATGACGGCGGCGCGCCTCCACGTCATGACGGCCACCGAAAACGCGCGGGCGGTGATCCTCCGCCGCGGCCCCACCCGCCAGGTCGCAAGCCTTCTGTGGAATCGTGCGTCAGACGAAATCACCCTCGGACAGTGGCTCAAGGGGCGGATCTACGAGCACCGCTCCGATCTCTCGCCCGACGGGCGGCACATGATCTATTTCGCCGGCACAAGCGCCTCGATCCGCGAAGGGTGCTGGCACACCGTCGTTTCCCGCGCCCCCTGGCTCCGCGCCCTCGTCTTTCTCCCGCAAGGGTGGACGTGGCACGGCGGCGGCGCATTCACCGCCCAAGGCCGGGTCTTCCTGAACGGCGGCGGCACGCTGCCCCAGAACGAAGAGGGCCTGCTCCCCGCCCCGCAAGACGCCTATCCACACGGCACCGACGGCTTCCACATGGGCGGGCTTTTCGCGGCCATGATGGCGCGCCGCGGCTGGCGCCGGACGGCGGGCGACCGCTACGAAACCCAGCTCGAAACCGCCCTGCCCCATGGCTGGACCCTCGAACTATCCTTCCGTGTCGGCGCCCGAAACCGCAGCATCATCTCGAACGCCTACGCCTTGACCCACCCCGTCCATGGCCGCCATCCCATGGAGGGCTGGGAATGGGCGGAACCCTGGAAGAATGGCCTCCAGTTCGCGAAGGCTGGCGCGCTCCACGAGGCCGCAATCACCAGAACCGGCCTCGACGCCACCCGCCAGATCGTCGACCTGACGCCCATGGCCTTCGAAAACATAAAGGCTCCTTATGACGGATAAGCGGAAAAAGGCCACCCGCCGCGCACCCCCGATGACAGCTTGGCCTGGTCTTTCTAATCTGGCCCACGGGGGCGCGTATCCGGACCGGCGCGCGTCATGAGTTTCATCCGACCAGAAGCCGCCCAGTGGCTCCACCGGTGGCGCGAAACCCTCGCGGGCGCCGCCGCGGCCGGCCTCGGCGCGTACTGGACTGTCACCGACAACGGCGCACTCACGATCATCGGCACTGGTCTGACCATCGGCGGCGCGCTCCTTGTCTTCGCCGGCGTCCAGCGCGCGCGCTTCCGGCGCGGGGGCGGCGGCTCTGGCATGGTGCAGGTTGACGAAGGTCAGCTCACCTATTTCGGGCCCCATGACGGCGGCATCGCCGCGATCTCCGAGGTCACGCGCCTCGATCTCGATCCCCGCCACGGCGGCGAAGGGGCCTGGATCGTCTTTCACCGCGGCGGCAATCCACTCACCATCCCGGTGAACGCAGCCGGGGCCGACGCGCTCTTCGATGTCTTCGCCGCCCTCCCCGGCATCGAAACCGGCGATCTGCTGGCAAAACTCAACGCCACCCCCGCTCAGCAGATCGTGATTTGGGAACGCGAACCCAAGCGCCTGCATTGACTTCCCGCGCCGGCAAGGCAATGACGCGGGTCTCAGGCGAATGAAGCGGGACGCCAGCGATGTCGATACCCCAATCCGGCGGCGGGCCGATCGAACGGCACGAACAGCTTGCGGAATACCTCGAAGCGGGCTGTAAGCCGAAGGCTGACTGGCGCATCGGCACCGAGCACGAAAAGTTCGGCTATTGCCGCGACACGCTGAAACCCCTGCCCTATGACGGTCCCCGTTCGATCCGCGCCATGCTCGAAGGGCTGCGTAACCGCTACGGCTGGGCCCCGGTCGAGGAAGCGGGCAACATCATCGGGCTCGAGAAGGACGGCGCAAACGTCTCCCTCGAACCGGGCGGACAGCTCGAACTCTCAGGCGCGCCGCTCGAAACGATCCACGAAACCTGCGACGAAGTGAACGCCCACCTTCGCGAGGTGCAAAGCGTGGCCGACGAGATCGGCGCGGGCTTCATCGGCCTCGGCGCAGCCCCGCACTGGCGGCACGAGGACATGCCCCGCATGCCCAAGGGCCGCTACAAGCTGATGACAGATTACATGGGCCGCGTCGGCACCCACGGCACCCAGATGATGTACCGCACCTGCACAGTCCAGGTGAACCTCGACTTCTCTGACGAGGCGGACATGGTGAAAAAGATGCGCGTGGCCCTCGCGTTGCAACCCGTGGCCACCGCGCTCTTCGCCAACTCGCCCTTCTTCGAGGGCAAGCTCAACGGGCACAAATCCTGGCGCTCCCGGATCTGGCGCGATCTCGACGCGGACCGCACCGGCATGCTGCCCTTCGTCTTCGAAGAGGGCTTCGGCTTCGAACGCTATGTCGACTACGCGCTCGATGTGCCGATGTATTTCGTCTACCGCGACGGGACATATATCGACGCGCTCGGCCAATCCTTCCGCGATTTCCTCGACGGAAAGCTCCCCGCCCTTCCCGGCGAGGTGCCCACGCTCTCGGACTGGGCCGATCACCTGACGACCATCTTCCCCGAGGCGCGGCTCAAGAAATTCATCGAGATGCGCGGCGCCGACGGCGGCCCCTGGCGGCGGCTCTGCGCGCTTCCGGCCTTCTGGGTCGGACTCACCTATGACGCGGACGCGCTCGATGCGGCCTGGGATCTCGCAAAGGGGCTCGACGCCGAAACCCGGCAGGGCCTCCGCGTCGCCGCCTCCGTCGATGCGCTGCAGGGCGAGGCGGGGGGCGTGAAGCTCTACGACCTCGCGCGCGAAGCTGTGGCCATTGCCGAAGCGGGGCTGAAGGCCCGCGCCCGGCCCGGCGCCGGCGGTCTCATCCCCGACGAATCCCACTTCCTGAATGCGCTGCAGGAAAGCATCGCCTCGGGCCAGGTGCCCGCCGACGAACTCATCGCCCATTACAACGGCGACTGGGACGGCGACGTCACCCGCGTCTTCGCGGAATACAGCTACTAAAGCATCCGGCCTTTAACCTGAGACATATCCGGCAGCCCTGAAGTAGTTCCAACACTCTTCGGGTGAGTATAG
>NZ_JAWHTE010000029.1:0-51942 GCF_032586175.1 Ovoidimarina sediminis
CTATACTCACCCGAAGAGTGTTGGAACTACTTCAGGGCTGCCGGATATGTCTCAGGTTAAAGGCCGGATGCTTTAGCTGTTCGCAAGGCCAGCTAAGTCCCGCGAAGCGGACATCGAAGTGTCGGCGCGCAGGGCCGGCCTAGAGCCCATCTTGCATGGATCCGGGGGCCGCAGCCCGTCGTCAGGCCCTGCCCGGCCCGACGCTCAGGTCCGCATCACACCGGCTTGCGGGTGCCGAGGGCCTCGATGTCGCGGGCAATCTCCTCGGCGAGGTCGTTGGCGTAATCCGTCGCGTCGCTGCGTTCGGAATAGGCGCCGAGGCCCAGGATCTCGGCATGGAGACGGCGGGCGAGACGGCTTGGATCGGCATCCTCGGACAGTTCGCCGGAGCGGCGCGCGGCCTCGAACCCGTCGCGGTAGAATTCCTCGGTATCCTTCAGGAGGTTTTCGGCGCGCCTGCGCAGGCCGGGATCGTTCGGCGGCGTTTCGAGCACCGTTTTCGTGATCATGCAGGCCCGGGCCGGAACGCCCGCGGCGGTGATCAGCGCGCCGACCCAGCGGACGTGGTTTGCAAGGCCCTGAAGCGCCGAAACGGTTTCGGCCATAGTTGCCTCATAAACACGCCTGATATCGTTGGCATAGAGGTCCAGCGCCTCTGCAAAAAGCTGTTCCTTCGACCCGAAGGCGGCGTAAATGCTGCCTGGCCGCAGATCCAGTTCCTGTTCGAGATCCTTGAGAGAGGTGCCGTGATACCCCTTCTCCCAGAATAAATCTCTTGCTTTACCAAGGACTTTGTCCCGGTCGTATCGCGCTCGACCCGGCATTACGCGTCCAATCCCGAATGTTATAACAAGGTACCAGAGTGTAGGATAAATTGCGCGGGGGCCCCGGTAAAGCGTTCTGTTAACCATCTGGTAACGAACTCGGGTGTGACAGACTGTTTCCAGTCGCCCGGAAATGCGCCATAGGGGACGCGACGATCACCTGAGACGAGCCTTTCGACATGCATGATATCCGCGCCATTCGCGACACTCCGGACGCTTTCGACAGAGCCCTGGCCCGGCGGGGTCTTGCGCCCCAGTCGGCCTCGATTCTGGCCGTCGACGCCAATCGCCGCGAGTGGATCAAAGGCTCAGAAGACCTAAAGGCAATCATTAATAGGCTCTCGAAGGACATCGGCATAAGGATGGCTGAAGGCAACACAGCCCAAGCCGAGAAAATAAAACAGTCTGTGACCGACTATAAGTCGAACATGCAGGCTCTTCAGAAGAAGGCGGACGAGGCCGATACCGAGCTCAAGACAATGCTGATGGAGCTTCCGAACCTGCCCCATGACGATGTGCCCGACGGCGCGGACGAGGCCGACAATGTCGAGATCCGCCGCTGGGGCACGGTGCCGGAGTTCGATTTCGCGCCGAAGGAGCATTTCGAGCTTGAAGGCGTGAAGCCGGGGATGGATTTCGCGACCGCCGCGAAGCTTTCGGGCTCGCGTTTCGTTCTGTTGCAGGGCGCGGTGGCGCGGCTTCACCGGGCGCTGGCGCAGTTCATGCTCGACCTGCACACGACCGAGCACGGGCTGACCGAGACGATGACGCCGGTTCTGGTGCGGGACGAGGCGATGCTGGGCACCGGGCAACTGCCGAAATTCGCCGAAGACAGCTATCAGACGACGAATGGCTGGTGGCTGATCCCCACCTCCGAAGTGACGCTGACGAACATCGTGGCCGGCGAAATCGTGGCGGAGGCGGATCTGCCGATGCGGCGGACGGCGCATACCCAGTGCTTCCGGTCGGAGGCCGGGAGCGCGGGGAAGGACACCGCGGGGATGCTGCGGCAGCACCAGTTCGAGAAGGTCGAGATGGTATCGATCACCCATCCCGGCCGGTCGCGCGAGGAGCTGGACCGGATGACGCGCTGCGCCGAGACGGTGCTGGAGCGGCTCGGGCTGGCTTACCGGACGGTGGTGCTGTGCACCGGTGACATGGGGTTCGGCGCGCGGCGCACCCATGACATCGAGGTGTGGCTGCCCGGCCAGAACACCTATCGCGAGATTTCGAGCTGTTCGGTCTGCGGCGATTTCCAAGCGCGGCGGATGAATGCGCGGTTCCGGCCCGAGGGTGGCGGAAAGCCCGAATTCGTGCACACGCTGAACGGATCGGGGCTTGCCGTGGGGCGCTGCCTGATCGCGGTTCTGGAGAACGGGCAGCAGGCGGACGGGTCGGTGCACCTGCCCCAGGCGCTGCACCCCTATCTGGGGGGCAAGACCCGGATCGGGGCGGACGGAACGCTCGCCTGAGCGATTGGGTATTTACGCGGGGGAGCGGCGGCTTAGTCTTTCGGGAAGCCAACTTGCCCGAAGGAGATCGCCCATGACCGCCCCCCCCAGGATCGCCCTCGCTCTTGCCGCCGCGACATTTGCCACCGCGGCGCTTGCCGAGGAGATCACGGTCAGCCACGGCATCTCGGCCTTCGGGGAACTGAAATACCCCGCGGATTTCCCGCATTTCGACTATGTGAACCCCGACGCGCCGCAAGGCGGGACGATGAGCTTTCGCGGTCAGCTTGCGTCACGCACGTTCGACAGCCTGAACCTTTTCATCCTCAGGGGCGAGCCGGCGCAGGGGCTTGAGCTTCTCTACGACACGCTCTTGGTGCGGGCCTATGACGAACCCGACGCGGTGTACGGCCAGATCGCCGAGACGATCGAATATCCCGAGGACCGGTCCTGGGTGATCTTCAACCTGAGGCCCGAGGCGCGGTTTCACGACGGCACGCAAATCACTGCGGATGATGTGAAATTCACGTTCGATACCCTGAAGGTTGACGGCTTGCCCTTCTACCAGATTCAGTTGGCGGATCTCGAAAGCGTGACGGTTCTGTCGCCCACTAAGGTTCGGGTCGATTTCGTGGAGGGCGCGCGCACGCGGGACCTGATTTCGGATATCGGGCAGATCGAGATCCTGCCGGAGCATTTCTACGAGGAGATCGATTTCACCCGGTCGAGCCTGATCGAACCGCTGGGGTCAGGCCAGTACAAGGTGTTCAAGACCGATCCGGGCCGGTCGATCACCTATTGCAAGATCGACGATTACTGGGGCGAGGACCTGCCCGTGAACCGGGGCGAAGATAACTTCGACTGCGTGCGCTATGAATATTTCGCCGACAGCACCGCCGCCTTCGAGGCGCTGAAATCGGGGGAATACCTGTTTCATGAGGAAGTCTTTTCGGCGCTCTGGGCCACGGGATACGATTTTCCGGCGCTGGACCGGGGCTGGGTGATCCGGGATGTGGTTTCCGATGGCCGCCCGTCCGGGGCGCAGGGCTTCTGGTTCAACCTGCGGCGCGAGATCAACCAGGATCCCAGGGTGCGGCAGGCGATCGGGATGATGTTCAACTTCGAATGGTCGAACGAGACGCTGTTCTACGGGCTTTACGGGCGGACCGACAGTTTCTTCGAGAACTCCGACCTCGAAGCGTCGGGGATGCTTGAAGGGGCGGAGCTTGCGCTTCTTGAGCCGTTCCGCGATCAGCTTCCGCCCGAGGTTTTCACCGAGCCGGCCTTCGTACCCAATGTGAGTTCCACACGGCAGATCGACCGCCGGGCGGTGGCGGAGGCGAGCGCGCTTCTGGATGCCGCGGGCTGGACTGTGGGGGGCGACGGGCGGCGTGTGAACGCCGCCGGCGAACCGCTTGAAATGGCGTTCGTATATGACGGGCCGGCCTTCGAGCGGATCATCCTTCCCTTCATCTCGAACCTCGAGCGGCTTGGGGTGACGATGTCGAACGACCTGATCGATCCCGCGCAGATGCAGGAGCGTCAGGAGGTGTTCGACTTCGACATCACCGTCGCGCGGCTTGTGCCGCCGGTGACGCCCTCGGCGTCGGGCCTGCGGTCGATCTACGGTTCGGCGAGCGCCAATGCGCAGGGCTCTCTCAACCTGACCGGGCAGGCCGATCCTGTCGTCGATGCGCTGATCGATGCCGCGGGCGACGCCAAGTCGCGCGCCGAACTCGTCACCGCGTTGAGGGCGCTTGACCGGGTGATGCGGGCCAAGCACCTGTGGGTCCCGAACTGGACCAAGGGCCAGCACTGGCTGGCCTATTGGGACGTGTTCGGCCGGCCGGACGCGAAGCCGGCCTATGTGCGCGGCGACCGCTACTGGTGGTGGGACGAAGAGAAATACCAGGCGCTGAAGGCCGAAGGGGCGCTGCGCTGACGGGCGCCTGAGCCAACGCGCCCGCAAGGGATTGTTTCGCTTATAAAAACACGTTGTTCTTTGACCGCGGCTGTTCCTGCGCGCACGCGCCTGTCATGTTCGGCGAAGTTTGTTTGTGGGGGACAACATATATGACACGCAATCTTACCAAGAGTGTGTCCGCGATCGCGATCGCGGCACTGACAGTCGTGCCGCTTGGCGGCGCGATGCTGATCGCAGGCGGCGAGGCGGTGAGCGCCGCGCCAAGCGAAATGGGCGCCGCACGCGGCAAGAGCGGCACGCGCGGGCGCGGTGGCGAGGAGCATGCGGGCCGCGACGGCGGCGCAGGCAATGCGAACGCGGCCAGCGGGCGCGGCGCGGTTGCCAGCGAGTTGCGCGGCCTCAACGCCGCACATGCCATCGCCAACGGCAAGCCGCGGGCGAATGCCGAAAGCCAGGTCGGCCGGATCGTCACCTATCAGCGCGAGGCGCAGGAGACGATCGTGGCCTTCGACGCGTGGCAGGTTGCCTATGACGCCTACAAGGACTTCGAGGGCAGCTATGATGGCCCGAGTTCCGACGACCTCGCCCAGCAGATCAGCGACGCGGAGGAGTTCAACGAGGGGATCGACGAGCAGATCGACGCGCTTGATCCCGAGTCGGACACCTATGACGACGATGTCGCGGCGCTGGAGGATCAGAAGATCGACGTCGGCGCGCTGGAGGACCAGCTGGATATTGCCGAGGCCTATGAGGAAGAACTGAAGCGCCTGGCCGAGGAGAGCAACCGGCTTGGCGAAATCTACGAGGGCGAGCTGGCCGAGGAAAAGGACGCGCTTGATGCCGCGAGCGGCGGGCGGGACCTATCCGATGCCGCGCTGGCGGCCCTTCGCCAGAAGCTGGGCCTCTGAGCCGGACGAACCTTCGCCGCAGACGGCGGAGACAGGGCCCGCGATGCGTGATCCGCGTCGCGGGCCGATTCGTCAGCCCGCTTCGCTTTTCTCGGCGAGGGTGAGCCATTCCTCTTCCGCCGCACTGAGCCGGGCCTGGCGTTCGGTGAGCGCTTCTGTCGCCTTGGCGAACTTGGCGGGTTCGCGCGTGTAGAGATCGGGATCGGAGAGGAGGCCCGAGAGCTTCGCGATCTCGGCTTCGAGCCGGTCGATGAGGCCGGGCAGTTCTTCGAGCCGGTGGCGTTCGGTGAAGGTGAGCCCGCGCGGTTTCGCCGCCGGTTTTTCAGGGCGGTCGGGGGCGGTGTTCCGTGCTTTCGGCTTCGCGTCGCGGGGGGCCTCGCGGGCCGGGCCTCGCTGGGATTGATAGTCGCTCCACCCGCCCGGGTAGAGCGCCGCGCGCCCGTCGCCTTCGAGGGCAAGGGTGACGGAGGCCATGCGATCGATGAAATCGCGGTCGTGGCTGACGACGATGACGGTGCCGTCGTACTCGCCGATCAGTTCCTGCAGCAAGTCGAGCGTTTCAAGATCGAGATCGTTCGTCGGTTCGTCGAGGACGAGGAGGTTCGAGGGCTTCGCCATGAGGCGGGCGAGCAGAAGGCGCGCCTTTTCGCCGCCCGAGAGAGAGCGCACGGGGGCGCGGGCCTGTGCTTCGGTGAAGAGGAAATCCTTGAGGTAGCCCACAACGTGCCGGGGCGTGCCGCGGACCATCACCTGATCGGCCCGGCCGGAGACCCGCATCTCTGGCGAGCCCGTCAGGCTGTCCCACAGGCTTTGATCGGGGTCGAGGGCGGAGCGGGTTTGATCGAAGACCGCCATTTCGAGACCGGTGCCCAGGCGGACGCGGCCTGCGTCGGGGGCGAGTTCGCCGGTGATGATCTTGAGAAGCGTCGTCTTGCCGACGCCGTTCGGGCCGACGAGGGCGAGCCGGTCGCCGCGCATCAGCCGGAGGGAGACGTCGCGGAACAGCGTGCGGTCGCCGAAGCCGTGGGCGACGCCCTCAAGCTCGGCCACGAGGCGGCCCGAGCGGGGCCCTGCCTCGAGCGCCATGGCGGCGGTGCCCTGACGCTGGATCTGGCTTTTGCGTTCGGCGCGGAGGTTTTGCAGGGCGCGCACCCTGCCCTGGTTGCGCTTGCGCCGCGCGCTGATGCCTTCGACGGCCCAGCGGGACTCGGCCTTGATCTTGCGGTCGAGCTTGTGGCGGGCGGTGTCTTCCTCTTCCCAAACGGTATCGCGCCAGTCTTCGAAGGCGTCGAAGCCCTTGTCCATCCGGCGGATGACGCCGCGGTCGAGCCAGAGGGTCGCAGTGGCCAGGCGCCGCAGGACGGCGCGGTCGTGGCTGATGATGACGAAGGCGGAGGCGCCGTTGGCGAGCGTTTCCTCGAGCCAGCGGATCGCGTCGATATCTAGGTGGTTCGTCGGTTCGTCGAGAAGGAGGAGATCGGGGGCCTCGGCCATGATCTTTGCAAGCGCCGCGCGGCGGCGTTCGCCGCCCGAGGCGGAGGCGACAGGGGTGGCGGGATCGAATTTGAGCCCCTCTGCGGCGGCTTCGACGCGGTAGGCCTCTTCGGGGGCGAGGCCGCTTGCGGCGAAGGCCCCGAGGGTGTCGAAGCCCGCCATGTCGGGCTCCTGCTCCATATACCCCACGCTGAAGCCCTGGGGCACGGTGCGTTCGCCGGTGTCGGGCTGAACGAGCCCCGCCATGATCTTCAGAAGCGTGGACTTGCCTGATCCGTTGCGGCCGACAAGGGCGATCCGGTCGCCCGGCTGGACGACGAGATCGACGCCTTCGAATTGCGGGGTGCCGCCGAAGGTGAGGCCGATGCCGGAAAGCTGAAGAAGCGGTGCGCGCGCCATGGGACAGGCGGGTATGCCGGGCGCCGCGCGCCGTCAAGCGTCAGGCGAGCGCACCCCTGAGAAGCCGAGCGCGGGCGGCGGGGATGGATTTGACCTCGAGCCCGGTGAAGACGTGAAGCGTGCCGAGATCGCGATCGATCACCGCATGATCGGATACCCAGCCGCCCATGGCGAGATACCCCTTCAGAAGCGGCGGCATGGTACGCATGGCCGCGCGCGGATCGGGCACGCGGCGGAGGCGGCGGGCGAAGCGGAAGACATCGGGCGCTTTCACCTTGGGCAGCCAGCGCTTCGGCGCAAGGTGCCGGTCGCGCAGGACGGCGAAGGCATCGTAATAGGCCTTCGCTTCGCAGCCCGTGAAGGAGGAGCAGCCGAAGAGAAGATCGGTGCCGGTTTCGTCGACGTAACGCGTCATGGCGGCCCAGGCGACGCGGAGAATGTCGGGATCCTTCCAGGCGGTATCGACGCAGAAGCGGCCCATCTCGACCAGCCGGCCCTCGTAGCTTTCGAGCGCGGACAATTCGTAGAATTGGGCGGAGTAGCTGGCCCCGATCTCGCGCCCGTGGCCGAGGGCCAGAAGGCGGAAGCAGGCGACGAGCGTGCCGGTTTTCACCTCTTCGATCAGGACGTTGCGGCAGATCTCGTCGAAACGGTCGGCATCCTCGCCCAATCCGCCCCGGAACGCCCGATGGCGGAGCCGCTGGGCCGCCGTTATGTCGGCCGCGCTGTCGGCGAAGCGGGCCGCGTAACGGGCTTTTGACAATCTGCCCATGATCTCAGGCCCTTTCGTGGCTTGGAGACATGTGATCTCTCTCTAAATATGTTCAGGCCCCTTGCACCACACAACTGTGACGTTGGGGCGAAACCTGTTGCAAAGGGATGACCCGTGGACAAAGTCGTGAAATCGGATGCGGAATGGCGCGAGCAGCTTTCGGAGCTTGCCTACAAGGTGACGCGGAAGCATGGGACGGAACGGGCCTTCACCCATGAGGCTTTTCCCGAGGGCCCCGGCACGTTCATGTGCGTCTGTTGCGGGGCGCCTTTGTTCGACAAGGCGCACAAGTTCGACAGCGGCACGGGGTGGCCGTCGTTCTACCAGCCGCTGGATTCGGAGATGGTGGGCGAGCAGGAAGACCGGAGCTTCTTCATGCGGCGGACGGAGGTGCATTGTAACCGGTGCGAGGCGCATCTGGGGCATGTCTTTCCGGACGGGCCGCAGCCTACGGGTTTGCGGTACTGCATCAACGGGGTGGCGCTGGAATTCGAGCCGGAGGAGGATGGCCCCGCCGGGTAAGGCGGAAACCCCGGAGTTTCCGCCTTACCCCATGCGCGTCAGCCGACGACGTTGAAGTCGGGGCCGTAGGGGTAGCCGGTGATGTTTTCCGCCCCGTCCTCGGTGATCACCAGGATATCGTGTTCGCGGTAACCGCCCGCGCCGGGCTGATCGGCCGGGATCGTGAGCATGGGTTCCATCGAGATCACCATGCCTGGCTCGAGCACCGTGTCGATATCCTCGCGCAGTTCGAGCCCCGCTTCGCGACCGTAATAATGGCTGAGCACGCCGAAGGAGTGGCCATAGCCGAAGGTGCGGTATTGCAGGAGATCGCGCTCTTCGAAGAAATCGTTGATCTTGTGGGTGATGTCGGCGCAGCTGACACCCGGCCTCATCAGGCTCATGCCGTATTCGTGGGCGGCCACGTTCGCCTCCCAGATCGTGCGGGAGGCCGCGTCGACCTCGCCCACGAAGAGCGTGCGTTCGAGCGCGGTGTAGTAGCCCGAGATCATGGGGAAGGTGTTGAGGCTGAGGATGTCGCCGCGTTCGAGGGCGCGGGCGGTGACCGGGTTGTGGGCGCCGTCGGTGTTCGGCCCCGACTGGAACCAGACCCAGGTGTCGCGGTATTCGGCATCGGGGTAGCGGCGGGCGATTTCCACTTCCATCGCATCGCGGCCCGCCATGGCCACATCGATTTCGCGGATCCCTTCGCGGATCGCCTCGCGGATCGCGTAGCCGCCCACATCCGCGGTCGCGGCGCCGGCGCGGATCAGTTCGATCTCGGCGGGGGATTTGCGCATGCGCTGCTGCATCGTGCCGCCGGAGATGTCGCAGATCCGGGCGGGCGAGAGCATCGCGTCGAGGAGATCGCTTTGCGCCAGCGTCAGGTGATCGGCCTCGATCCCGATGGCACGGCCCTCGCCGGCCACATGGGCGATGGCGCGCCAGAAGTTGTTTCGCTGCCAATCGGAATAGGTGATGTTGTCGCCGTGGCAGCGCCGCCAGGGCTGGCCCGCGTCGATGCCTGCCGAGATCGTCACGCTTCCGTCCGCCGTCACGACGAGGCCGTAGGGGCGCCCGAAGGAGCAGTAGAGGAAGCCCGAGTAATAGGCGATGTTCTGCATCGAAGTGAGGACGGCGACCTCGACCTCGGCCTCTGCCATGATACGTCGGAGCCCCGCGAGGCGTGCCTCGTATTCGTCGGCAGAGAATGGCAGCGGCGCCTTCTCTCCGTTCTGGAACCTGTAGAATTGCTGTCGGGTCGTGGTCATGGCCGCGCTCCTTCCCAAAAAAGAAAGGTCCCGGCGTTCAGGACGGTCTTGCGTGGTCAGCCCGCCGGCCGGGCGACGCCATCGCCCCGCCACGCATGAAACGCCTCATGCGACAGAATGCGGCCGCTGGCAAGATCCGTCAGATCAGTTGTCGTCGCCGAGGAAATCGCCCGCCGTGATCCGGCCGAGGTTGCCGAAGGCCTGGCGCAGGAAGCCGACGCCCTGTGTGTTGGGCGTGGTCACGCGGCGGCTGAGGCGCACGACGCGGCCGCGTTCGAGGCCGAAGGTTTCGATGTTGGTGACCACGCCCGTGTCGTCGAAGGAGATCGCGAGAACCTCGCGGTCGATCTCTTCCGGCGCGCGCCAGGCGAAGTTGCGGTAGCGCGAGCGCACGTAATACCAGCCGCTGTCGTCGAGAATGCCGGAGACGCCGGGACGGCCCACGGCGCTGGCCACCGTATCGCGCGTGTCGACGCCGACGATGACGTTCTGCAGATCCTCTTCCGGCGGCATGTAGCCGTGATTGCGGTAGGTTGCGCTGCAGGACGTCAGCACGAGCAGTGCCGCCACCATTGTGGCCAGCCTGATGATTCCCGGTCGCCGCCCCATTACGTCCCCTTGCCAATCGTATTCGGACCTGACTATGCGCTTACACCATAGCGGTTTGACGGTTCAAGAATGGAACGGAACGAAGAGACGAACGGTGTGCATTTGTTGCCGCTGGGGCGGATGCCCGGGCGCGATCCGGTGGCGTTTTCGCTGATGCCGGATAAGGCCGAGCGCGCCAAGCTTGCAGAAAGGCTGGATCTTCTGGGGTTGCCGAAGCTGAGGTTCGAAGGCGAGGTTGCGCCGGAAGGACGCGGCGACTGGCGGCTTTCCGCCCGGCTTGGGGCGACTGTTGTACAGCCCTGCGGCGTGACGCTGGAGCCGGTGACGACGCGGCTCGACGAGGATGTGAGCCGGCTGTACCTGCGCGATCTGCCAGACCCAGGGCCGGGCGAGGTGGAAATGCCCGAGGATGACAGCGTGGAGGCGCTGCCCGGCACGCTCGACCTTGGCGAGGTGATGGCAGAGGCACTGGCGCTTGCCCTGCCCGCCTTTCCGCGCGCGCCTGGCGTTGCGCCGGGAGATGCCCAGTTCACCGAGCCCGGGAAGACGCCGATGCGCGATGAGGACACGAAACCTTTCGCCGGGCTTGGGGCCCTGAAAGCGAAGCTTGAGAAGAAGGACGGCGAGGACTGAACGGCACGGAAATACCCCCTTGCGGTTTCACGAAATCGCAGTATGTTCCGCGCCTCGCCCGATAGACAGGATTGGACACCGGGCCCGCCAGGGCGTAAGAGGCCCTTTAAGCAGATGTAACGGAGGGTTGGCCCCTGACGCGCCGCCCCATGAAAGACCGAGGTTGAGACATGGCCGTCCCTCAGAATAAAGTCACCCGCTCGCGCCGGAACATGCGCCGTGCCCACGATTCCCTCGTGGCCGCAAATCCGGCGGAATGCCCGAATTGCGGTGAACTGAAGCGCCCGCACCACGTGTGTGGCGCCTGTGGCCATTACGATGACCGCGAAGTCGTTGCTCAGGCCGACGAGATCGATCTGGACGACGAAGACGCGGCGTAAGCGCGGCACCCCGTGCCGCGCATGAGCTGACTTATGGCCGAGACGCCGGACGCAGACCACGCTGCCGCGAGGCCAATTACCATTTCGGTTGACGCCATGGGCGGTGACCAGGGCCTTTCGGCCGTGGTTGCCGGCATTGCCATGTCTGCGAAGAAGAACCCCGATGTGGCCTTCATCGTGCATGGCGACGGCAAGGCGCTGAGAAAGCAGCTCAAGAAGCGCAAGATCCTCGACCGTTGCGAGATTCGTGATACGGCGGGCGTCGTGCGGATGGATGACAAGCCGAGCCATGTTCTGCGCAACGGGCAGGACACCTCGATGTGGTCGGCGATCGAGGCGGTGAAGAACGGCGAGGCGGATGCCTGCGTGTCCTGCGGGAACACCGGTGCGCTGATGCTTCTGTCGGTGATGCGGCTGAGGAAGCTGCCCGGTGTGAACCGGCCTGCGATCGCGTGTTTCTGGCCGTCGCGGAACCCCGGCGGGTTCAACGTGATGCTGGACGTGGGCGCCGATATCAAGGCCGACGAGAACGACCTGCTGCAATACGCGCTGATGGGCATGTCCTATGCCCGGAACGGGCTTGGGCTGCAGCGGCCGCGGGTGGGCATTCTGAACCTCGGGACAGAGGAGTTCAAAGGCCGCCCGGAACTGAAACTTGCCCATGACCTTGTGGCAGAGGCCGCGCCGGAGGCGAATTTCGAATTCGTGGGCTTCGTGGAAGGCGGGGATATTCCGTCGGACCGGGTGGACGTGATTGTGACCGACGGGTTTACCGGGAATATCGCGCTGAAGACCGGCGAGGGCACCGCGACGCTGATCCGCGATTTCCTGCGGGATGCGTTCAAGGCGACGCCCTTGTCGCGGATCGCGGCGATCCTGGCCCTGACCTCGCTCAGGCGCCTGTCGAAGCGGATCGACCCGCGGCGCGTCAATGGCGGGGTGTTTTTGGGCCTCAATGGCACGGTGGTGAAATCGCACGGCAGCGCCGATGCCACCGGCGTATCGTCGGCGATCAAGCTGGCGTTCCGGCTGGCCGAAACCGGCTTTGCCGAACGGCTTGCCGCGCGGGTTGCATCCGTCGGGACCGCGCGCCAAGATGGCGCACCGGACGGGGCAACAAACGAGCAGCAGGAATGACGATACGAGCGGTGGTCCGCGGCACCGGGCATTACCTGCCCGAGCGGATCGTGCCGAATTCCGAATTCGAGACCATCGTGGACACGTCGGACGAATGGATTCGCTCCCGCTCGGGTATCGAGCGGCGGCACTTCGCTGCGGATGGCGAAACGACCTCGCAGATGGCCGCCAATGCGGCGGAAAAGGCCCTGGCCGCTGCCGGAATGACCGCGGCGGATATCGATGCGCTTATCGTGGCGACCTCGACCGCCGATCTGACCTTTCCCTCTGCCGCGACGATGGTTCAGAGCGCGATCGGCATGACCGGAGGATTTGCCTTCGATGTGCAGGCGGTTTGCGCGGGCTTCGTCTACGCGCTGGCCAATGCCAATGCGCTTATCATCTCGGGCCAGGCCGAGCGGGTGCTGGTGATCGGGGCGGAGACCTTCAGCCGGATTATGGACTGGACGGACCGGTCGACCTGCGTTCTGTTCGGGGATGGCGCCGGGGCGCTGGTGCTGGAGGCCCAGGAGGGCGACGGCACGACGGCGGATACCGGGATACTTTCCATCGATCTGAATTCGGACGGGCGGCTTAAGGATATTCTTTACGTCGATGGCGGGGTGTCGACCCAATCGACGGGATATCTGCGGATGGAAGGCAAGGAAGTGTTCCGCCACGCCGTCGAAAAGCTGGCAGATACCGCTCATAAGGCCTTGGGAAAGATCGGTCTTTCCGGTTCGGACGTGGATTGGATTGTGCCGCATCAGGCCAATCTGAGGATCATCAAGGCGACCGCCCAGAAGATGGGCGTGCCGCTGGAGCGGGTTGTGGTGACGGTGCAGGATCACGGCAATACCTCTGCCGCATCGATTCCCCTCGCGCTTTCGGTCGGGGTCGAGCGGGGCCAGATCAAGAAGGGCGATCTGATCGTGACCGAGGCGATCGGGGGCGGCCTGGCCTGGGGATCGGTGGTTCTTCGCTGGTAGGGCGCTTCTGAACCCCGTCCGGCAAGCTGTTGATATTGACACGACATTGGCGGTGCCCCATGCTCGCCCGCAACAAACAAAGGGCAAACGGACGGGGAGAGACATGAGCGAAAAGACACTGACTCGAATGGATTTGAGCGAAGCGGTCTTTCGCGAGGTTGGCCTCAGCCGGAACGAATCCGCCCAGCTTGTCGAAAGCGTGCTGTCGCACATGTCGGACGCGCTGGTGCGGGGCGAGGCCGTGAAGATCTCGTCCTTCGGCACGTTCAGCGTACGGTCCAAGGCCGCGCGGATCGGGCGGAACCCGAAGACGGGCGAAGAGGTTCCCATCCACCCGCGGCGCGTGCTGACCTTCCGTCCCTCGCATCTGATGAAGGACAGGGTTGCCGCCGGGAACCGCAAGTAAACTCATGGAAAAATCGCCGGACGCTTTCCGGACAATCTCTGAAGTCGCGGACTGGCTGGATGTTCCGACGCATGTTCTGCGCTTCTGGGAAAGCCGGTTTTCCCAGGTGAAGCCCGTCAAGCGTGCGGGCGGGCGGCGGTATTACCGCCCGAATGACATGCGGCTGATCGGCGGCATCAAGACGCTTCTGCACGACCAGGGGATGACCATTCGCGGGGTTCAGAAGCTTCTGCGCGAGGAAGGCGTGAAGCACGTTTCGGGCTTTTCGCAGCCGCTTGATTCCGAACAGGGCGATGTGATCGACATCACCCCGGTGGAGCCGGAGGTTGAGGAGGTGGCCGCGGCCCCTGCCCCCGCGCCTGCGCCGGAGCCCGAAACCGCCGCGCCGCGCCTGACCTTCGGATCGGTGCGGCAACCGGCCGAGACCCCGACAGAGCCCGCGCGGGAGCCCGAACACCGGCAGATGGACCTGATCGAGGAGATCGCGGCGGCCGAGCAGGCCGAGACCGCGCCCGAGCCCATCGCGGAGCCAGAACCAGAACCGGAACCGGAGGCGCCGCGCATTCCGGACACGCCGGGTGTGCCCGAGCACGACCCCGAGGATGACGACGATGCTTATGCCAGCGGGCCCGGGCTTGCCGCGCGCCTGATCGCGCGGGAACGGCTTGCCGCGCTTGGCGACCGGGGCAGCCTGAGCGAAATCGTGGCCCGTCTTCAGGATGTTCGCAGGAAAACCGGCACCTGATTGCCTCGGCCCCCTTGCCCACCCCGGCAAATCGGGTAAGAAGGCCCCAAGTCGGGCTATGGCGCAGCCTGGTAGCGCGTCCGTCTGGGGGACGGAAGGTCGCAGGTTCAAGTCCTGCTAGCCCGACCAACACTCGTCTCGCCCGCTCCCAAGAGGGATGCGGGCGTTTTCATTGAGGGAGCGGCGATGACCGGAGTTTTGCCATCCCAGGCCCTGGCACGGATGATCGACGCCGGCGAGATCGCCGCCGATCAGCCCTTTGCCGAAGGGCAGATCCAGCCCGCATCGATCGACCTGCGGCTTGGCACGCGGGCCTACCGCGTGAGGGCCAGCTTCCTGGCCGGCCAGGGCGCGACGGTGGAGGACCGGCTTCGACATTTCAAGATGCACGAGGTGGATCTGACCGACGGCGCGGTGCTTGAAAAGGGCTGTGTCTACGTCGTGCCGCTGATGGAGCGGCTGGCGCTGCCCGGGGGCATTCAGGCGGTTGCAAATGCGAAATCCTCGACCGGGCGGCTTGATCTTCTGACACGGGCCATCACCGACGGGGGCACGGAGTTCGACCGCATCCCCGAAGGCTATCACGGGCCGATTTATGCCGAGATCTGTCCGCGGTCGTTTTCGGTGCTAGTGCGCCCCGGGATGCGGCTGAACCAGATCCGGTTTCGCGACGGACAGGCGCGGCTGACCGATACGGAGCTTGCGGCGCTGCATGCGGAGACGCCGCTGGTCGACGGCCCTGCCGTGATCTCGGACGGTCTGGGATTCTCGGTGGATCTGAAGCCCAGTTCCGGCGATCTGGTGGGGTACCGCGCGAAGCCGCATACGGGCGTGATCGACCTCGACCGGATCGGGGCCTATCCGGCGCACGAGTTCTGGGAAGAAGTGCGGAGCACCGATGGCCGGATCATACTGGACCCGGGCGCGTTCTATATCCTCGTGAGCCGGGAGGCCGTGACCATCCCGCCCGCCTATGCCGCCGAGATGGCGCCTTACATGGCGATGGTGGGGGAATTCCGGGTGCATTATGCCGGGTTCTTCGATCCCGGTTTCGGTTGGGCCGATGCCGGGGGCGCGGGATCGCGCGGGGTTCTGGAAGTGCGCTGTCACGAAGCGCCCTTCGTGCTGGAGCACGGGCAGATCGTCGGGCGGCTTGTGTACGAGCGGATGGCCGAGGAGCCGGCCACGCTTTACGGGCGAGAGATCAAATCGAACTATCAGGGACAGGGCCTGAAGCTGGCGAAACAGTTCCGGTCGGCGTGAGCCCGGGGTTCAGAAACGCCCCATGCGGCGGGCCATGCGCAGGCCCGATTTGACCGCGCGGGCTGTCTGTTTCGTTTTCTTCTGGCGCGCCCGGTCTTCGGGCGAGGCGGCGGCGCCTCCTGACATCCGACGGGACAGGAACCGGATACCGTGACGCAGGAGCATCTGGATCAGCCGATCTGCATTCATGGGTCTTCTCCCTCGTCTTCCGCTGCGTCGAACATATCGACTTCGTCGTCCTGATCTTCGTCGTCGGCCTCGCCCGGAGGGGGGCGGCTGTCGAGCAGACCCGCAGAGCGCAACTCTTTCAACCCCGGCAGGTCGCGGGCCGATTCGAGGCCGAAATGATCGAGAAATTCCTGTGTGACGACGAATGTCACCGGGCGGCCGGGCGTCATGCGGCGGCGGCCAAGGCGAATCCACTCAAGCTCCAGCAACTGGTCGATGGTGCCGCGGCTGACGCTGACGCCGCGGATCTCTTCGATCTCGGCGCGGGTGACCGGCTGGTGATAGGCGACGATGGCAAGCGTTTCGATCGCCGCGCGGCTGAGCTTGCGGGTTTCGACCGTTTCCTTCTGCATCAGGAAGCCGAGATCGGAGGCGGTGCGGATCGCCCAGGCCTCGCCGACCTTCACGACCTGGACGCCCCTGCCCTCGTAGCGTTTCTTCAGAAGCGCAAGCGCCTCGTTCGCGTCGGCGCCGTGAGGCATGCGTGCGTTGAGATCTGCCACCGTGACCGGTTCGGCAGAGGCGAAGAGGATCGCCTCGACCATGCGTTCCTGCTCGGCCAGCGGCGGCGCCTCGAAGAGGCTTTCGGCGTCGTCGGTCATTCCCGGATTCCGCGGAGTTGGATGGGCGCGAAGGTTTCGGCCTGCCGGAGTTCGGCCTTGCCCGCCTTCACCAGTTCCAGCGAGGCCGCGAAGGTAGCGGCCGTGGCCGAGCGGCGGCGGCGGGGATCGGTGCTCCACCCGTCGGGGAGGTAGCTTGACAGATCCGTCCAGTCGCCCGCGAAGCCGATCAGGTGGCGCATCTTGTCGAGCGCTTCCTCCATCGTCAGGATGTGATCGCGATCCATCACGTAGGGGCGGAACTCATCCTTCGTGCGGATCCGCGCATAGCCCTGCATGAGATCGAGGAGCGTGGCCGTGTAGGTGACGCGGCGGAGGCGGGTGACATCCTCGGGGATGCCGCGCACGAAGAAATCGCGCCCCTTCTGATCGCGGGCCATGAGGCGGGCGGCGACGTCGCGCATCGCCTGGAGGCGTTCGAGCTGGAAGGCGAGATGGGCCGCGAGATCCTCGCCCGACGGCCCTTCATCGGCCGGGTCGGGCGGCAAGAGGAGCCGGGATTTGAGGAAGGCGAGCCAGGCGGCCATCACCAGGTAATCCGCGGCAAGTTCGATCCGCAGGTCCCTGGCTTTCTTGATGAATTCCAGATACTGCTCTGCCAGAGACAGGACCGAGATCTTGCGCAGATCGACCTTCTGGGTGCGCGACAGGGTGAGCAGAAGATCAAGCGGGCCCTCGAACCCGTCGACGTCGATGATCAGCGCCTCGGCTTCGAGCCGGGCGGTTACCGGAACGACGGTTGCCCCGCCCTCCTGATCTGTGTCGTCGCTCATGTCAAAAGCCCTGCTCCGAGCGCCTTAAGCTCCGCTTCGGCGTCTCGGATGTCAATGGGCTGAGGCCGTGTTCTGAGGCGCAGCGCACGGCGCGCGCGGTCGTTCGCCGGGGCGCTGAGGCGGCCGGCTTCGGCGGCGATCTCGCGCATTTCGGCCATCTCGCCATTGCAGTGCAGGATGATGTCGCAGCCGGCGGCGAGGGAGGCGCGTGTGCGGGTCGTCATGGTGCCGCCGAGCGCCTCCATCGACAGGTCGTCGGTCATCAGGAGGCCGCCGAAGCCGATGCGTTCGCGGATCAGGCGGATCACACGGCGGGAGACGGTGGCGGCATTTTCGGGATCGTAGGCCGCGTAAACCATGTGCGCCGTCATCCCAAGGGGCAGATCGGAGAGCGCGCGGAAGGCCGCGAAATCCTGGGCATCGAGCGCTTCGGGCGCGGTGTCCGTGGCCGGGAGGCCCAAGTGGCTGTCGACGGTGCCGCGGCCGTGGCCGGGGATGTGCTTCAGGACCGGGAGGACGCCGCCTGCGTGCAGGCCGGTCGCTGCGGCGCGGGCCAATCTGGCCACATCGTCGGCCGTGGTGCCGTAGCAGCGGTTGCGGAGGAAGGGGTGGGTGTCATCGGTCGCCACATCGGCGCAGGGGACGCAGTTGACGTCGATCCCAAGCTCCATCAGTTCCGCCGCGATGATGCGGTAGCGCAGGAACATGGCGCGTTCGGCCTTTTCCCCTGCGGCTTCGATGAAATCGAGCGGCGGGGCCCATTGCCGCCAGTGCGGCGGGCCGAGGCGCTGAACGCGCCCGCCTTCCTGGTCGATCAGCACGGGGGCCTGGCGGCCCACGCTTTCGCGCAGGTCTTCGACGAGTGCACGAAGCTGATCGGGAGTGTCGATGTTGCGGGCAAACAGGATGAAGCCCCAAGGCGCGCTGTCGCGGAAGAAGGCGCGTTCCTCATCCGAAAGGGCCTGCCCGGCGCAGCCGAATATGTAGGCACCGGGCAGCATTGGCTTAACGGCGGATCACCGGAATGCAGTTGGCATTCTCGGCGACGAGGACGGCGCAGAAGCGGCGCGCGTCGCTCAGATCCTCGAACCCCATCACCCTGAGGCGATAGAAGGTGGAGCCGCCGGCGGAGGCCTCCTGCACGACGCGGCCCTTGCCGTCGAAATAGGGAGAAAAGCGGGCGTCGAGCATATCCCAGGCTTCGCGCGCGCGGGCTTCCGACGGGAAGGCGCCCAGTTGCACGAGCCGGGTGCCCGGCGGGATCGTGGCCGGATCGACATCGCCGGAGATGTCGGCGGAGGTGGCGACGGCGTTGACCACCGGCACTTCCAGACGGTCGGGGCGCGCGAAGGGGCGCGGAGAGCGCTGGACGCCGCCTGCGACGATCTGGGTCGGCTTGAGAGGTTCGGTGTCTTCGGAGGCCGGCGCAAGCTCGGTACCGGCAAGGGCCTCGGCGATGGCGAGTTCGATCGCGGATTGCGGTTCGGCTTCTTCGGCCCCGGCTGCCGCAACGGCATCTTCGCTTTCTGCCGCGATGGCCGGTTCGCTCGAGGGCGTATCCTCGATCAAAGCGGTCATCGGCTGATCCTCTTCCGCGAGCGTCACCGGCGGCGGGGCGAGGACGACGCGTTCCGTCGGCACCTCTTCGGCCCCGTCGGAGGCCACGCGTGTTACCGTAAGTTCCTGAAATTCGGCCCGAAGCCCGCCCGGATCATCGGGAGCGACGCGCATCGGCCCTTCGAGGGCCTGCACCACAGGCACACCGGTGACATCGCGCATCAGGAGCTGATAGCCCCAGACCGTCAGACCGATGACAAGCGCCAGAGACACCACCGCACCAGCCCAATTCATCAGCGCACCCGCACGACCGGATGCGTCGTCATAGGACTCGAAGTCCTCCTCGAAATAGGTTGTCATTCCGCCTCGCTCGTGCCCCCGGTCCATTGCCGGAAGCTATCTTGCCTGTTTTGCCGACCCCGGGAGGCGCCTGTTTTCAGCGCATTTCTTCCGCAGGAGTCACCCCGAGAATACCCAATCCCGCCGAAATAACAACGGAAACGGCCCTCGGGAGGGCGATTTTTACCGCAGTGGCCTCGGGATCGCCCTCGTGGACGAAGCGGAGCGCCGGCGTGTCGTTGCCCTTGTTCCAGAGCGCGTGGAATTCGGAGGCCAGTTCGTAGAGGTAAAAGGCGACGCGGTGCGGTTCGTGGTTGCGGGCCGCGATCTCGACGAGGCGGGGCCATTCGGCGATCTTGCGGGCCACGGCGTATTCCGCCGCGTCCTCGAGCACCGGGTGATCGGAATAAGGCAATCCGAGGTCTTCCGCCTTCCGCATAACGGAGCGGATGCGGGCGTGTGCGTATTGCACGTAGAAGACCGGGTTGTCTTTCGACTGTTCGGTGACGCGGGTGAAATCGAAGTCGAGCGGCGCGTCATTCTTCCGCGTAAGCATGTGGAAGCGGACGACGTCGGGACCGACCTCGTCGACGACGTCGCGGAGGGTGATGAACGTCCCTGCCCGCTTCGACATCTTGAAGGGTTCGCCGTTCTTGAAGAGGCGCACGAGCTGCGTGAGCTTGATATCCACCGGCACGCTGCCGTCCGACAGCGCGGAGACCGCGGCCTGCAGGCGTTTGACATATCCGCCGTGATCGGCCCCGAAGACATTGATCAGCTCGTCGAACCCGCGGGAGATCTTGTCGTAGTGATAGGCGATATCGGGGGCGAAATACGTCCAGCTTCCATCCGACTTCTTGACCGGGCGGTCGACGTCGTCGCCATGGTCGGTGGAGCGGAACAGCGTCTGTTCGCGGGGTTCCCAATCCTCGGGCGTCTTGCCCTTCGGGGGTTCCAGAATGCCTTCGTATATCAGGCCCTTGTCCTGAAGGACATGGAGCGCGCGTTCGATCCGGCCGGTGCCGTAGAGGGATTTTTCGCTGAAGTAGACGTCCATCTCGACGCCGAGGGCGGCGAGATCGGCGCGGATCATATCCATCATCCGGGCTGTGGCGAATTCGCGAACCTCTTCAAGCCAGACCTCTTCGGGCTGGTCGATGAGCTTGTCGCCATACGCGTCCTTCAGCGCCTCGCCGACCGGGACGAGATAGTCGCCCGGATAGAGGCCTTCGGAAATCTCGGGTTCGAGCCCGTGGGCTTCGCGGTACCGTTCATAGGCCGACCGTGCGAGCACGTCGACCTGCGCCCCACCGTCGTTGATGTAGTATTCGCGGGTGACGTCGTATCCCGCGGCCTCGAGAAGGCTGGCCAGCGCATCGCCGAAGACCGCGCCGCGCGTGTGGCCGACATGAAGGGGCCCCGTGGGGTTGGCCGAGACGAATTCGACATTGACCTTCACATGGGCGCCCAGCCCGGAATGGCCGAAGCCCCTGCCCGCGTCGATCGCCTCGGAGACCACGTCGTGCCAGACCGCGCCGTCGAGGATGAGGTTCAGAAACCCCGGCCCCGCCACATCCGCGACCGCGATCCGGGCATCGGTTTTCAGCCGCGCCGCGAGCGCCGCCGCGATATCGCGGGGCGGCTGTCCCGCGGGCTTCGCGAGCACCATCGCGGCATTGGTGGCCATGTCGCCATGGGAGGCGTCGCGCGGCGGTTCCACGGTCACGTTGCCGTAGTCGAGCCCGCCCGGAAGCTCTCCGTCGGCCACCATGGCATCGAGGGTTTCGATGACCAGTCTGCGTATGTCGGCGAATATGTTCATGGGCGTCGCTCTACCCACCGGTGCGGGAAGCGTCAACAATGGCTGCGACCGGGGCGGCGTCAGGGGGCGCTGTTTACCTTATCGGCACGATCCCGCGCGTTGCGGGCGGATCGTCGCCCGGCCTTGAACAGACTCGCTCAAGTTGTTGCCATATCGGGCATATTGGGCCTTGACTGGGACCGGTGCCGTGCGTTTCAAAGAAGTCGTGGGGCGCTAACCGAATTGGAAGGTTTGACATGCTCCGCGATTCCCGAACGCGTTCGAAGCTTGTTGCCGATGTGGCCACGCTCGCTGTTGCAACTGCTCTCACCCTCGCCCCGGCCGCTCTCCAGATCGGCCCCTTCGACGATGCCGCCTATGCCCAGGGCAAGAGCGGCGACAAGGGCGACAAGGGTGGCGAGAAAGGCAACAAGGGCGGTAACAGCAACAAGGGCGGCAACAGCGACAAGGGCGAAAACGGCAACAAGGGCGGAAACTCGAACAAGGAGTTTTCCGAGACGGGTGTCGGGAAAGCGTTCGGAAAGCTGTTCGGCAAACCTGAAAAGACCGTGAAGGCGAGCAAGAGCAAGTCGGCCACGGCCAGCGCAAGCACCGAGACGGTCGAGACCGCTGAATACGAGCCCCTGCATCCGAGCATGATGGGCAGCCGGAACGCCAAGCCGGCCGAAGCGGCCATCGAAGCGCACATCCGGAATGCCGCGAAGAAAGGCTACTGGAAAGACAACTACAACAACCCGGTCAACGTAATGGCGCAGGTCGAACTGACCTCGCGTGCACTGGACGCCGCCATGACCGAAGCCGAGATGGCGGCGCTGGAAGCGGCCGGAGTCGACACGTCGGGTATGGAGTATCGCGAACTGACGGAGACGGAACTTGCCGCTCTGGAAGCGCTTGGGTTCGATCCGGATTACAGCGACGAAGACCTCGAAAACATGCTGAATGGAACCGAAGAGGGCGAGGTTTCGGAAGAGACATCCGAGACCGAAGGCGACACGACGGAAAGCCCGACCTATTCGGTGAATGACGGCGTTGTTTCCTGCGACACCTGCACCCAGGAAGAACTGGATGCAGCACAGAAGGAAGTCGATGACGTAATCGCGGAAGAGACCCTGCGCGAATATGCCGAGCTTTACGACCAGTCGGTCGACCGGCTTGTGAACGGCGGCAACAAGCCTCTTGCCGATTACGAGGACCAGGTCGTGCACCAGGTGTCCGATCACCTCGAGATCAACGTCTACGACACCGACGCGATCTATGAAGCGCTCGATGCCGAAGAGATGGACGGCGAAGGCACTGGCGACGAGCCCATGGATACCGCGATGGTGACCGAGTAACCGGTCCGTCAAGGATACCGATGAGCGGGCGGCCTCAGGGCCGCCCGTTTTCTTTCATGAATTCCGCATGGCACTGAAGGGCAAAGCGGTCGGTCATGCCCGCGATGTAATCCGAGACGATGCGGGCGAGGCCGGTTTCGTCCGACACGTCATCGACATCCTTGCGCCATTGCTTCGGAAGCCGATCGGGGTGGGCCAGGAAGAAGGGAAAGAGATCCTCGATCACCCGCGTGACCTCGGCCCGCATCTCGACCACGCTGGGGGCGCGGTACATCCGGTCGAACAGGAATTTCCGGATCACGTTCAGATCAGCCCAGAGGGCGCGGGAAAAGCAGATCACCGGGCGGCCCGCGTGGCGGATATCGGCCGCGCTGTCTGCGCCGATTTCCGCGAGGTTCGTCTTCGCCACCGCAATCACGTCTTCCACGAGGATACCGAAGAAGCGGCGCAGCGCCTCGTGCCGCCGGCGGTAGTAGTTGAGGCCGGGATAGACCCGGTCAACCTCTGCGAAGCAGTCCCGCAGGATCGGCAGACCGGCCAGTTCGTCGGTGGAGAACAGTTCTGCCCGGAGCCCGTCGTGCAGGTCGTGGTGGTTGTAAGCCACGTCATCGGCGATGGCCGCGACCTGGGCCTCGGCGCTTGCATAGGTGTCCAGCTCGAGATCGTGGCGGGCCTGGTATTCGGCAAGCGCCCAGGGCAGATCGCCGGTGACCGGCCCGTTGTGCTTGGCGAGCCCTTCGAGGGTTTCCCAGGTCAGGTTCAGCCCGTCGAATTGGGCGTAGTGCCGTTCGAGCGAGGTCACGATGCGGATCGCCTGGGCGTTATGGTCGAACCCGCCATAGGGGGCCATCAGCGCCTCCAGCGCATCCTCGCCGGTATGGCCGAAGGGCGGGTGCCCGAGATCGTGGGCGAGCGCCAGCGCCTCGGTCAGTTCGCCGTTAAGCCCCAGGACACTGGCGATGGTGCGGGCGACCTGCGCCACCTCGAGCGAATGGGTGAGCCGGGTGCGGTAGTAATCGCCTTCGTGTTCGATGAAGACCTGGGTCTTGTGCTTGAGGCGCCGGAAGGCGGAGGCGTGAATGATCCTGTCCCGGTCCCGCTGCCAGCAGGAGCGGAAGGTCGAGATGTCTTCGGGCCAGAGCCGTCCCCTGCTCTCTCCCGGTTTCGAGGCATATGCGGCGTCCAAGCCGGTCTCCCCTGCCCGTCTGTCCTGTCCCTGTCCGCCTTCCTAGCGCGTCCGGCGCGGGTTGTCCCGCTTCAGGCCGCTGCGGCGGCGGCCGTTTCGCGAATCCGCTGAATCATGGCGCGGAGGCCGTTCGAGCGCTGCGCGCTCAGGTGATCCTGAAGGCCAAGGCGGCCGAGTTCCGCGCCCGCGTCGACGCCCGGCACCTCGGCCACAGGGCGGCCGTTGTAGAGCGCCGACAGGACGGCGATCAGGCCGCGGACGATCAGCGCATCGCTGTCGCCGCGGAAGCGGAAGGTCGCGTCGTCGATTTCGGGCACGAGCCAGACCTGGCTGGCGCAGCCGTCGACCTTGGTGGCGGGCACCTTCAGCGCATCCTCGAGCGGCGGCATCGCCTTGCCGAGATCGATCACGTAGCGGTAACGATCCTCCCAGTCGTCAAGGAACTCGAAGGTTTCGGCAATCTCTTCAAAGGCGTCGGTCGACATCGGTTCTGGCTCCTTTCCGCATCACCTAAGAGGCGGTGGCGGGAACGTCCAGCCCATGCGCCCTTTTCAGACCCGGACCAATGGGTTACTCCCATAGCCCAGACGCCGGATCGCCAGGGGCAGGACATGGGCAGACAGATCGTCATCGTCGTAGCGCTTCTGAGCGTTTTGGCCGGTTGCAGCCGGATTTCAGAAAGCCGGCTGAACCCGTTCAACTGGTTCGGGCGGGACCGGGCCGTCGAGGTTCAGGCCGTGGAAACCCAGACCGATCCGCGGCCCCTGGTGGCCGAGGTTATCAATGTCAGCATCGAGCGGGCACCGGGGGGCGCGATCCTTCGGGCCGTCGGGCTGCCGCCGCGGCAAGGTTACTGGTCCCCTGCCCTGATTCTGTCGGGGCGCGGCGACGGGGTTCTGGCCTATCACTTCCGGCTGGCGGAGCCGCCCGCGCCCACGCGGGTGTCGACCCAGGTGTCGCGCGAAGTCGTGGTGGCGACCTTCCTGACCGAACAGGAACTTGCGGGCGTGCGGGAGATCCAGGTGATCGGTGCGCTGGCCTCGCGAGCGGTGCGGCGGTAAGGCGCGCGGCGCCTACCATTTTTTCAGGTGGTCGGCGCGTCCGTGCGGCGCAGTGGCACGACTGCGTGGAACTTGCCGCTGGCGGTGAAGGCGGGCGGTTCATCGCTTTGCCGGACCACGACGTTTTCGAGGCCGTTTGCGTGAAACACCTTCGTCACCGACGCGATGACGTCGTGAAAGACCGGTCCGGGATCTTCGCGGGGCACGATCCGCAATTCGAACGCGTCGTCTTCAGTCTGGACAAGCTGGATGCGTTCCGCGCCCGTATGCTCCACATCGAAGACGAGCGGCGAGAGGGTGGTGTCGCCGACGCGGACGAGTGTGGCCTGGCGGCCTTCAACCTCGAAGCTGCGGAAGGGTGAGCCGCAGGGGCACGGATCTTCGCGGAACCTGATGCAATCGCCCAGATCGTAGCGAAGGAAAGGCTGTGCGTCGTTGGCGAGCACGCTCAGCAGGGCCGAGGCCGAAAGCATACCGTCGGGAACGGGGCGCATCGCGTCGTCGACCGCTTCGAGGATGACCCAGTCTTCGTTCACATGCTTGCGCCCGTGGCTGCATTCAAACGAGAGCGCCAGGCATTCGGTGCAGCCATAGGTGTCGATGATGCCGTAGTCGAGCGAGGGGAATGCGCGGCGGACGCGTTGGCTGAGATCCTGCGTCAGCGTCTCGCCGCCCGTGCTGAACAATGCGGGCGCGATGTGCAGGCGCCCGGCCTCCTTCTCTCGGGTGAGGATGGCGAGCATGCTGGGATAGGTGACGATCCAGGCGATATCGGGGATCGCGTTCAGGCGGTCGACGAGACGGGTAACCGGTTGTTCGGCCTCGACGAAGGTGACGCCGAAGCCCCTGGCTAGCGCGGGGTAGAGACGTTGCACGAGCTTGTTGAAGCCGTTGCCCGCGAAATGCCCGTTGCCGCCGGTGATCGTCACGCGGATGCCACGCCTGCTGACGTCGCGGATGAGGGCCCAACGCCCGCGATCGAAGCGGGCCATCGTGATGCCGTAAGCGTATTCGACAAAGGTTTCGGGCAAGACGATGATAGCGGGTTCGCCCGATGTGCCCGACGTCTGGAACACCGCGACATCGCCGATCGGGACGCCGGCGTTGCCGATGTCACGCAAGTGGGCGCGGGCTTTTTCGAGCGTCAGAGTGCGGATCGTCAGCCAATCATCGAACTGGCGCATCAGATCAGGTTTGCGGGTTACGGGGAGGTCATGGAGGAAGATGTCGTCTGTGGGGGGCAGATCGGCATAGAGCTTTCGGAACAGCTGAGAGTCGCGGCGGGCCGTTTCGACAAGGCGGCGGAGGTTCCGAAGTTGGCGCGCCTCGATCCGGCGCCGGCCGCCCCGGCCCGTCCAGAGCCCGCCGACGAATTAGCTTATGGCATTGAGAAGGCTGAAACGCATGGTGGTGCGGGGGCTTTCCTGATCCACGGTGCAGACGCGCCCGTCATCGGAAGTCTAGGCCCCGCGGCGCCTTGCGCCCTGACCGATATCAAGGCCCGGGGCCCTGCCGTGCGGGAGATGCGGGGCGATCAGAGTTCGATCAGCCTGATCGTCTGGCCCTTCGCCGTCAGCGCGATCTTTCCGTCGCAGAGGCGCAAGGCATCTTCGCCGAAGACCTTCTTGCGCCAGCCGCGGAGTGACGGAAGATCGCGTTCGCCGCCAGCGATCTCGTCAAGTTCGGCGGCGGTTGCGATGAGTTTCTGGGCGACGCCCGCCTGTTCGGACTTGGCCTTGAGAAGGACGCGCAGAAGATCGGCGAGGGCCGGGTTGACCTGAAGCCTGTCGCGGGAGCGATCGACCGTCGGGAAGGTGGAGGGATCGGCCTCGAGCCCCGCCTGCACGGCAGCGAGGATACCGTCGGCGATCTCGCCCCGCCGGGCCTCGCGCAGAAGAAGACGCGAGCGCGAAAGATCCTGCGGCGTCTTCGGCTTCGTCGAGGCGAGTTCGAGCAGCGCGTCATCCTTGAAGACCCGCGTGCGGGGCACGTTACGGGACTGGGCATAGCCTTCGCGGAAGCGCGCGAGTTCGCGGGCGATGGCGAGGAACCGGCCCGAATTGGTGCGCGTCTTCAGGCGCTTCCAGGCCTCTTCCGGCGCGACGATGTAGGTGGAGGGATCGGTAAGCGTATCAAGCTCTTCTTCCACCCAGTCGCGGCGGCCGGACTTTTCAAGATCGCGGGCGAGGTGTTCGTAGATGTCGCGCAGATGCGTCACGTCGGCCAGCGCGTAGGATTTCTGCGCATCGGTCAGGGGCCGGCGCGACCAGTCGGTGAACCGCGAGGTCTTGTCGAGATTGGCGCGGGCGATCTTGCGCACGAGGGTTTCATAGCCCACCTGTTCGCCGAACCCCGCGACCATCGCGGCGACCTGGGTGTCGAAGAGCGGTTCGGGAAAGACGCCCGCCTCGACAAAGAAGATCTCGAGATCCTGGCGGGCGGCGTGGAATACCTTAACGACCTCGGTGTTGCGGAAGAGATCGTAGAGCGGTTCGAGCGAGAGGCCGTCGGCCAGCGGATCGACCAGCACCGCATCATCCGCCCCGTCGCCCGGATAGGCGAGTTGAATCAGGCAGAGCTTGGCGTAATACGTCCGTTCCCGCAGGAATTCGGTGTCGACGGTGACGTAAGGCTGGCGCGACGCCCGCGCACAGAACTCCGCAAGCGCCTCGGTCTTGGTGATCGTTATCATTGGGGTTCTCTAACCCACCGTTTCGCGCCTTGCCAGCCTCGATTTCGGGCAATCACGGAAGCTGGAGCATACGCCTGTCGCCAGAAGCAAATCGGCGGAGAACCGCCGGATAAAGCTTGTGTTCCTGTTCGAGAACGCGGGCCGCGAGCGTCTCTGGCGTATCGCCTTCGAGTATGGGGACGCGCGCCTGGCCGAGGATCGGCCCGTCGTCGAGATCGGCCGTCACCTCGTGCACCGTGCAGCCCGCCTCGGTATCGCCCGCCTGGAGCGCACGGGCATGGGTGTGGAGTCCCCGGTATTTCGGCAGGAGCGAGGGATGAATGTTGAGCATCCGACCTTCCCAGGCGCCCGTGAAGCCGCCGGTGAGAACCCACATGAAGCCGGCGAGGGCGATCAGGTCGACGTCATGGGCCGTGAGGTGGCGGGTGATTTCCGCCTCGAAGGCCGGGCGATCCTCGCCGAAGGGCCGGTGATCGACGACGGCGGTGGGGATGCCCCGGGCGCGGGCCTTTTCGAGCCCCCTTGCCCCGTCGGTGTTCGACAGGACGAGGACGGGGCGTGCGGGGTGATCGCCCGTCATGCTGTCGGCGAGTGCAACCATGTTCGAGCCGCCGCCGGAGATGAAGATCGCGACGCGCCTCACGCCAGGGTGCCGGTCGTCCGAACGCCCTCGCCGGGGGTGACGGTGCCGATCCGGGTGACGGTTTCGCCCGCCCGCGCCAGAAGATCGGTGAGCGGGCCTTCGGCCTCCGGATCGACGACAAGGGTCATGCCGATCCCGGCGTTGAAGGTTCTGAGAAGCTCGGGCATTTCCAGCCCGCCCTCGGCGGCAAGCCAGCGGAAGACCGGCGGGATGCGCCAGCTTGTGAGGTCGATGTCGGCCCCGAGGCCTTCAGGCAGGACGCGGGGCAGGTTTTCGAGGAGCCCCCCGCCGGTGATATGGGCGAGCCCTCGGACACCGCCTGCGCGGATCGCGGCGAGGACGGGGCGCACATAAAGCCGCGTGGGCTTGAGGAGCGCCTCGCCCAGCGGGCCGTCCTCGAAGGGTGCGGGAAGATCCCAGTCGAGCCCCGAAAGCTCGACAATCCGGCGGACGAGGGAGTAGCCGTTCGAATGGACGCCGTTCGAGGCGAGGCCGAGGATCACGTCACCTGCGGCCACGCCCGAAGGCAACGCGCCGCCTCGTTCCATCGCACCCACGGCGAAGCCCGCGAGATCGAAATCGCCGGCAGGATACATGCCGGGCATTTCCGCCGTCTCGCCGCCGACAAGGGCACAGCCCGCTTCGGAACAGGCCCGGGCGATCCCTTCCACCACGCGGGCGGCGGTTTCGATGCTGAGCTTGCCGGTTGCGAAGTAGTCGAGGAAGAACAGGGGCTCCGCCCCCTGGCAGACGAGATCGTTGACGCACATTGCGACGAGATCCTGCCCCACGCCGTCGACATTGCCGGTATCGATCGCGATGCGAAGCTTGGTGCCCACCCCGTCGGTGGCCGCCACGAGGATCGGGTCGTCGTAGCCCGCCGCCTTCAGATCGAAGAGCGCGCCGAAGCCGCCGAGGCCCGCCATGGTGCCGGGGCGGCTGGTTGCGCTGGCGGCCGGTTTGATGCGGTCGACAAGTGCGTTGCCGGCGGCGATGTCGACGCCCGCCTCGGCATAGGTCAGACCGTTTTTTCCATGTTCACTCATGGCGCTTCGCCTAGCCGAAAGGCCGGGGGCTGTCCATGCCGGTCAGTTCGGCCCTATCTGGGTTCCGACGAAGACAGCGAGCCGGATCGACAGGAGAACCGGCACCTGAGCGAGCAGGAAGCTCTGTCCGAACTCGATGTCGCCGATACCTCCGGCCATACGCGGATCGGCGATGACGATCCAGAGATTGAGGACGAGATGGGCCAGGGCGGCGACCAGACAGAGAGCCAGGGACAGAAGCCACGCAGGGCCGCCCGACAGCACCCGGCCGGTTTCGCGGCGATGGAGCGCGGCGGCCGCCCCCGCCGCGAGCATGAGGCAGGTAAAATAGCCCTTGGTGCCGGACAGGTCCAATCCGGACCGGATGGAGAGAACGAGAAGGCCGAACATCCCGACCAGCACGGCGAGGAAGAGCAGACACAGCCTGTCGTAGAGGCGCAAGGCGCGCCAGCGGATCGCGATTTCTGTCATGACCGGATGGTCGCGTGGCAATCTGGCGAAACTTTGACGTCCGAAGCGGTGCTTGACCGCCCCTCACCGGCGGCCTAATCGGGACACAGGCGGGCCTGTAGCTCAATTGGTTAGAGCAGAGCGCTCATAACGCTTTGGTTGGGGGTTCGAGTCCCTCCGGGCCTACCACGCCACCCGATATATCATTGTTTTTTAACACTTTTACTGCCCTTTTTGCCCAACCTTTGGGAGAGGTTGGACACATTACGTTCCGGTTTCGTGCCTGCGAGCCGGTCAAAAGCGTGGTCTGCGAGAGTCGCCCTTGCCGCCTTCTTGGTGTAAGTCGCTGCCTCTTTGGGTGAGGCATGGGCAAGAAACGCCATGACCTCCATTTCTGTTGCCCCGGCTTCTGCAAGTCGGGTTGCGCCTGCTTTCCGCAAGCCGTGCGCTGAACAGTGGTCGAGGCCAGCGGCCTTGCATTGGTCCTTGAACCAGTTGCCAAGCGTCGTGGCCTTGTACGGTCGCCCTGCCCCATGCGTCAGGAATAGGACGTCACCTTTCGGGACGTCTGCCAATTCGGCGGCCAACTCAGGAAGGATTGGAAGGTCGGCCACAACGCCCGTCTTACCGCGTGCAAACCGAATGCGCCCGTCCTTGACGTGCTGCCAGCCAAGCCCCGCTGCGTCCTGCCGGGAGGCTCCGGTACATAGAAAGAGCATCAGCGCGCGCCGCGCCCTCGTTCCTTCGCCGTGGTAGTCCAGGTACTGCGCAATCTCCGCGTCAGTCCATGTGTGATACCCACTGCCCGACACCTTCCGGCGGTCCGCGTGCCGCGCCGGGTTGTGCGTCGCCCAACCGTGCTTTGCGGCGTAATTGAACAGCAGAGAGAGGTTTTTCTTGACCCGGTTTGCAGCGGCTGGGCCTTCTTTCTTGGCCATTAGGGCCTCGACATGCCGCGTCTCAAGGCGAGCGAAGGGCAAGTCACCGGCAACCTGCATCAGCCAGTCAAGTTGTCCGCGTAGCGTCCGCTTGCTGGCCTCGGCTTGGTCAAGGTATTTCGGCGAATTGCGATACTGCACTATCAGCCAAGCCAGCGTGCCGCGCGAAAATCGCTCGGTCGGCTGCGGCCCCAAGGCCCCTTGCCGCGCCTGTTCGTATGCCGTCCGAAACTCCGCCGAGCCATAGGCCCCCGGCAAGTAGCAGGAAAAGCCCTTACGCCGAAACCGCCAACGGACTTTGCCGTGACGGTCAGGGGCGCGCGTGACGCCGGGGAATGGGTTGCGCCGCCTCATGTGTCCAGCAACCTATCGCAAGGGTTGTCGGTGTCTTTGACTTCGCCAGAGGCCAAGATCAGCCGCACGCTGCCGTCCGGCGAAATTCGCAGCTCTCCAACCGGCACGCCCGCCTTGACCATCGCCTTCATATAGCGCGTCAATTCGGCCTGCTTTACCTTGGCGGGAGAGTTAGACAATGTTGCCCCCTGTGCGATAGTCGCGATTGTTATTGTGGCCGAGCCAAACGAAAGTTTCTGCTGCGATTTCGGTACTGCGCCGGATCTTTTTGGCCCAGTGTCCGTAAAGCTGCCCAGAGGCACGAAAACGCTGAATCAAACGCTTGTCGTCCTCCTCCAAGCTGACTGCAATCTCCTGCCAATTCATGACGAAGGTTATCTGCAACGACTTTGCGACTTCGCGCAGTTCGGCGTTTTCCGGCTCCGCATCAAATAGTGCTTCGAGCCAATCACAAATATACTCTTCGACGGTTTCGGTTGCCTTGATGCGGAACGTTTCTGGCATGTCGTCAGTGAGTGGCAGGTCACCTACTCCCTCACGCTTCAATCCCATGTACTGCGCAACAACTTCGGCGGATTCCTTCAGCTTTGGTTGAATTGCGACAGCTGCCAGAAGCCTCAAGACATGCACGAACTCGACACCAGCAATTGCCCGCCCCCTGCTCTTCGGCAGAAGGCCACCGTCGATCAAAGCCCTGGCATAGTTGCGAACGGACTTTTCCGGTTCCCCGGTGATCTCGGCGACGTCCTCAACAAGTTGGGCAACTGTAATCATCTCAGCCTCACGCCTGCTATGTCTCAAATAAATTAAAACCAAACAATGCGCGACCCCTAACGCACGGATGTCCTCATCTTCCGCAGGCGCTCCTTCCGGTGCTGAGCCTTCCGGCTGCACCCATCATCGCAGTACTTCCGGCGCTCCAGAGGGATATCGGCCCCGCACAATGCGCAAGGCCGCTTAGGACGGGACGCAATGCGGGCCTCGCGGACAAGCGCGTTGTAATCGTCCATATAACATTTCACGGTACAGAATTTCCGCTGAGGCGGGGCGTCGTCCGGTATAACCACGCCACACCCCTCGCAGTGCCGCCTCATATCGAGTGCGTCGCCCGCCCCACTATTTCCGCCTCGGCCTTCGCGATGGTCCGCCGCACGTAATCGAAGTGCGCCCCTTTGCAGAGGCCGGAGCAATACTTCTTCTGGTCCTCGACCAGCTTCTTTCCGCACGAGACGCACCGCGTCCGCTCTATCAGTGTCCCGGCGCTTATCGTCCATTCAAGCTGTCCTTCATTCCAGCTTGGCCGCTTCACCCTGAGCCGCCGTTCCACGGTCGCCATGAGGTCACGGGCCATCAAATCAGCCGCAGGCCAATTCCAGCCCGCAAGGCAGAGGTCGGACCGCACGGCGGCTCGGAGCGGCCCTTCGAGGTTGAGGAAGGTGGCAATCATGCCTGCCTCGCGAGCGAGCCGGACGGTTTTCACCAGTTCGTCCGCAAGGTGCTGGAAGCGTTGCGACCCCAGCTTGCCCCGCCGGGCTTCGCGTTCCCGCCGGGCCGCGCGCCTTACATGCACCATGCTAGTCATTGGGCTGGCCCCGGCCTCCTAAACCGTGCCAGCCCTGCGCCGCGCCCCCAAAGGAATGGAGGTAATGGGGGCCGCGCCTGTCGGGGTTTTGGGACACTCGCCGACTTGCCCAGACGCTTTGCGTTGTCCACAAATGACCGCAGGCGCGTCCTCGCCTTGTCCTAAATCCGTCACGTTTAGTTGCTCTGACGAGGACCGTGCTGCCGTCGGTCCCGGTTGCCAGCCGAGGGAGCGACCCCGCGCCCTCCCGTCGGCAGCACGCCTTATCAAGCCTATTGCGCCCCAGAAGTTGGCCGCGTACCTTGCCGTGTGCTGTCGGCAATCTCTTCTCAGAGATGGCGCAAGTCCACCTTCTTGCCCAATCGCTGGCAGCACGCATCTGCCCTATTCCCAATCCACAATTCGCAAGGCTTCGGACGCATCAACACCGGCTTCCTTTGCCGTGGCGAGCGCCTGGATAAGCGTGGCCGCCGCCCGTGCCCGTCCACCCGCATCGAACGCCTGCAGAGGCCGCATCACGTCGATTTCAACGGGGCCGCCCATCTTGGCCTGCACCTCTTCGGCAATAAGCCCGGCAATTGGCGCGAGCATCCATTGTGCAAGATGCCTTTGGGCCTCCCGCACAACGGGGCCGGTCGTCGCTTGGTTGAGAAGCGCCGGAAGAACCCCGAAGGCCATCGCGATACTTCCCCGCGCCGCGTCGAGGCTTTCTTTCGGCATGAGCCGTTGCAGGTCGGGCGTCAGTTGTTCCGGCATGTTGTTATGCCGGGGTGCCGGGGCGTTTACATTGCCCGCCGTGACAGAGTTCTGGACGATGAAGCTCCGCCCCTGCTGCCGGTTACGGAAAGTTTCCGCGAAGGTTTCCGCCTGGTTTGGCGTATTGCTCGGCATTGGAATGATAATGCTGCCCAAAGGCGCATCGGCATAGATGCCGCCAAGCGCCTTTTCGAGGGCGTGAAGCATTTCCGCCGAGAGTTGCGCCCGCCGCAAGGGACTTTGCCCGAGCCAGGGGGCCGCCGGGTCCGAGCCGATACGGAAGTGCAGGACTTCGGCAGCAAGGGCGGTAAGGCTCCGACCACCACCAGCTTCAGGGACAGTAAGACGATAAGCGGTCGGAGCCCCGTCCGCGGTTCGGACGTCCCAATCATAGCACGGAATGAGCCTATCGTCGCGGATGAGCCAGAGACTTTCCCCTTTCAGGGCCAATGAGCGGGCCGTGTGGGCCAGCGCCGACCGCGTGAGCATATCCGCGCCCTCGACGTCTGCGAGGCTTAGCCCGCCCTCCCATAGCGACACACACGACTGCACCGTGCCCGTTAACTCGGCCAGCCCCCGAGCCCCGCTGATATACGCCTCCCTTGCGGCGATTACCTCGCTCGTGAAGCCCGAGGCCGCGCGGGTTTCTTCTTTTCGTTTGAATGGCCAAATCATGCGCGCCACCTCGTCAATGCCAGTTGCAACTGGGCGTCGGGGGCCTCGATCCATGACCGGGCCTCGATCTGCGCCGCCGGATATGCGGGTTTCGTCACAGCCGAAAATTCATAGAGGGCCGCTTGCGTGATCGTCCGCACCATCCCGTCGGCGCGACGTTCAACCCGTTCACCTTGCGGTAACACCCGGAACCCCGGCGAAAGACCCCGGATCAGCCCGGCGTCATGGGCTGCCATGAAGTCCCGCGCCCATGTCGTGCCGCCGTCGATGGTGGCCTCGATCTCAACCGCATGATCCGTGTCGCGGATTGTGAGGCTGCCCGCCGCCCGGCTGGCGAGCGGCTTTTCAAAGTTATGACCGGACAGAAAGTGCACGTCTTCGCCGCGCTCAATCCGATCTGCGAAGGCACGCGAGGCGACGACTTCCCGTCGCCCCGGTGCCAGTTCGGTTTCGGCGCCATAGGGGAACGTCGCCCGAAGACGGGCGGACCCGCCTTCGGTACGAAGCTCCAGCGCCCCGAGTGACGCTCCCCACAGCATTAGGTGAGATCCGTCAGAACCTGCAGCTGCGCCGGGCGCAGGACCGCGAAGTCCGCCGTCACCAGCCCCGTCAGCCGAAGACCGCCGGAGGCGGCATCGCTGAACGGATCGCGGATCACGTCTACACCGCCCCAGAGGCCGCAGACGAAGGGCGCAACGCCATTCTTGCGAACCGTCAGAAGCGACTTGTAGACTGAGGGCGAGCCGCTTTCGTTCGACCGGGTGGACACCATCACGTTGCCCGCGCCCACATGGCTCAGAAGGCGATCCCATTCCGTCCTGCCCGATCCTGAGTCAAAGACCGTGGCGTCGAGATCTGCGAAGGATTGCGGATGCAACATCACCTTAACACCCGAGGGCGAGCCCACGGCATTTGCCGCCATGAAGTTGACGATTGCACCTCTCCAATCGTCCCAGGTTGCACCGCCGCCCGAGGTTTCGGTGATCCCGTAGGTTGCCGCATCCGCGATCACGCCCGCAGGCTCACCCGACGATCCCGCCCCGTCGAAAGCGGCGATATCAAGCTGATCCTGGATCGTGGACAGCATGTCGCGACGCACCGCTTGTTCGAGGCCCGGCCCCGACTGCTTGAGCGCCCGGCGGCTGATCTTCATCGTGATGCCGAGGGTGTAATCCGGCACCAGCGAACGATCAGTCGTGGCAAAGACCGTGGGCCCCGCGACGTCGCCGAGTTCCGTGGCCTGCCAGCCCGCCGTCACGGAAGACGTAACAACCGGGTATTCACGATCACCTTGCGGGATTTGCACCATCTGGCAGCCCATCCGCGCGGCCATGCTATCCGCAAAGATCCGATCAGTGATCGGCATCGACTGCAGCGGCGTATGCGTACCGCTTGCGATGGTTTCGCCTGCACGGGTTTCCAGCGCCTCGAAGGGCACGGGGATGCCGCGATAGCCGCCGTGACTGCGCATTTCCTCGACGATTTCCTTCGTCTGTCCGGTGAGTTCCTGGCCCTCGGCATAGGCAAGCGCCACCTGCCGGACCTCGAAGCCTCGCATCATGTGCGACCACTCGCGATCCGAGCGGGTTTCGAGTTCCGCCCCGGCTTCCCGGCGCTCTTCGTCTTCGGCAACAAGCGCCGCGCGGTAGCGGGTTTCGTTCGTCCGATATTCCGCGTCGAGGGTTTCCATCGACCGCGTTTCTTCTTCGGTCGGGGTTTCCTTCCCGACCAATTCCGCGAGGCTCTGGCGGATTTCGCTTTGCCGCCTCGCAATCTTCACTGAATCAAGCATGTGTCATCCTTTGTGCTCAATAGGTTTGCCCTGCATGTCTCGCAGGAGTTTTGACCACGCCTCCCGGCGCGGATTGGGCGCGGGCAAATTCGCTTCACGCCGCGTCTTGGCCGAGTGGCATTCTCGGCAAAGGCTTTGGAGATTGGCCGGGTCGAAAGACTTCTCGGGCGCATCGCGCACCGGCACGATATGGTCGACGTCCAGCCGGTCGCCCATCTTCCCGCAGTCCTGGCAGGTGAAGTTGTCCCGCTTCAGGATTTGCCAGCGCAGACGCCGCCAGCGCGTCGTCTTTGTGACTTCCCGGGAATATCTGTCATACATCAGAGGCATATGAATCGGGCCTCCGTGTCCGGGGTCGCCACCTGCCGCGCGCCTTCCGCCACGGCGAGAACCGTGGCCGAGGCCGCGTCAATCCGGCCCTTGGAGCGGGCTTTCGCAATCTTGATGTTGTTCGCCGGGTCTCTGAGGCAGACGGTATCGGCGAAGGCACTGCGCAGAAGCAGGCTCGGGGCCGTCTTCACCTTCCCGTCGAAGGCCGCCCGGCGAAACCGTTCCGCATCTTCCCCGCCATCCCGGAACCCCATGCCCCGCCAGATAATCGGACAGGTCACACCGGCTGCCGCCGCCGCCTCGGAAAGCTCCGCCTGTTTGAAGCGGTCCGCGACGATTGCCGTGACGGTTTCCCCTTGGACCTGTCGCATGATTTCAACAAGCCAAGGTGCAACCGGCACCGTCTTGTCACCTAAAGTTGACAGCTCGCCACGCTGTTCCATTTCAATGTACCGACCGTGTACGCCATCACCAGAGCCGCGGTCGGCCAGAGAAGGGTTCGCCGGAAATGAGCCTTGCACCTTGAGGTGACCCGTCTCTGGCCAATAAAACGCCGCTGCGGTCATCGAGGCCGAGCCGCCGAGGTCGATACCAATGACGCAATGCCCCTCACGCGGGGGCGGGTCTGCCGTCTCGCAGGCGAGCCATTCGTCCACCGTCAGAAGCACGTCACGGGTTTCGCCGGATACCCGCTCATTGCGGTTATAGAGCCGGAAGCTCGTCAGGGTGCTGCCACCCCGTGCAATCGCCCGGCGGGCCTGTCCTTCGAGCCATTGAATGTCTGCCCCGATGCCGTATTTCGCGCCGGGGTTTGCTTCTATGAGCGAGGCCCGGTCATCCGCAGGCAAGCCGGGTGCGGGGCGGTGTTCTTGGACGCAAACGCCCGCTTGTTCCTCATCAATCCACTTGGAAAAGGGATGCGTGTCGTCCGAGGCAGACGTCGAGATAATGAGAGCGCGGCCACCCCGCTTCCCGAGGCCCGAAAGCAATGCCTGTTCCAGAGCGTCGCCCTGGTCTTGAGGCCAGTGGCCGCGCTCATCCATCAGCACCAGATTGGGGGCAGTCCCAAGCGCTGATTTCCCATCTGCCGCAATGCCCCTGAGAACGTGCGAGCCGTTTTCGTCCTCGTATTCAATTTCAAGCCGGGGCGAGCGCCGGAACGTGAGCCGCTGTTGAATCTCGTCCGGCAGAGACCATGAGAATTGAGCCGCGAAATCCCATGCAATCCGCGCCTGGTCCCGCGTTCTGGCCGCAATCAGGATTTCCCGCGCGGGCTGGTTATCCCAAACACCCAGAAGCGCGCCCAAAGCGATACCACTGCTCAACGCCGTTTTTGCATTGCCCCGGCCAATCGACAGCACACCCACGTCCACGCCATCGGCCAAGGCCCCCTTCACGAATTGCTTTTGAAACGGTGCCAATTTCAGCGGCGTTCCCGCAGAAGGCCCCTGCGGGATTTGCAGCGTTTCGAGAAACCGGATTGCCTTGGTGGAGGGCTTCATTCCAAACCTCCGCGCGTTATCAGGCCCTCAGACTGGAACGCCGATTTGAAGCGAGGGTAATCGTCGCCTGCATAGAAGATTGCCTGCCCCTGCATCGACGACCCTTTCGGGTGGCTGTCCGGCTTATAGAAATTGATCCGATACTTCGGGAAACACACGCCCGTTGAGACTTCCCACAGCGCCCGAAACCAAGCCGTTTCTGTGCAGTTGTTTGTCAGGACAAATCCCTGCGAGCCGCTATTCACCGCGTCGCAATAACGGTAAACGAAGCGGTCAATCAGGCGCGCGCTAAATGGCGGATCCATCCATATCCGGCCAATGGGTCAATCCTGCTCGAGGCCGTCGTCTTCCACGATGAATATTTGCTCGGCCTGTACGACTCTGTTCGCAATCACAGAAGTCGCGGGATCTAGGTCGAAGCCGCCGAGAACCGCGCGGGCCTTCTCGATTATGGGTCCGGGCGTGTACCACTCGTAATCGCCCGTATAGTTCAGCCTCGGTGACTTTCCGCCGACCAAGGCCACCGCGTCCTGGCGTTCCATCTCGGGATGGATCAGCCCCGCCGAAAATGCGCCCTCAAGTTTGTCCTCGGGAAGCTTGCTTAACTCGTAAAGCGTGCCCCAGGCGGGCGGCAAAGCGTGCACGTGTGCACGATTTCCCAAAGCGGCGTGACGCGAGATTGCCATAAGCTTCCTGGCTGTTGCGTCAGTGAAAGGCAGCCGCTCGGGATTGTCCTCGGCGAACAGCCTTCCGAATTGCCCGTGAGGCAAGTTGGCCTTGGCCTCGGTGAGCATCCGACCCACGTCAAGAATTGCATCGACGCTATCCTGCCACCGGGCGCGGATAGCATGGCTCCATTGAGAAACCTGAAGGGCAGTGTCACAGACGGTCATGACGCCCTCCCGTCGCGTAGCGAAAAGGCGCTACTTGGGGGGGCGGTTACGCGACCGCGCGCATTTTTGGGGCATTGGGACCAATTCATGCCCGTTCCCCTTCCATCAGTTCATCGGCCTCTAGGACGGGGGGAGAGGGTGTATAGTGATCTTTCACGGAATCCGACATGATAGGCTGAAGCCTGTAGCGGCCCGCTTTATGCCCCCTGATCGGTGCGGACAGTTCTTCGAGAAAGCGCCGCTCAAGCAGAATGTCGCGGGCTTTGACTATCCTGGTCCAGTGCCAAGGCGGGCTGCCTGCCTCGCTCATCGCCCTGGGGGCAATGGCAAAGGCTGGCCGGTTGCTGTGCCACCGCCGAAAGTATTGCAGCAACACGAGAGCGTCCGGCTCATCAATGAGCGCATCCATCATGCGGTCGCCTCCGGTGATTTGTGGTTTGCGCAGGCCGAGGTAGTTGCGGCCCGTCGCCTCGTATCCCCAGGCCGAGCGGGCGCACCGCTCTATCTCTGAGGTGGGCAGCGGGTCAGGGAATGCCCCGGCCCATGTTGCGGCCACGTCTATGAGCGCTTCCACGTCATCACAGTGCCGCGCGTGGGCCATGCAATAGCGCCAGAGAGTGTCATTGCGTTTGCCGGTGCCAACCGTCTCCCCGGGGCGTTGTATTGCTTCCCTGAGTGTGGGCAGGTTGCCGATTGCCTCGATACTGCCGGAGATGAAGGCATAGGCCGCGCCGAGGTCTTCCCGCCATGACGGGGGCGCGATGGTGAAACCGTCGCCGAGAACATCAATCGGTAGGCCGTCGAAGGGGCGGATATGCCTGCCTTCGCTATTGTGCTGATACCAGAGTTTGAATTTTCCCGAGGCCGTTCGGATTGCGATAGGTGTTTCGCCGAAGCGCTCAATCGCAGCGGCAAGCCAAGCCTCGCCCGCGCCGTCCACGTCGATTTCCGTGATGCCGGATGGTCGCCCCATCAAGAGGCCGAGGCCGTCAGCCTCGCGCAACCGTTCATTCTGCGCCCATTGCCGCGCCTTCTGAGGCGTAGCAGTGCGCCAGCCGAGAATGGCGGGCCGCTTGTTCCGCGTATTCACGGGGAAAGCGGGCAGCCCGGCGGCTGCATAGGCTTCCGCATGTTGCGCAAAGACGCTCATGCGGTGCCCACCGGCTCAGCTAAGGCAATTTGCGCAGCCTCAAGCCACCCAAGAGCGCGCTCTGCCGAGTCCTCGATGCCGTAGACGGCGTTGCCTGTCGGCGCATGAAAGGCACTGACAAGATAGAGACCGTCCGGCGCGGGCATAATTGCGCCCTGAATGTCGGACGTTATCTGCAGGGAAATGCGCTCGCTCATGCCGCCACCCCGCCGATATGCTCGGGAAGGTCGGCGAGGGTTTGCATTGCCAAGGGGTCAGGGGCGCGACAGGCGGCACCGGTGACCCGCAGTAGGGCCTTCCGGGTGCGGCAGTAGTGCCGGGCCTTCCAAGGCCAGCGCCCGGTGCCTTTTTCCCGCCGCTGCAATATCCACTGGATACCGTCCTTGCAGACGATGACGCGGTGCCGGTCGTCCACCTGGGCGATGACGCGCGAATAATTGTCGGCGGTTTCGTGGTTGGACACTTGGGGAAATTCCCCAATGTCTTCAAAGGGCCGCTTCTGTCCGGTTGGACAAGTTAAACTATTGGTTTTCTGTAGCTGTGGCGGCCCCTCCGGGCCTACCATCCCTTTTGTTCCGGTGTGCGCCGCCCGGCCGCGTTGCCCGCTCGGGCAAGGCCGGGCGCGGATCGCAGGGTCAGTGCCCGGCGCCGAGAACGCCCGTCTTGACCGAATAATCCGCCGCGATCTGGTAATCGGGGTCGTCGTCGCTGTCGATCATGAGCTGCCCCGCCTTGGTCAGAAGCTGGTGGCAATCGCGGCTGAGATGGCGCAGCTGGAGTGTCTTTCCGGCGGCCTCGTACTTTCCGGCAACCGTTTCGATGGCGCTGAGGGCCGACTGATCGACCACCCGGCTTTCGGCGAAATCGACGATGACGAGGGCGGGATCGTTTTCGGGATCGAACAGTTCCCCGAACCCGTCGGAAGACCCGAAGAACAGCGGGCCGCGCACCTTGTAGACCCGTGCGCCTTCCGGAGTGTCATAGCGTTCCGCGTGGATCCGCGTTGCATTGTTCCACGCATAGGCCAGCGCCGACACGATGACGCCGACAACAACCGCCGTCGCAAGATCGTAGGCCACCGTCACGACGGTGACGAGGACGATCACGATGGCGTCCGTCAACGGCACCTTCCGCATGATCTTGAAGCTGTTCCACGCGAAGGTTCCGATCACCACCATGAACATAACGCCGACAAGTGCCGCGAGCGGGATCTGTTCGATCAGCGGTGCGGCGAAGAGGATGAAGGCCAGAAGGAACAGCGCCGACGAAATGCCCGAAAGGCGCGTGCGGCCGCCCGATTTCACGTTGATCATCGACTGCCCGATCATCGCGCAGCCGCCCATGCCGCCGAAGACGCCGGTGACGGTGTTGGCAGCGCCCTGGGCGATGCATTCGCGCGAGGCCCCGCCGCGCTTGCCCGTGATCTCGCCGACGAGGTTCAGGGTCAGCAGGCTTTCGATCAGCCCGATGGCCGCGAGGATCAGCGCATAGGGCAGGATGATTTCCAGCGTCTCTAGCGTCAACGGCACGGCCGGAATGTGAAAGGCCGGCAATCCGCCTTCGATCGAGGCCATATCGCCGACCCGCGGGACGTCGATCTGAAATGCGATGACGGCGACGGCCACGATGGCGATGCCCGCCAGCGGGGCGGGAAACGCCGACGTGATACGCGGCATCACCCAGATGATCGCCATGGTCGCCGCCACGAGGGCCAGCATCGTCACCAGGGGCCAGCCGGTCAGCCATTCGCCCTGTGCAAGCCCGTGGCCTGCATGATCGGCCGAGCCGGGCACCTGAAACTGGCTGAGCTGGGCCAGGAAGATCACGATCGCAAGACCGTTGACGAAGCCGAGCATCACGGGGTGCGGCACGAGCCGGATAAACTTTCCAAGCCGCAGCACCCCGGCCGCGATCTGTATGATCCCCATCAGCACGACCGCTGCGAACAGATATTCGACCCCATGTGTCGCGACCAGCGACACCATGACCACCGCGAGTGCACCGGTTGCCCCCGAAATCATCCCCGGTCGGCCCCCGAACACGGCCGTGATGAGCCCCACGATGAAGGCGGCGTAAAGCCCGACAAGCGGATGTACCCCGGCGACAAAGGCGAAGGCGACGGCCTCCGGCACCAGCGCCAGCGCGACGGTCAGGCCCGCGAGGAGTTCGATTCTGACACGGCCGATGTCGAAGCTGGTGTCCCCCTTGAGGGACGAAAGATTTGGGCCGGCAGCGAGCGCCGCCATCATGATTTTGGTCACGGGTGATCTCGGGGATATGGATTGACTGGGGGTGACCTAGCACGCCAGGCACAAAATGCACGGTATTCATGGGCATACCAGATGGCCGTTCAGTGCATATCGGGCGGGAGGCGTGCTGAGCTGCTCCGAGGAGCGGCCATAGCCGGGGTCGCAGGTGCCGCTACCGTGCCACCACCAGATCCACCCGCAGACCGCCCAGATCCTCGCTTTCCCCGAGCCGGAGCGCGCCGCCGTGCTGGCGGGCGATGTCGCGGACGATGGAGAGGCCGAGCCCGACGCTGCCGCCCTTGTCCTGATTGCGGGCGGGATCGAGCCGGGCGAAGGGGCGGATCGCCTCTTCCCGGCGGTCTTCGGGAATGCCGGGGCCGTTGTCTTCCACCACGAAGCGTACGGACTTGTCGAGGATGGCGACCGAGACACGCGCTTCGTTGCCGTAGCGGAGCGCATTTCCGATGAGGTTGTCGAGCGAGCGCGCAATGGCCATCGGGCGTATCGAGACGAGGCCCTCGCCCTCGCAGGGCCCGAGGGACACGCCGGGACCACTGCGTGCCACGGCCTCTGCTGCCACCTTGTGGGGATCGGTTTCGACCGTATCCTCGGTGGCATCGACGCGGGCGAAGCCGAGGAAGGTGTCGAGCATTTCCTGCATCTCGTCCACGTCGCGTTCGAGGGCCTCTGCCTCCTGCCGGTCGGCCAGCATCGACAGCGCGAGCTTCATCCGCGTGAGCGGCGTTCTGAGATCGTGGGAAACGCCGGAAAGAAGCAGCGTGCGCTGTTCGATATGCCGTTCGATCCGGTCGCGCATTTCGAGAAAGGAGGTGCCGGCCTGGCGCACCTCGGTCGCCCCGCCGGGCCGGTAGGTGACGATCTGGCCCTTGCCGAAGGCCGAGGCCGCTTCCGCCAGCCGGCGGATCGGGCGCACCTGGTTCTTCAGGAAGAGAAAGGAGATGATCGTCACGATGGTGGAGACGAAGACCATCAGGACGAGAAGCTGGTGGGGATTGCGGGCGGAGACGCGGGAGCGGTCGAAGCCCATCACCACGGGGCCATGGCGCGTGCCGAGGACGAGGCTGACCCCGTTGTCTTCGCTGGCGAGATCGACCGCGCCGAGCGTCGGCAGCGTCTCGCGCAGGACCCGGGTGACCACGAGACCGGAGAGATCGAAGCGCGTGCGGGCGTCCTGAACCGCTTCCGCCCCGGTGAAGGCGAGATCGACGCCGAGCGTGCGGGTCAGGGAGTGAACATCGGCCTCGGCATCTTCCGCGCTTTCGGCGGCATTGATCCATTCGAGCAGCAGCTCGACCGTCGGGACGACGGAGCGGGTCATCTGGTCGGTGACGTTTTCGTAAAGACGCTGGATAAAGACATAGCTCACCACCAGCTGGATGGTGATGATCGGGACGAGCAGAATCAGGGCCGTCCGGCCGATCAGGGACCGCGGGGTGAGGGATTTGAGCCGGAACGCCGCCATGGGCGAACCCTAATCGAAGGACAGGAAAGCGAAAGGGCTTTGCGATGACCTTGCCCCCACGGCCAGAGACGGTGACGGAAGTCGCCGATGGCATCCGCCGGATCATCGCGCCGAACGCCTCGCCGATGACGCATTGGGGGACGAACACCTATCTCCTGGGCGCAGAGTCGGTCGTGGTGATCGACCCGGGGCCCGAGGATGCCGCGCATTTCGACGCGATCCTGTCGGCGCTCGGGGATGCGGAGGTCACGCATATCCTTGTCAGCCATGCCCATCGGGATCACAGCCCGCTTGCCGCGAGGCTTGCGCGGCGGACGGGGGCGCCGGTCTGCGCCTTCGGGCATGCGGCGGCGGGCCGGAGCCCGGTGATGGCGGCGCTGGCCGAAAGCGGGATGGCGGGCGGCGGCGAAGGTGTGGATACGGGATTCGTGCCCGATACATCCATTGGTGACGGCACGGTGATCGCGACAGGTGCGGGGAAGATCGAGGTGATCCATACCCCCGGCCACATGGAGGGGCATCTGAGTTTCGCCTTGGGTGATGTGCTGTTTTCGGGCGATCACGTCATGGGCTGGGCCTCGACGCTTATCTCGCCCCCCGATGGCGATCTGGGGGCGTTCCGGGCCTCCTGCGCGCGGCTGCTGGCGCGGGGCGATGCAGTGTACCTGCCCGGCCATGGCGCCCCGATCACGGAGACGGCGGAGCGTGTGGAATGGCTTCTGTCGCACCGGGACGCGCGCGAAGCAGCGATCCTGTCGGCCCTTGCAGACGGGGCGGCGAAGGCGGGCGTGCTGACGCGGCGCGTTTACACCGACATTCCCGAGGCGATGCTGCCGATGGCGGAACGCAACCTTCTTGCGCACCTTATTGATCTTGCGGAACAATCCGTGGTTCTGGCCCGACCCCACGTTGCACTGGACGCGGTGTGGGAGCTAGCCTGAACGCACCGGTCGAATTTTCGCCGGAGGGCACTGGACGCGCGATCTGCACCTTGCTATATCGCCCCCCGGTGTTCCGGCGTAGCTCAGCGGTAGAGCAGTTGACTGTTAATCAATTGGTCGTAGGTTCGATCCCTACCGCCGGAGCCAAATTTTTCAAACATTTACGTGAAAGTCGCACCATTGAGAGAATATCTGGGTAAGCGTCAGGTAAGCACGTGACGTTCGCCAGAAGGCTTTGTGAAGTACACACTTCGAATTTGCCTTCTGCCGCGACCTCACAAGAAAAAAATCTTTGCAGCAATACGCCACCACACACGACATCCGGTTTGGTATGGTCCGACGACCACATTGGGGACTTTCCGGACCGATACACTGGCAGCATCAGTTATCGCCCAGGTCACCAACTGAAAGCCATCTCGCCACTGCATAGCAGCGCAATTTCCAGAAACCGGACGTTCAAAGCGACTGAAAAGCCCAAAACCCAAATCGGCCGTTCGCCGCACTGGCAATCGATGTCTCACATGCGGACGAAGCGGCCTTTCGCTTCAGAGCGGCGTTATCAAGGCTGTTGAACCAACGCTAAGCGCACAACACGGCCGCTTGCCGGTGCGAAACTGTGAGTCTTTCAGTCCCGGCTGGATGGGTTAACGTGGCCGCATCAAGGCATCGACCATCGAGCTGCACCTCTGGGCAATCGGAGAGATGCACAGGGCAGAGTTCCAGGTATCCCCGTGCCGACACAGGCTCGTCGAGCTGGCGCTGAAGAGTGTGAAGCGCAAGTACGGCAATGTGTATAGGCAGGCCCCTCCCCTCGGAAAGAAAGAGGTCCTGGCGGCGATTGATGGTTTGGGGAACACCCGCCTTGAGATCAGAGACAAGGCCGTTCTCTGGGTCGCCACTGATAGCTGGTGCAGGGCGTCAGAAATCTCGGGCTTCAGGGTCAGGGATCTATGCCGACAAGACGACGGATCGAGCGTCCTCTTCATTGCGCGTTCGAAGACCGACCCGGACGGGCGTGGCAACTACGCCTTTCTATCAGAGCGAGGCACAAAGGCCGTGTTGCGATGGATCGAAACGGCTGGGTTGAAATCGGACGATCCTATGCTCACGAAGTCCCAACGCGGTGCGAAGATTTGCCCACTCGATCCGGCAACCATCTCTCGGATCATCAAACGCTGCACCAAACGAGATGATGTCTCGGCGCACAGCACGCGTGTCGGGGGTGTTCAGGATGCGTTCAGGCTGGGATGCGACCTGTCGTCAATCATGGTTGCTGGCCGCTGGAAATCACCCGAGATGCCCGCACGATACGGCAGGCGCATTATCGCCAGCCAATCCGCTGCAGCGCAGGTTTCCAGGGCCTTCGAGGAAGGTGAAGGCGACTAGACCCTACCCATAATCCCATCCTGGTCCTTGGTCAGGTCTCCGACAGAGAGAAGTGTCGGGATATCTGCTTCCAGGCTCACGCGGATAATGGTTTGGCGAAGCGCATCGTCTGCTTCCTCAAGACCTTGGGCCTGCGCGTGAGCCCGCAATTCATGAAGAGTATCCCTAATCCATTCGCTGTAGGACATGAGGCAATCCACCGAAGTATGACGTTCTCTACTATAGGTAGCAACTAATTGAGAAGTGCAACCATGAAGCAGTAGATGAGATTAAATCATGATTGCATTGCGAGATCGTGCTTGTCCAAGGTCCAGGTGTTTCTACTCGAAGTCCACTTCGTCCGTATCGCTGACCTCGGCCAACGCTTCGATCTTACATTTGCAGCGAACTACCGTTTCGTGGAAGCTACAACGCGGCGCTACACGAAATATCAAATGTCTGCTTCTCTAATTGGGCGTTTGGGTCAAACTCGTTTTCCTTATTGTTTGGGACCATTGTCGCTCATCCGGGTCACGCTTCTCTTCGCAGTCTGTTTGATGCCACGTGGGACATAGCTGCACGCATGTGTCGGATTGGTTGTGGAGAGCCTTGGGCTGACCCCATTGGGTGGTCCGGATTGAATGCTAGTGCATGGTTGGTCGCTGATCCATCGGTATGAACACTTCGGGAGCTGGTGGCCTGTAGCCGAGGGGGTGAAGGCCGCGCTCGGTCGTGACGAGGTGCGTGTTGTCGCCGACAAGGGCTACTTCAGTGGCCGCGAGATCCTGGCCTGTCATCAGGATGGCATTACCACGACACTCCCCCGGCCCGAGACCTCGGGCAACCGGAAGAAAGACATGTATTTGAAGGCTGACTTCACCTACGAGGCGGATGCGGATGTCTACCGGTAAGCCAAATGCTCTGCGTGAATTTGAGAGCGCTTTTTTGTGAACAAATTCACGCGTTCGTCTCCGCTGCTACAAAGAAGCCCGACTTCGGTCACAAATTCGACTTAACACCGTCAGGGTGATGACAAGAAGGCCCACTAAACCCTAGGATGATTGGGAGCAGTTGTTGTTAGGTGCAGTTACGAGGGCGGCGACAAGAATGTGCACTTTGTTACACATCGACGACGATGAACGCATCCGGGATCTGGTCGCACTTGCAATGGAGCTCAACGATGAAGTGTCCCTCATCCAGGCAGCAAACGGCACCGACGGACTTCGATTGGCACGGCAGCTAAAGCCGGATCTCATTTTATTGGACTTCATGATGCCTGGCCTCAGTGGCGAAGACGTGATCACTGAGATTCATGCCTCGCCTGAAATTGCCCGTATACCTGTAGTCTTCATGACCGCTCGGACGACGCAGGCCGACGATGAATTTATGATGTCGCTGGGGGCACGCGATGTAATCAGAAAGCCATTTGATCCATTTCAACTGCCGGAGCGCGTCAGTGAGTTTCTTACCGTTGAAGGCATCGATGTGAAATGCGCGTGACCAATCGCGCGGGTGCCGGGTCGCGTTGTCCTGAACTTTAGACCTTGTCTGAGGAACGATTGAGGAGGTGAAGAAGCTGTGAAGGACGTCCTTTCACCCCTTAGCGCGAACCTCCTATGGATCGATGAAGATGGGGACATCTGTCCGCCAGAGATATGCGCTTTGGAGCAAGCTGGGCTTGTGATCGAATGGAAGCGCGTCTGGCGCGATCACGATCTCCGCGAAGAACTCGGACGTACAGAGGCTTGGGATGTAATCCTTTGCACCTATCGCGATCTTGGGCGATCCGCCGAAATGGCATTATCTATCGTTTCCAAGCTGTCGCCAGAGTTGCCCGTCATTCTACTCTCCGAGGCAGTTTCGCTCGTTGAAGAAGCTGCCGCAAATATGATATCAATAGGCGCCCGTGACGTGATTCCGAGAGGAAATCTCGCTCGACTGCCTGCCGTGGTTCGCCGCGAGATTGCTAATCGGCGCGCGGTCGCCACGGAAAGATCGCATCTCCAGGCAGCAATCGACTGCATGAATGAGAGCATTGCAGTCTTTGACAGTGGAGTGCCCCCACTGAAGTGGTCCACCAACAGGGGTAGTTTTGCCTCCTCTACTCTGAGCCGATAGCAGACGACTTCGGGCATCTATCCGAGCCATCCTTTCTTCCATATGTACCAAACAAGACCGGCCGCCGACGCGCACATCAGAAGCAGTGCGAAAGGATAACCGAGATACCACCCGAGTTCAGGCATGTTCCACGGTGAACTCTCGCGGTCAAAGTTCATGCCATATACGCTTGCGATGAAGCTGAGCGGTATGAAGATGGTTGCAACAACGGTCAGAACCTTCATGGCTTCGTTAAGCTTCATGCTGACGCTTGAGAGATGCACATCGACAAGTCCCGAGGCCATTTCGCGATACGTTTCGACGATGTCCATTAACTGGGCGGTGTGGTCGTAGCAGTCGCGCAGGAATGGCTTCGTTTCAGCAGCGATCAGAGGATGATCGTCCCGAAGCAAGGTGTTGAATACTTCCCTATGCGGCCAGATGGCGCGACGTAGATGTAGGAGATGACGCTTCATGTCGTGCAACGCAGAGATGTTGCCCGGCTCGGGCGATCCGACCACTCTATCTTCGAGCGCTTCAAGCAGATCGCCGACATTCTCCAATGCCGGAAAATAGGTGTCGATGATCGAATCGAGGAGTGCGTAGCACGCATAATCCGAACCCGCTCCACGAATGCGACCTGAAGCCTTGCGGATGCGGTCCCGCACGTTTTCGAAGCAGTCCCCTGGTCTTTCCTGGAACGTGATAAGATAGCCGGCGCCCACGAAGAAGGCGACTTGCTCCGTTTCGACGGAACCAGCGTCGTCCAGCATCAGGGCCACGATGAATAGGTGATCGTCGTATTCCTCAACCTTGGGGCGTTGGTGGGTGTTTATCGCGTCTTCCAGAGCAAGCCTGTGAAGGCCAAACGCCTCGCCAATCCCGGAAATCAATTCGGCATCGCCAAATTGAACGATGTCGATCCACATTGTCGGGAAAGCATCGCGGATCTCCATGAGCGCCCCCACGTCCGCAACCTGTCGCTCGACAAGATCGTCCGGGCCGAAAGCCATGACGCGAATGCTTGGCTTTTCCGCCGTCGGGGCGATCTGCAACTTCCCGGGAACGGACCCTGGGGGAGACCGGCGTGCTGCGTGTCGTCCACCTCGCTTCATTCTCGGATGCCAACCTCTCATCGCAAGTCTCTTTAGATTTATTTTAGGCGAAGACCCGGCATCATGCGAACAAATGCTCGCCTTCGCTGTTTCTGCGGACAGGGTAAAGATTTCGGTCGCTATAAATGGCTTGAGAATGGAGTTAGTGGCCGCAACCAAGTAATGAATGGAGACGGCGTGTCTAAATCTCAGCTTCGTCCTGTGTGGATGGCTTCTGCAAAGCAAGACGTTTGTTGTGAGTGGTGTTTGGTCAGAAGCGGTCTTGTGTCCGGCCTGTTTGCGCGGTGCATTTGACCGCTGGCCCTGATGGGTTCCGCAGATCGAGTCCGATTCCGCGAAGCGGACACGTGTTGTCCGGGACCAAGCATGGGGTGTCTCTATCGTTGGGCTGACCTTTGCTATCACTCACTGCGTCTTGCTGTTCGGGTTATCCTCTTCGTCTTCAGGCGGCTCTAAGCAGATAGTCCTGCGAAGCAGACATCACGGCGGAATCACTGAGCTCATGATCCGAGCCCTGACCAGGCCTTGCCGAACAAGGCACAGTTAGATGTATATCGCATGAAGCCGATATTGTCCGTGGCAACGATCCATTTATGAAAACTCGTTCAGTATGATCACCGCGATCCCGCCAATTGATGCGGCCTTCCTCACTCGGCTCCTCGACGTCGTCGAGCACAACATCGCGCCGATGACCAGAACTGGCGTCGCCCTGGGCAATAAGGTTTTCGGTGCCGCCCTTCTGAGGAAATTCGATCTTTCGCTGGTCCTCGCCGAAACAAACAACGAGATCGAGAACCCGCTCTGGCACGGCGAAATGCACTGCCTCAAGCGGTTCTACGAACAGCCGCCCGAGGGCCGCCCTGCCGCATCCGAGCTTATCTTTCTGTCGACGCACGAACCCTGTTCTCTCTGCCTTTCGGCCATCACCTGGGCGGGGTTCGACAACTTCTTCTACGTCTTCAGCCACGAAGACAGCCGCGACAGCTTCGCAATCCCGCACGATCTGAGAATCCTTCGGGAAGTCTTCGGCGTGCCGCCCGGCGGCTACAGCGCATCGAACGCCTTCTAGTCCTCCTGGTCGATCCCAGCAGAGGCCGCGAAGCTGCCCGATCCCGGCCGGCAGGCACTGAGCGAACGCATCGACACGATCCGCGGGCTGTATTCTGAACTTTCCGAAGTCTATCAGTCGCGGAAATCCGGCTCGTCGATCCCGCTTTCCTAGCGCGGCGCGGGCCTGGGCTCATCCGCGTTCAAAAGTGATGATGACCTCGCCCACTGGAATGCCGAACCGACTCATATAGGCGCGGTTCAGAATCCGATACTCGGCCACAAGCCACATCCAGTCGTTGAACCCGACGCGCACCGCGTCGCCGCCGCCGATAGGCAGATCGATCGTGTAGCGCCAGTTGAACATGTCACCCGCCTCCCGGCCCGACGCGGTGCCGATTACGCCGGGAGCGGTGCCCGCCCAGGTCTCGGGACCGGTCTTCACGAGCGTCCAGATGCGCCGCTCCGTCGTATCGTCCTCGTAGACGAAATCCTCGACGAGGCGAAGCCGCTCACTGTCCCAGGTCCCGTTGATATCCACCTCGAACCGGCGCGACACATTCCCCAGAACGTCCTGGAACTGGCCATAGGCTGTCACGTGGCCGTCAAAGAACTCCTCGAGGTTCAGCTGCCGGTCCGACAGTGGCGCGTCCTCCAGCGATGGACGCCCGGCGCAGGCCGAAAGGACCAGCGCGCAACAGACCAGAACCACTCTCAATCCCGACATCACATTCCTCCGTCGCTCCGAGCCGCAGGCCCCCCTGCTACCAGTGCTCTGTGCCCCGTGCCCCTTTTGGCACGCCCTCAAGGTTCGCCGTCACCCAGCCGCCGCAGAACGCGCCGGGCTGCGGCATCACCGCTTCGTCACCGACGAAACAGGCTTCCATCAGACCCGCATAGAACGCCACACAGCCGGCAATCGTACGAAATACGGGCGTCGGTGCATCATAGGCCCAGTCGCCCCTGCGCGCCGTCCTGCCAGCACAGGTCACATCGAAATAGCGCGCGCGGCCCTTCCATTCGCAAAGGCTGCCCCCGCTCGCCGGCGCAAGCTCCGCCAGAACGTCCCAGCGCGGAAAATAGTAGGTCGGCGCATGGTGTGTCTCCAGGACGCGAAAGCCCCGGGTCGTCTCGGCAGCAAGTTTCCCGCCCAGACGGACGGCAAGCCGCAAGTCGACCGGCTCGAGCGCGGGCGGGCGCGGATAGTGCTGCACGTTCTCTGCCGGAAGGGAGGCCATAGGCGAGACCTATAGGGCGGGTCGTAAAATACCAGATTGACGGCGGCACGGAAATTGATCGGACAGTGCGCTTTCTGCGTAGACACCTAGTAAGGAGAATGAACCGATGCTGCGCCTGATCCTCTGTCTCGCCCTTTTGGCTTTCGCTGGTCCCGCCCGTGCTATCGATCTCCGGGCCCCTTTCGACTCGATCGACGGTGGCACGCTTGCCCTGACGGATTGGGCGGGTCAGCCTGTTCTCGTCGTCAACACCGCGTCTCAATGCGCCTTCACCAGGCAGTATCGTGGGCTTCAAGATCTTTACAACCGGTATCGCAGCCAGGGTCTCGTCGTCCTCGCCGTACCCTCCGACGATTTCAACCAGGAGCTCGACACGAACGAGGATGTCAAAGCGTTTTGCGAGCTTCAGTACGGAATCGATATTCCCATGACGACGATTACCAGCGTGAAGGGCGCCGAGGCCCACCCGTTCTACGCTTCGCTGCGCGACGAGGCAGGCTTCGTGCCGCGCTGGAACTTCAACAAGGTGCTGATCGGTCGCGACGGCCGGATTTCTGGCACCTTCGGTTCCTTCGTCGGGCCGCTCTCGGCGGACCTCACAGGCCAAATCGAGGCAGAACTGGCAGCCGCTGGAGACTGAGGCCGCGCCGCGCCGCAGATGCCCACCCAGACATGTGCCGCGGCAGCGATACCCTCGCCGATCAGCGCAAACGACGGCAGCTTCGTCAGCCACAGCAGGTCGGCGGCCAGCTTCTCCACCCCCACGAACAGCGCGACGGCGGCAATCCACAATAGACATCGAACGGCAGTTTGGTCTGCCAACCAGCCATTGCGGCGTCACTGACTGACGCAAACGCGGCGAACGACAGCTTCGACGGGCTGCGCCACAGCATTTCCAGCCAAGGCTGAAGGTCGGCTCTGGGCCGATTGTGTTGAAAAACTCGGCTTGAGCGAGGCTTTAGCTCCTGATTCACTTCTCCCGAGGCAAGGGAGGTCTGG
>NZ_JAWHTE010000030.1:0-51452 GCF_032586175.1 Ovoidimarina sediminis
TATACTCACCCGAAGAGTGTTGGAACTACTTCAGGGCTGCCGGATATGTCTCAGGTTAAAGGCCGGATGCTTTAGTTGATCTTTCCCTCGGTCTACCATTGCCGCGCTATGATACCTGCAGCCTCTAGGATTGGTCGAACTTCCTCGAACACCGCATCATGTCGCTCTAGCTGTTGGTCGAACTCGTCGCGGATCTCTTGGGCCAGTTCCTCTTGAAGGCGTTCTGCTTGGCGTCTGTCAGATGTGCCTGTCGAGCGTCGTGCCTGTTTATCTTTCCCGAACTGAAGCTCCTTGGGCTTGGTGACGCTGACGTACCACTTGCCTCTGATCTTCACGAGGGTGGAGCGATGATAGCAGGGTGTGCGAGTTGAGCGCGTCATGCCTCCTATATAGGTGCAAAGAAAATGCAGTAATAAGTGAAAGATGATGGATATCAATGTTTTCGGCGGCTCTGGTTCTTTGTGGGGATAACACCTGATTAGAATCTTCATTCAGGGCTTGGTTGCGAGGAAGACTCTTGATGTGTCGAATAATATGCTTAGTCCCACTTCTCGCGTTAATGATTCGAGTTCCAGGGAACACTCTTTCTCCCCGTAGGAATCTCTAAGAAAGCTAGAAATCTCGCGATCAATAAAAACTATAGGGCGAGAGATCCCCTCAAACTCCTTAGACGCCGGACATACTACAAAACGATCTTCGTCAACATCCTCATACTGGAAATAGATGTTCATTCGACTTGCAGTACGAGGTTCAGAAAGGACTAGAATAAGATTCGGATCTTTTAGCATTTGATCGGAAATAAAATGTCGAGCAGAATTAAGGTTCGATTTAATCCGATAGTAGGCCTCAAGTGCAATCGGTACAGCTGTTTGGTGAACCGCGAAAAACAACAAGCAACCAAGCATAATGTTGCTTCCAGCTCGGTTCATCTGGAGGCCTTGCGCAAGGTGCGGCAGCAGGTTGGCTGACAGTACTGCTAAAGGGGGTATTAGAAATGCAACCATGCGATCAGCGAGGGGTAACGGCTGATAGATCGAAAGTGATACCGAACTAAAGACGAACAGAAAAAGCCCGGTGAGAAAGTAGAGCGCTATTGTTCTGTCCCTGTCGCACACAGAAATAGCCCGGATGGAGCCTATGATCGCAAGCAGGAAGGCGCCGCCAGCGTATCCCCAAAAAAAACCAACTGGCTCAATCAGAAGTCTCCGCACAAGATCCCCCGAGTCAGAAACTGTCCAGAGGTGAGCGTCCGCTACCGCTTCCACTGCATTCAGACGAGCCAAAGGATCACCAGTGAGTGCTTTCATAAAAGCAAAGTAAAGCAAGAGAAGTGTGGCTGATGTGACAATAGTCCAAACATAGAATATAAATGGGAACGCTACACCGCGCCTTATTTTGGCGGCGTCGGCAATCAGTATAATTAAAAATGGGACAGCAACGAAAGCTGCTGTCATTTTAAATAGGAAGGCCACGAATGCTGCAGAAGCGAAGCCGGCGCCCTGGAACCAACGCTCGCGCCGTTCGAGGCCAAGAATCGCAAGAAACATAAACGCGGATGCTCCTAAATCAGGGAATACTGTTACCGCTTGGGGCATAAGAAGGTAGAGCGTTACAATGGCGTAGGCTTTTCCAAAACATGTGGAAACCTTTTGGAGCACACAAATAAGAATCAGACTGAATAGAAGGAATTGTGGGAGAAACGCACTCCATTCATTTACTCCGAAAACTTGAAATGAGATCCAGTGCATTGCCACAAGACCCAAACGATGATGGAAAGGGCTATCGAAATTCCACTGCGAAATACTTGGCAAATCATGCGCCAATGCGAGATACGCACTCGGGTCACTGAAGACGTAAAGTTTCGGGTACGCAACCCAAAGGACAACGGCCGTCGTCAGTGAGATATATATGTCAATTCTCTCATACTTTCTTGTTGATTGTCGTCTTTCAATCATGCAAACAATCTTTCTGGATCTTTATCCATAGCTTGTCGTTGCAATGCACTTCGGACCTGGTTCCTGCGACCGTCCTGTCCAACGGTAGGCCAATATTCCAGCCCACTCCTTGATTGCAGCGTTAAGAATGTCGAGGTTGCCCGGGAAACTCCAGCTAGGCATCCAACGCCTATTCCATCGGTAATCCGTCGGAAAGGGGATGATGTCCGTCCAGCCCGCGGCACAGAAGGTCTCGACGGCGCGGGGCATGTGGTAGGCGCTGGTCACAAGAATCCACGGCCTCTCCTCTCCCTCCCCTAGTATGGCTTTTAAGCGGACCGCGTTTTCGGCAGTGTTGCGGGAGCCGCCTTCCTGGATGAGGCGATCGGGCGCGATGCCGGAGGCCGTGAACACCGATCCGGCAATGCTCGCCTCGGAGATTTCCGGCGCGAAGAGCTCGCCACTGCCACCTGCAAACAGAACAGGGGCCTCGGGGAACTGCTGCGCCAGGGCGATCGCGGCCAGGTATCGGTCCCCTGCCTCGTTCACGAGCGGACTGTTCCAGGCAATGGAAGCACCGACATCCTCAGCGCCGCCAAGAACAACGATCCCGGCGATGTCCGCCGGCAGATCAGGCGGCGGGTACTTGTTCTCAAGAGGTCCGAGCAGCGCCCCCCCAATTGGAAGAAGACCGACCACCAGCACCCAAGCAACGCTGAGGCGGAAGCACCAGGCCGCGAGCCCGGTCCAATATCGCCTCTGAAACCACAGTCCCAGGAGCAAGAGCAGCAGAAGCAGCGCTTCGGCTCGAAGCGCGAAGCCAGCCAGTTTCGAGGCAATGAAGAAGAGGGTGTCCAAAGGTTTGATTCCGAGAGGATAAGAGTCAGATCAGGTTGGCTTCGACGGCTCTGTCCGGATGATGATCCCAGGCGAGCCATCCTCGGCTTGGGTAAACTCGATGCCGGCAGCTTCAAGCGCTTTTTGAATGGTCTTCAGATTTCCCTTTCTGCTTCTCGGGATGCTGTCTGAGAGTTCATATCGGACGATGGTAGCAGTCCCGACGCCGGTTTCATCTGCAAGTCGCTGAACAGACCAATTGAGCGCGCCACGCGCTGCTCGAATTTGGGTGCCGGTGAGATTAACAGCTTGCATTATGATAATATTTTTATCATATTTTTTGTGTGAAAACTTCGACTCATACTTACGACTGGCGCTCCGAATTCAAACGCCTCGACGGTGCCTATGCGCAATCTACAATGAAATCCTACGTTAAGGATGTCGAGATCTTCGTGGACTGGTGTGCCGCCAAAGGGCTCGAGGCGTTGCCGGCAGACGTCGACACCGTCTGTCGTTTTCTGGAGGGACAGGCGCCCGGCCTCGCGCCCTCAACGGTCCGCCGTCGCCTGTACGCAATCCGGAAGATCCACCGCCTGCTGCGCTTGCCGGACCCGACACACGATGAGGACATCAACATAGCGCTACGGCGGGCACGCAGAGCGAAGTTGACACGCCCGAAGCAGGCCAAAGGCCTGACGCGCGAGTATCTCGAGAAGTTCTTGGCGGCCGAACCGGACACGCCGACAGGTTGGCGTAACCGCGCCCTTCTCTCCCTGGGCTACGACTTGCTTACGCGTCGCGCAGAGCTCGTGGCGCTTCGGACCGAAGATCTTGCCTGGCGCGCTGATGGCACGCTCCGCGTTCTCATCCGTCGCAGCAAAGCCGATCCCTTCGGCGAGGGCCGCATTGCCTTTACGTCGACACGCACGCGCGCACTGATTGACGACTGGCTCCAATGGCGCGGCCAAAACATCCCGTGGCTCTTCTGTCCGATCTACCACGGAAAGGCCCTGGCGCGACCGCTCGGAACGACGACGGTTCGCGATATAATAAAGCAAGCCGCGCGCAACGCAGAGCTAGATGACTATGTCGCAAAGGATTTCAGCGGACATTCCCTGCGGGTCGGCGCAGCGCAGGATCTGTTGACAATGGGTCAGGACACGGCCGCAATCATGCGGGCGGGCGGCTGGAAGTCGGTGAATGTGCTTGGTCGATACCTCGAGTCGGCGGAACACAACGTCTGGGTCTAGGTTCAGGACCCATTGATTTCCGCGTAGGGGCGTGATTCACGGCTCGAAAAACGAGCGGTGAACATGTCTGATCTTTTCTGGCTGACGGATGCGCAGATGGCGCGCCTTGAGCCCTTCTTCCCAAAGTCCCACGGCAAACCTCGCGTTGATGATCGACGTGTGTTGAGCGGCATTATCTTCATCAATCGCAATGGATTACGGTGGCGCGATGCCCCTGATGCCTATGGGCCGCATAAGACGCTGTACAATCGTTGGAAACGGTGGAGCGACAAAGGTGTCTTCGCCCGGATGATGGCGGGCCTGGCCGCCGAGCACGGCGAACAGAAGACTGTGATGATCGACGCCACCTACCTGAAGGCCCATCGGACAGCGACCAGCATGGGCGTGAAAAAGGGGGGTGTGGACGCCTGATCGGCCGCACCAAGGGCGGCATGAACACCAAACTGCATGCCATCTGCGACAGCGAAGGCCGGCCCCTGAACCTGTTCGTCACGGCCGGTCAGGTCAGCGACTACATCGGCGCGAGGGCATTGCTGAGCAGCTTGCCGGATGTCGATTGGTTGCTCGGAGACCGAGGCTACGATGCCGACTGGTTCAGAGAAGCGTTGCAGGACAAAGGGATACGTCCCTGCATCCCTGGCCGAAAGCAACGCAAGAAGCTAGTGAAGTACGATAAGCGCCGCTACAAACGCCGCAACCGGATCGAGATCATGTTCGGCAGGCTGAAAGACTGGCGGCGTGTGGCAACCCGATACGACCGCTGTCCGAAGGCATTCCTCTCAGCCATCGCTCTCGCGGCAACCGTCATCTATTGGCTATGAGTCCTGACCCTAGAGATCGAACCTCGGAGCATCCAAACCGTTCCAGGACCATCGCTTTGGAGTGCACGATCTTCTGTCCGAGTGCATGCAGACATAAACCACTAGGCACTCAAAACAGCGATGTGCCATAGGGGATATAGCACTGCTCAAAGAGGGTCGATAACTGCGTCCAAACAACAAACACGAGGGTTAGAAGGGCATAGGGTGCAAGGGCGTATGTCTCACGTTTTTGCCCTCGGAACATGTAAGGCAAGCGCGTGAATATCATCAGCTGGATCGGGATCAGGTAATACCCGAAGCGGTCTCCGATCACGGTCGAGACGAAGAAAATTGGAAAGAAGCACACCATCAGCAGCGAACCGAGGCTTGCAAGCGTGTAGTCCTCGGGAAACATCTGCTTCCAGCGTTTCTGCAAAAACCCGAAGTAGAACAGGCCGGTGAGCGTTAATATTCCGAGCCGAAATGCAGACCCAAATGCCTCCAAGCCCGAGTCAATGTAGCGATCACTTGCGATCTCAGCGGGCTCCGATTGCAGCATGAAATAGGCCCCAGGTGACGCCAGGATGGCCGCCAAGACAATGTTTCGCTTCGAGTACCTCCCATAGACGAACGGGGTCAGTAGAAGGAATGCCATAGCGCTAGAATGAAACAGGGTTCCTGCCCCCAAAAGCGCTACGAAGACCACGGGTCTGCGAGCGCCTAGAGCCACGAAAGCCATCGTTACAAAGCCGATGGCGGCCGCCTGGCGGATGCCTGACATCGGCATGTTGATGACGAGGATTGGAAAGGCGAGGACGATGAAGGCAAGGGGATTGGGTTGTGTCCTGGCCATCACATGGAGCCCCAGAAAGAAGATCGCTGAGGTGACGAGGTTTATATAGGTGTAGGGAAGATTATTTGCCTTGATGTAGTCGAGAATGACCCAATAGGCGGGTTCGTGGAACTCCCAGGGGTTGAGACCGAGTTCCGGCCCCCACACTTCCCAGTGGAAAAGATAACCGGTCCAGTCGCACCCGACCTCATACCGGTAGCCTGAGAATAGGAACATGCCGATGAGGACAATCCAGTAGAGAGCATTGCGCACATCCCGGCCCTGAACGCCCAGTACGACCGCCATGAGTAGACCTGCATATGTCGCGTAGTAGATCGTCATGTCGGCGTCAGGCCGCAGCGCGGCACGCCACCCCCTGCCCCTTTGCGCTGGGCCTCTCTAGCCAAGCCATCAGCATCAGAACGGACCAAAGTGCTGAACCTTCGTTTCGGACACCTCTCAAATGTGTCGCCCAGAGATTGCGGACCGCACGAGGGTCTAGGATCCCTGTTTCAGCGATCCGGTCTTCCGAGAGAAGGCTCTCGGCCCAAGGCCTGAGCTCGCCCCGGAGCCAGCGGTCAAGCGGAATGGCAAAGCCCTGCTTCGGACGTTCGACCAAATCCCGCGGTACATGGCGATCGAGAATGTCGCGCAGGATCCGCTTGCCGCGCCCCTCCGCGATCCGCGCCTCCAAAGGAAGCTCCCACGCCGCTGCAACCACGCGGCGGTCGAGGTAGGGGGCACGCGTTTCCAGGGAGGTGGACATCGCTGCACGATCGACCTTCACGAGAATATCACCTGGCAGGTAGGTCAGGCTGTCCATCGCCATCATCCATTCGGCAGGCTCCAGCTCGCCGAGCGCCTCTGGATCTACACGGACCGATGCGTCGGGGCGCAGATCCTCGCGCAATAGCTCACTTCCAGGACCGGTAAGAGTGAGCGCATAATATAGATCTGTGAGGCTTTCGCATTCGCCGAGATCCGCCCCAAGACGTCCCAGTCTCTCAAGCGTTCCGACAGGCAGCCCCGCACGCGTTATGGCGTGTTTCAAGGCCGGATTCTTTACGCCACCCAGCCGATGGAGAAGCTGTGCAAGAGGCGCCATCCCTCTCCGCACGGTTCTCGGCAAACGCGACGCGGTCTGCCAGGCTCTCGGCGCAAAGATATGCCGGTTATATCCGCCGAAGACCTCATCGCCTCCATCACCCGTCAACGCCACGGTGACATGGCGACGAGCCTCTCGACAAAGGAGTGCTGTCGGGATCTGGGAGCTGTCCGCGAAGGGCTCATCGTAAATCGTTGACAACTCCGGGATGAGTGCCAGAGCATCTGCCTCAGAGAGCCGAAATGCCATGTGGTCGGTCCCGAGGTGCTCAGCCACGGCCGCGGCATGGGCTGCTTCGTCGAAGTCAGCCTCCTTGAAGCCGATTGAGAAGGTCATCACGGGGCGGTCGGAAACAGATTGCATGAGCGCCGTCACGACCGTGGAGTCGATGCCGCCCGAGAGGAAGCTGCCAACCGGCACATCGCTAATCATCTGGGATGCGATAACGTCCTCAAGAAGGCGCTCCATTTCGCGAGAGGCTGCGCTAAATGACGAGGCCGCCTTGCGCTGGGGAGCGGTGGTCTCGATGATGCCCTCGAGGAAACTGGTCCTTTGGAGACGCGTCCCTGTGTCGGCGGGTACTTCAAATTTCAAGATGCCGCCCGGGGAGACCTTGGAAACATCCGCATAGATCGATTGGCCCTCAGGCACGTAACCGACGCTTAGGAATGCGGACAGCGCTGCAGGATCGAGCTCGAGATCCAGTCCCGGGACTGCGTGGATCGCCTTAAGCTCGGATGCGAAAAATAGGCAGTCAGCGCCATGACCAAAGTAAAGAGGCTTTTCGCCTGTCCGATCACGCGCCAGGAAGAGAGAGTGCCCTTCACGATCCCAAAGCGCCAGTGCGTACATACCTGCGGTCGCATCGAGCGCGGCCTCGATCCCCCAGGCTTCGATTGCAGCGAGGAGCACCTCGGTATCAGAATGGCCTCGCCAGAGCGGCGCCTCGCCTGCCTCCACGAGACGCGTCCGTATCTCGATGTGGTTGTAGATCTCCCCATTGTAAACGAGGACGTAGCGTCCTGATGGCGACAGCATCGGCTGCGCCCCTTCGACAGAGAGGTCGAGGATTGAAAGGCGGCGATGGGAAAAGACGACGCCTTGGTCGGGATCACACCAGCAACCGGCCGCGTCGGGCCCGCGATGAGCGAGGGCTTCGGACATTGCTTGGCCGATCCGGTCGAGCTCATCTGCACTCCGCGAAGGGCTTCCCCAGAGACCGCTAATCCCGCACATGTGTCACCTTGTCAGTTCTTGAGGCGGTCAAACGGTTGTTGCTTCGCCATAAGCAAAACGAAAGGCACGCGACTCATGATTTCGATAGCGTTTGTCGGCGAAGCGCTGCTTGGACAGCACTGCGCAGGAGTCGGGCCACCCGCGGCGCCTGAATTTGTAAACTATATTCCGTTTCTACTTTTTTCCGTCCCTCTCGTCCCATCCGGTGGCGGAGATCGGGGTCACTTATCAGTTTGCACAATGCTGCATCCCACTCCGCTTCGCTCTCAGCAAGAAACCCGTTCACCCCATGCTCTACAATCTCCCGGTTGACTCCCACAGGCGAGGCAACGATGGGAAGGCCGCAAGCCATATACTGGATCAGTTTGTAGCCGCACTTGCCCCGCATCCACGGCGTGTCGGGCAGCGGCATGACTCCAATATCCATATCATGGATGTCCAAAACCTCCCGATCTTCTGACCAGTTTCGCCTCTCGAAACGCAATGAAAGTTCGGGACGATTTCCGGCACCGACTAGGACAAAACGTGCGTTTTCTGCGGCTAGCACATTTTCAAACATTGGTACAAATTGCGTAACGCATTCAACCCATGTACCCGGGGTACCAATCCACCCGATCGTTGGCTTGTCACGCCCATCGGAGCGCAGTGTCGGCACGCGATACTTAGTTAGATCGACGACCGTCGGCACAATCTCGACACGAGGTGCTTGGGAACACCTAGCGTATTCTAGAAGATATGCATTTCCCGCGAAGACTACGTCTGATCCTAGCATTAGCTTCGGGATCTTACTTCCAAGAATTCGCCGAACGGTTTTTGACGGGTGCCGATCGTACCGATGAAAAACTGCGTCATCAAAATCGGTCACAAGACATCTATTCTTCCTTAGAAGGCTGCTTTCGACCTGAGCCGGCACCCACGGAAGTGCTTCTTTCTCGAGCCAAATCGCATCAAATTCCTCAAGATGGAGCAGGACTCTAATACGATTCACATAGCTCCACGCTATTGAACGCACAGCCCGTCGACCCGAATACAACGCCGTAAGGTATTCCGTGTCAAAAAAGCTCTGGATCGTGACTTCGAACCCAGCCTCTTCCAAGGCAGGAACATAGTCCAACATCCGTAGGCGACTGGAAGCACCTGCGCGATTGTAGCGACTAAGGATCAAAAGTTTCAAAAGTTAAGCTTCTCAACGGCTGCCCGCGACGTCAGGTGGTACACCGGCTAATTCGCGATGCTTGGCACCATGCCTTCGACGGGCAACCCAATCACTCAGTATGGATTCCACGCGGTCCGGTTCGAGATTATTCTGAACAACTGGGGCGATCCAAGCCTGAAACTAAGGACCGAAATCGCATAGCAAACCTATCACACCCAAAAAACGTCACGGTCGGATCAAGATCATACTCAGCCCTTTCAAAGATCGCAGGACTCAGGCAACGCTCGGAAAGCGGAGGCCAAGACCCCAAGTATCTGGCTTGGTACGTAAGTTACCCAAATCTCAAGGATTTGATAATCAAAAGATTTGGATCTCAGAGATTGCCATTGGCAGCACTCGCAACCAGCGAGCGCGATACAAAAGCGCGCATTGGGCGTCCTCTCCGCAACCAAGAACGGAACAGTATGCGCTCCACTCGACGACGCAAGAAGGAACGGTCGCCTTCAGAGATGCGCTCCATGCCCGCAACTTGACGCAACAAGTAAAGGTAGCCAGCCTCAAGTCCGTCAAGATTTGACATGGCTGAACCAGGGCTCAATCGGTATTCATAGACCACCTTTCCCACAGCGCCGTAGCGAAGATCTGCGTAATGAGCGAGATTCAGGAAAAAGGCCAAATCCTCGCAGTGGGTCAAGCTCTCCGGGAAACGAAATCCGCCAATCTTTTCGCGCCGTAGCATATAGCAAACCCCAACAAACACGCCTTCTTCCAGCCGCGCAAGACGATCAAGGAGAGGTCCTCGCCGAAGGTCCGGAGGTACACAGCGGACTACTCGCTCACCCTCGAATACCCGAACCGCACCGTGCACAATGTCAATAGAAGGTTCTCGCTCAAGCAACTCCGCTCGAAGTTCCAAGGCGTCGCCAGGTATTGTATCATCAGCATCCAGAAACGTAACATAATCACCGCGAGCAATATTAAGCCCAGCGTTGCGAGCAGTGCTTGCCCCGGATTTCGTCTGGTAGAGCACTTTTACTCTTGGGTCATTTACGGCTTTGGCAACCGCCCGCGTATTATCTGTGCTACCATCGTCGACCACAATCAATTCCCAGTCTGTACACGACTGGGCTCGCACCGAAGCAATTGCCCTCCCAATTGACCCTCCAGAATTGTACGCGGGGATAATTATAGAAATCAAAGAATTCAGATTCTTACCTATGACTTCTACCTAGGCGAGCACGCAAACTGCGAAATTTGTATCGCGCGGCTCGCAGCAAAGCGTCCGCCACGCCCGCGAAAAAATCAAAAGCTGAAGGTTCGAACAATCTCAAACTATTAAGCGCCTTCCAAGCCTCACAAAAGTTACCGCGCCGGACCTGAACCAAAGCCGCCTCCGCTGAACTCGAGCAAAAAAGACGAAGCAATGCAGACGGCAGTTCTTTACCATAGTGGTCGTGAAGTAACTCGGTGTAGATCTTTCCGCGCAGCACCGCGTTCTCGTCTGCTCTTCGACCATCATGTTGGCTAGTAATGCGATGGGGAGATGTATGTTCGCGAACATGGGTCCCGATTCCCGGGAGTCTTTGGAAGCGATAGCCCGCCATTGCGAGCCGAAGGTGTAGATTATATTCCTGCGCCTTAGTTAAACGTTCATCAAAGCCACCCATTACCATCAAGCTAGTTCGACGATGGAGCGGTGCCGGTGTATGAATATTACTCTTGAACAACTGAACAACCTGATCGTCGTCTTCCATGAGGTTTGTGACATGAAGGTTAGTTCGCCCAGTTTCGTCGTCAAAAAAGAGGGTATCGCTGTAGACGATTACATTCGAATGAGCATTCGCCATAAATCGAACCTGCTTTTCAAGAATTTCTGGCTCGAGGAAATCGTCGGAGTCAAGGAACTTTACATACTCACCCGTGGCTTTTTCAATCCCATGATTGCGTGCAGAGCAAGCACCCTTGTGCTCCTGTTCAACCAGTTTAACCTGCGAATAAGAAGCCAGAATCCTCTGCGAGCCATCATTTGAACCATCGTCCACAGCGATCAATTCGACGTCGACTCCCGTCTGAGAGAGCACACTTTCAATGGCATCTTGCAAGAACTGCGAAGAATTATATACGGGTATTATCACTGAAACACTTGGTTGAAGAAGAGCAGTCACCCAAGTTTCTCCAAAAGGAAGAAATGATGATAAGGATTATCCCAACTCCTCCAATTCTTCAATATCCGAAACTCTTTTGATATATCCGAAAGAAACCGTTCAACCTCGTACCCCCTTTTGTTTAGCTCCCAGTAATGCTCTCCATCAAATTTATGCTCCACAGGCTTCCAGAAGGGTCGAGCGAACATGCTCTTGCGCTCGCCAAACTTGGGAAGGTAGATGCAATAGCGCCAAACAAGTTGTGCATTCGGCAAGCTAATAAGAATATTCCGACCGGAAACCCTCTTCATCTCACGGAGCGCCAACTGGGCATCTTCATACTTTAAATGCTCGAGAACTTGAAACGCACAGACCAGATCAAACTTATTCTCATTAAAAGGAAGATTAGTTACGTTTCCAACAAAGTCTGGTTTAAGATCAGAGTCTAGATCGAACGTGGTAATATCGATACCGTATAAATTCCCAATCAACTTCAACAATCCCAAGCCTGGGCCGATCTCTAGGGTGCTGTCTGGCGCCAACTCAGATATTGTTTTATACTGGGCCCAGATACTCGTCCATCGACGTTTGGTCATGTAATCGCCGAAGCTGTAGTGGACAGTTTGAACTTGAAGGCTCATTCTAGTTTATTCCGCTTTCTTGGGCCTCACTATACCGTGAATTCAGTCTAGAAACTCTCTCACGCTCTGGCGTGAAAAGCGCCAAGTTTAGGTAGACTTAACTCAAGTAGTAGGGCTACCATGCAAAGACTTAAGAACTACACACCGACGTTTCGAACTGCTCGTCAAAACCTTTCCCGGCACTTACCCAAGCACCGTGGTCCTCGAAGATCAAAATGGCACCATGTTGTCGGCGAGGATACTGGACCTGCAGCTTAACAATGGCGCTCTCATACCAATCTGTGTCCAGCAGCGGCGTGAATCACTGTTTCAGCGGCCTGCACAGCCTGGCTAGAGCGGCGTCCCGAAAATCTGAATCGATGGGATTCCCCCAGCGTTGATTTTGTGATTCACCATATTTGGAGGTGGGTCATGGGCAAATCACTGTCACTGGACATTCGGGAGCGGGTCGCGGCGCTGGTCGATGAAGGTCTTTCATGCCACGAAGCAGCGCGACGCTTGCGTATATCAGCGGCAAGCGCTGTTCGGATTGTGCAGCGCAAGAAGCGAACGGGTGGGGTCAAGGCTGCGCCTCAGGGGCGACCGCGCCGCAGCAAGCTGGATGCGGTCTCGGATTGGCTCAGAGCACGCGTGGAAGCCGAGCCTGACATCACCATGCCCGAGTTGGCCGCGGCCCTGAAGGTCGCGCACGATCTCCCCGCGACCCCGGCTATGCTCTCGCGCCACCTGATCCATCGCCTTGGCTTCACATATAAAAAAATCCCTGATTGCGACGGAGCGGCTGCGCAAACGGGTCCGCGCCGCCAGGTACGAGTGGCGGCACCGCCGGATGCCGAGGATGCGTCTTGAGCCGCACCGGCTGGTCTTTATTGATGAAACAGCAGTCACGACCAAGATGACACGGCTTCGGGGCCGATCCGCCCGAGGGACCCGGCTCGAAGCAGACGCGCCCTTTGGCCATTGGCGCACGCAAACCTTTATCGCGGGCTGGCGGGTCGACGAACTCAGCGCCCCATGGGTGTTGGATGGCCCCATGAACCGCGCAGCGTTCGATGCATATATCGAGACCCAACTGGCCCCGACATTACAGCCGGGCGATGTGGTGATCGCCGACAACCTGTCGTCCCACAAATCCGCTTACGCGCAGAACGTGCTGAAGTCTCAAGGCAACTGGCTGCACTTCCTGCCGCCGTACTCGCCCGATCTGAACCCGATTGAGATGGCATACTCGAAACTCAAAGCGCACCTGCGACGGCTCACGGCCCGTACCTTCGACGCGCTCTTCCAGTCAGTCGCCCAAACCTGCGACCTCTTTCCACCAAACGAGTGCCGAAACCTCTTCAAGGCTGCCGGATATGTTGCATATTAAATGGACGAGGCTCTAAGCTGGTCTCCCTCGCTGATGTCCCCAATTTCGAGACTGAAGCGGCCTGCGTTTTCGACTAGGTCGCGCTCCAAGTCACCCTGCTTGTGCTCATTACGCGAATAGATCGTGATGCGTTCGATACCGGGGGCGCTCGATGAGCGGCCTATCCACTACGGCACGACCAACGGAGCCATTGCCACCTGTGACGAGCACCTAAATCTTCTAGCTTCCTTCATTCCTCAATAAGAGCCTTTATTGCTGATTTGAAAACTGGATTGAGCGACACAAACCCACGATATTCAATGCCAAATTTACGACAGTGCCTACGCCGATCCTCGCAGTCCATGGACAGAAAGCGGCTAACCTCTGGCCATGCCTTACGAATTTCTGGATCGCTGTAGTCCTTCACCACAACACCTACATCCTGCTCCGTAGCATGAACATAGTCCTCCGAAACACCAGCCGGCGTAAGGAAAGGCATGCCTGCGCAGAGATATTCACCAACCTTGATGCTGGAGCGGAACTCTTGTCCTGGCCCCGGAGGGATCGTGATGAGGCCTAGGTCACCGACGAAGTAGTAACGCTCGATGTCGTCATAGCTGCTGTGGCAGATCGAGTAATGGCTCCGATCGATATATGCGTCGTCGAACAGGCCGTGGACGTACGCATCCTCATTCGGCGTCACGATCAGCATGTGAAGGCGAGGCTCATATTCAAGTAGCGCGGCGAAGGCCTGTGCAATCTCGGTTGAGTAATAGAGCCCTCCGAACTTCCCCGTGTAGAAGATCACAGGCTGATCTGGCGCCAGTCCCAATTCTTCGCGCATTTCTAGGGCGATATCCGGATCGAACTTGAACTTATCCTCGTTCACAACAGTGGGAATACGAAAAAACTTCGCCCGGACACGCCACTCATCGTGGAGTCGCTCGCCCATAAATCGCGTACCAGAAGCAATTACATGTGCGTATTGCGCCGACATTCGCTCAAAGAAGCGTGCCAGGCGATACTGGATACTGCGCTCACTCCAAGCGCCGGCCGCGGCTGAAACCTCACTGTGCGGTTCATACTGATAAAGAAAAAGTCGCATCCTCAACAATATTGCGCTTAGATAAGCGAACGAGCCGGCGACTGAACCGAGAGCTACGATGTGACGGAAGCCGTGGAGACGGAGTCGGCCGACGGCTACAATCCCCAAAAGGACATCTTTCAATTTCTGCCAGAGACTCATGCCCGGATGCCACTTCAGCGAGGTCCACCCGAGCCCTAGAGAGTCCCACGTCTCGGCCAGCCGCTTTTGCTCTTCTGTCAAGGGATAGCGAGCGTCCTCGAAAGTTACGACATGGAACCTTACACTTGCACTTGGATCTTGAAGGTAGTCCTGGATGTAAAGCCAGAAATTGCCCTGGATTAGAGGGTCGAAAAGTCGATTGTATAGAAAGATTACGATTGGTGTCGGTGAGGATGTCACGAAAACGTCCCTTAATCAGGCGATGAGATAGCCCTTGGGGCCAAGAGCTTTGGCAATCCTTTCGAGCTGCCGCGGGTAAGTGTTATCGGCCGCGAACGCCTGCCGTCGGCGCATTTGATCTGGTGCATTCCAAGCGTCAATGTCACGTATGACCTGGCTCAGCAATTCGGTGTAGTCGCCATCTGGTGGGCACATAGCAAGCAATTCACTGACCTGCTCGTATTCACTTGTGTAGGTAGCAACAGTCACCTTACCGCTCATCATGTATTCCATCATCTTGTGCGGATTCGACTGGTCCTCGAAATGTGCTTTTTGGTAGGCGACGAGCAGCACGTCTGCATTCGCCAGAATGGGGAGTACCCGGCTGGAAACAACCTTTCCGTGGAGTCTGACGTTGTCATGCACGCCAAGAGCGCCCTCAAAGGGGTCATTCTCTCTGAAGCCCCCAAAAAAGTGAAACAGTACGTGAGGTAAGGCTCGTATGGATCTTATCAACAGATCTCGGTCGAGGTAGGACATCGACAGGTTACCAACATAAGCGCAGTTGATTCGGCCGTCTGGAAAAAGCGATGCCTCGGTTTTTGGATCAAAGGGATCTAAGCGCACACCATGATGGATTATCTTAGCGTCAGCCCGAACTTCTCTAAGCCGCTCCCAGATGCGTTTGCTCGTACAGAAAACATGGTTTGCGGTCGTCGCAGCGGCCTCGACATGGAAGTTCTGATTGAGATCCACCTGGTGGTAAATTTTCAACCGATCGCCGGCAAAGCTCATGTCAAAGAAACGAGAATTCTCAAAAAGCCAAACGAGCTCGACCGGCTTTTTGGAAAGCAGCTCCAAACGCCGCAGCCAATGCGCCTCAAGTGCGCGGCGCACTGAAGCGGGCACAAAACGCAAACCCGGCATTACCTGAGGGGCGTGCAAGACAGTGATTTGCGCATCGGATTGGACTACTTTCTCGAACCGAAAAGGCCCTGCCTGAGGAGGTCCATGAAAAATCACATCGTGCCCCCTCTTCGCTAACTCTATCGCGTAGTGATGCTTACTCACGAAGTGCCCATCCCATGGCTCGGGCGAGATCACCAAGATCATCGATCCGCCACTTCAGCCAGAATCTCAGCAAGTTGCCTCCCAACCACTCGAGCCGAGAACCGTCCCTGCGCTTCCGCGGCAATTTGTTCGCGGTCCCAAGCCATGGACGGGTCGAGCGCGCGCGCTAGCGCATCTCGCCAAGATCCCTCGTCGTTCTCTACAAGAAGACCATTCTTTCCCGAGACCAAAAGTTCTGGCAGAGCTCCCACGTTTGACACCACAGCCGGAACACCACAACACGCCGCCTCCGCTGTAATGACAGAAAACGTTTCGTGCGTCGTTGGATGAGCCAAAACGGTCGCCATGCGCATCTCTTGAGCGACACGATCGCGCCCGACATAGCCAAGAAATTTAACGCGCTCAGCCCATTCCTGAGCAGCGACGTATTCCTTCATAGCGAATAGCTGCGGACCTCCACCCGCAATCACGAGCGTGAGCATAGGAACAAGTCTCAGCAGCTCTGGCATGGCCTTCAATACGAAAAAGGGCCTCCGGAATCCGTTCCAATTTGCAGCCATGAGAATTGACGGAAACTCCGGCAAGCCCACAAATTGAAATTTATCGTCAACGACATTGGGAACTACATGGACATCCAAATCATCGCGCTGTGCAAACGCAACGATGTCCGATGCGAGATCGCGGGATACTGCAATGACAGGGGCATCGCTCGAAAAAATCTGCCGCATTCTAGCGTGTGCCTCGCTGCTTGGATCTAGGAAAAAATCATGAGCGTACGCAGACCAATGCTCTATAAGTACAATCTGATTCCCAAAAAGTGCTCTAACCATTCTCGGAAACCGAAAAGTCGGCCACGCAACGTGCACAAGTACAACGTCCCAGTTTCTCCGACCTAGCCGAAACCTCAGCATGAAAAGCAAACCAAGTGTGAGAAACTCGCGTATCCGTGTCGGGCCACGAAACCCCGAAAGTCGAACTATGGATCGGTCTTCAGACGCAACACTCCAAGTGAAGGCGAATTCGTCATTTTCCGATACCTCGATGTGAACCAATCTTTGCTGTACATAAGGCTCAAGAGCTAAATAGTGTGCCTTGATGAAAGGAACTGAGAAAGGAGAAGCTTTGCGAGGATACCAAGTGGCAAGATGAAGAACCCTTAGCAGCTTAACCATTTAGCCGCCTCGCGAGTACATGAAAAGATCAGCTCCCAAACGAACAATTTAGAAATCCTTGAAATCAATGAACCTACTTTGATACTGCTTCGCAAACTTAAGTATTCGCTTTTTCGCACAATACTTGAATTTACTAGCGAAACGGGAGGGCAATGGCGCGCGATTAACCTTCATAAACCTTGTTAGCCTACTTTCCAACGATCGATCCTGGCGAAAAATACCCGGATCAAAAAGATATATTTTAATCCCTGTTTCGGATATAGAACTCCAATCATCAGCTAAGTTTTCGACCCTCTCTTGAGATCGAAGGATTGTAATTGCGCCCCTCGAAACAAAGTAAGCATGAGCATTCCAAATACTACCTTTTTCCGGTTCATAAATACAAAGATTTCCGTTAAACCTTCGCGCGTTTTGAAATTCCCACCTATTACAACCCAAATGTACCACAAAGGGTTCATGACTCGAAAGCTCATTCAAAACCTCTCCGTAGGCATTCTCCACCGTCCTCCAAGAATACCCAATGTTGAAGTTAACATCGTCCTCAAGAATCAAGCCCAAATCTACACTCAAAGACCCAAGTGAACGGTACGCCTTTTTATGACTTAGCGCGCAACCGACCTCACTGGCCGATAACACACGCCCATAACGATACGGACCAAATTTGATATTTAAGAAGTCCAGCGTCTGACTATATGTACGATCTCGGAAATCAATCGCTGGTAAGTAACTCATTACAATTTCGCCAGGAAAACCGGCCGAAATTAGCCGTTCTCTCCTATCAACATCTTCATCAATAGAAATAACTTTCACCGATGTAAAAGGAATCTCCACCACAATCCTCACATCCGCTTATTCCGAAAGATCTTCCACAAGACCAGAAAGGCTCCTCGCCAATGAAGCTCCTGACGCAACGCGGCCGGCATCCATCGTCGCGTCGAGCGCAAGTCTCCAATCAAGACTACCAAAGTCGCCCTCTAATGATATGACCCCAGAAATAACATCTTCCGCGGAAGCGTCGCTCAAAAAGTAGGGATAATCACTACCTAACAACTCGACTGCATCGTCGGTATCAATTGAAACCAGAGCAACCGATCTACAAGCCGCAGCCACTATTCCCTTCGTAAAAGGCTTTGCCGAATAAGAGCCATTGTCATTTTTTGGTCGTATACAGTAGTGAGCGTTAAAACTCTCGAGCTTCGCCCAACCATTTTCAAATTTCACACTATTGGAACCGTCGATTAAGGTAACTTTGCCCTGCAGATCATCTGCGAATTTACAATTCTCTAGCGCCCCAAAGTAACAAACCTTCAATTTGTCGTACTTCGGTTGAATAACTGATAAGTGTAAGCGAATATCAGCCGCATGATACAAAACGTAGACGTCCTGACTCAATGGAGATCCGCTGCCTTTTCGCGATTCAATCAATAAATTTAATTTTCTTTGTGAGGAATAGGAACTTGCAATATGGACATCTATTCGGTCACTAGCAAGATATTCCGGATCACCATCTACGTAATCGGCACATATGATGCACCCCTTTGACTTCAATATATGATGCACGAGCGCAGTTACCGAAGGAATTGCATGCTTTGTGAAAAAAAGTATTGATTGGGATTTCTGCTGCAAGGCCCAACTCAAAATTGCAACTCGACTTCCAACATTGCTGGGTAAGAATGAAACACTCATCTCAAGATCAGGTAGAAACGGCCTTACCAGACTAATGAGTTGCTCTGATCGCATATATGTGCTTCCCCAATGCGAGTGCAATTTGCTGCAAACAAAAACCACTTCCCTGGTGCGCCTCTTATGTTTTCTTATTATTTTCTCAATCCTTCCAACTTAAAGCATGGTTCCGCTTCATTCAAAGGGTCGTTTGAAAATAGTAAGCAAAGTGACATACACTTCGTTTCATTTCGCAATACGAATAAGGATATTACCAAATCTTCTTCGCCATCCTCCACGTGCGACAAGATTTGATACACCACCCGTCAGCGACCAAACCTCCGACTTTGGCGCGGTTGGTGCGAATAGCCAATCCTCAGCAAACGCGGGTTTTGAAACATCACGCGATTTTAGCCTGTTCGATTCTGCTTCTGTCATAATTGAAATTGGGTGAACTCCTGCACCCGACAGAAAATCGGCCACGTGAGCGACCAAGCCTCTTTTCCTTCGTTTGTAAGATGTTGGGAAGGGTAAGCAGTGCAAAAATGGCCAAGGCGCAAAACCGAGCACTAGGCCCAACTCATTAGAACGCATCTCATTCAAAGGCTCGTTTTCAGCGAGTGAGCCGACCGTTGCTCGCAGGCGAGGTATATTGAAAATACCCGTATCTGAATAAGATATCAACCTGTTGGGCAGCCTCTGCTTTACCATCGCTGGTCTGCGCAGAAAATGACCGAAGGGCTCGAACATCTCCGCATGATGCCCACCTCCTTTCTTCAAGAAACTTACACTAAGAACGAACGAAGCTTCTTTTATTGAGAAAAATCCGAGCATCTCTTCGATCTCTTCATTCGACACCTTTCGTACAATTTGCTGATCATCTTGAAGGAATAAGACCGACGTCGCCGCCGCTTCTTCGGCCAACTTTATGGCTGTATTCATGTTCGCATGCAATCCTCCCGTAGTAGCGGTGTAGTCCCGCCTTGGGGCAATATAAACCCTTACCACCCGACGAAGTTCATCCAAGATACGAAGGGTTGTTGGGTCGTCACTATGATCATCAATAATCGTCAACGAGCTGCTAGGAAAATTTTGCAAAACTGAAAAAACAGCGTTTCTTAGAAACTTACCTCTATTAAAACTAAAAATGAACACTGGAATTTTACTTATCATAGTAATAGCCCCTCACTTCTTGAGCCAACACAATTATTGCCGGCTTCACAGTAAAATAACTACCTTTTCAAAAAATTTCAAAGCCCACCATACAATTTTTTAACGCCGTTCCTTTATAATCCAAAAATCAATCCGTACATGGATCTTCGCAATGGATGCCTTAATACGGTTAGCAGGTTTTCAGGGCGCAGTAAGTCCCTCCGGGTCTTTGTGGATTTTGAAAGGAAATGCATATCCACTGAAAATCGCGCGTCACGCTCTAGATGTTGAAACTCGGGATAGTCCGCAAGAAATTTTGAGATCGCTCTGAGCACATATGGACGTTTTCTTCTATAGTCGAACCCAAGACTACTTTCCGAAATTGTCCGAGAAGAAAGCGCACAATTAATCTTATACATAGGAGTATTAACCGAAACACGTAACCACATTAAAGTATCTTGCGCTCTAAGCAAGTCCTCATCAAATTCGCCAACTCGAGATAATAGATCTCTCCGCATCATTACCGTTGACGGATATATAGCTGGGGAATAACGTAAAAGAAATTCTGTTTGAGCATGCAGTTCATTAGGTAAATCTTTGCACACAAAAACGGCGCTTCCGGTTTCGCGCTCCACAAACGTATCAGTGAATGAGAAATTTGCGCCTTTGCGCTCCATATAGATTACTTGCTTTTCTATCTTTCTCGGCATCCAATAATCGTCACCATCGAGAAATGCGATATACTTTGCAGTTGATTTTCGTATTCCCATGTTTCTTGCCGCTGGCAATCCCGCTTTCGACTGAACGAAGCAATTGAAATTCTTCTCATGCTCACAAAACTCTAAGATCTTTTCCCAAGAATTATCAGAAGAATTATTGTCTATCACAATAACTTTGGAAATAAATTTCGATTTTTGAGATTTAATACTTTCCAAAGCCCTTTTGATTGTCTTTCCCTCATTAAAACATGTCAAAATAACGTCAACTGTATTAGATTCAGTCATAAGCCGAGCACCTGATTCTGATATATCTTCAATTCTATAATATAATGCGCGTCAATATAGTTATGGCCAAATAAAACTCGAAATCTTGCTTGAATCAGGAAACAAGATCCGAGAATGATGTTCCTGGCGAGTCAGATTGTCGCCAGGAACACTTCACCGTATCTGTGAAAAGGGGGGGCGCAATACTATGCTGGTCATTTCGGGATACGATCAGTTTCTAGTAGCGTTGCGGTTTGCGGCAATGTGAGGCGTCGGAGACGGCTGTATTCAGCCGTCCTCGGCAAGCTGTAATGCACCAATTGCTTCCATGACCGCCAGAACCTTACAGAACCAATTTTCGTCACTTCCGTTGTCGCCCAACGGCATTTTGGCACCTGGTGCGCAGCAGAACAATTCCAATCGGCATTTGGAATTCGCTGATTCTCCAGCCAATGGGAATAAAGTCATAGTTCGCCCACGTGCGCTGTAGATCGTGTGTAGTTGGCTATTCAAACCACTTTCGGTTCGAAAGAGCACCCATGTGCGAAGCGTCCTTCTTGTGAGCCTTCCGATGTACACAACGCTTTTAAATGGAACTTTGAAGTTTATATTCTGTTGGTCAATGTCGAATAGGCCACATAAACAAACCTTTCTTCTACATTAACTGTCGTTAGTTTAGCCGATGGAATTGCCACAGTAATGTCGCAGTTCAGAACAGGGGTTTCATCTCGACAAAAATAACCGTTACATTAGGGCGCGATGCCCGAAGCGAACTGCCATTTTCTCCGAGTTTAGCAGCGACAGCTCTCCATTTACTTCCGTGTACCATTAATTCAAAATGGATATTCGCATTTTTCTAAGGATAGTGCTGTTTTGCGTTGGTAGCGACCAGTACCAAGTTAACATTTAGTACAGCACATAAATTTTTAAAATATTTTTACATAGTATTTACTGGATGGGCTGAAGGGTTAATTACGACCACTCGCTTTTCGCGCAATGACAAGCATTGAAGGAGTGGGGCGCCGCGGATAGGCTGTGATGTATTCAACCTTGAATCCGTGCATAGGAAATATCCTCCTCACACGGCTAGGATCAAAGTGGTTCTTATGGAACATGCCCTCATGCTCTTGTGATCCGACGATCATCTTGATTGCATAGTCTGTTTCTTTCGACTGGTCTGACAGGTATCCGCGTACTTTAAGGAGTAAGTAGCGCCGGCAAATTCGTGCAATATCGGGACAAGTGAAGACAAGATGCCCGCCTTCCTTCAGGACACGATGCCATTCCGAGACAGCTCGTCTGAAGTCATCGAATGACAAATGCTCGATCATATGGTGGTGCTCAATGAGGTCAACACTGAGATTCTCGAACCCATCCAGAGAGGTAGCATCCACCTTTCGATCAGCATTCGGGTTATACAAATCGCAGTTTATCATGCCTTCTATTCGACTTGTTCCAGCCCCAAGATGTAAGCCGATTGTAGCACCTTCGCGAAGGGCACGTAGAGCCGACGCGATATCTGCCTCAACTTGCTTCCTTCTTCGAAATAGAGTCCGTGGTTGACTGAACGCCTTCATGATCCGAAAATTCCATTCCAGGCCGGCAACCATTCATGGCCGACTGTTCGCGGAATGATGATGTAGTTGATTCCCCTTATCAAATTTTTGGCATCATCGAGCACAAGTGCTTTCTTCCAAATTTGAGGCGTCGGTTGCTCTACCACAGCTTTGAACACCGCATTCCGATCATAGCCGTAATTTTGTCTAGAGCCTGCTGTTGGACGTCACAGCCGTTAAGTTTTGGTACGCTTACATATCGTCACCCTAACTCACTAATTCATAACGAGGCTTGTCCTTGGCGTAGGTAAGGTAGTTCGAGAGAAGCATTTCATCGAAATACTCTCAATCTACATAATAATTTATTCCGCCCCTCTTGGACAGTTAACTCGCGACAAATTAATGATGGCTTACCAATGAATTCGTTCAAGAATTCCTCCGCTTAAAAACTCCGCAATGATTAAAGTAAGATACCTTCTCAATTGTCGATATCATTCATTCTTCTTCTTCCTAAGGTAAGATCGCTGAAGTAAGTCGGAAAATGAGCTATGATAATGTTTTGATGAGTGAGTATAATTAATATATCAACCCTCTCCATCTGGAATCTGGTCCTTTTGCCGCCTTTCCCGTGTGTATTCGACGCGAGCTATCTTTTGAAATTCAGTATTGTGTTTGATGAGCTCATCCCATTCGTCATATCCAACAATTCTCCCATTCTTAAGTACAACAATTCGATCACAGTGTTTCACCGTACTTAAACGATGTGCAATTATTAAGACTGTTTTGTCCCCTGGCAGGCATTCAATTGCCTCCATCACTTCCTTCTCTGTAAGATTGTCAAGAGCACTCGTAGCCTCATCGAAGACGATTAGATCGGCTTTGTGATACAGTGCTCGGGCAATCCCGATCCGCTGCCTCTGACCGCCGGATAGACGTACCCCTCGTTCACCGATGTGCGTCTGATAACCGTCCCCAAGGTCGTTTTCTATAAACTGATCGATCTGCGCGATCCGAGCTGCTTCACGGACGCGCGCGAGATCGATCTGCTCTGGTGGCACTCCGAGAGCTATATTCTCAGCGACAGCAGAATCCGTGAGGAAGATCTCCTGGGGAACATAGCCAACACATTGCATCCAAGCTCGCACGGTATCGGACGAAATCTCTACGCCATCTGCCACCAAACTACCCTTGCATGGAGAAAGCAACCCAAGGATCACGTCCGCTAGGGTCGTTTTTCCAGCTCCAGACCCCCCCACAATCCCGATCTTTTCACCCGCACAGATACTTAGTGAGATATCTACGATGCCAGCGCGATCAGAGTTTGGATATCGATAGGAGACATCCTTCAATTCAAGAGTTTCTGCTAGACTCATCGGCGAAACGGACGTTTTTTGTCCGTTGTAGTCAATATTTTGCGTTAGATCGCCATAGACCGCGTCAACCGCCGCCTTGCCAAACTGAATAGAGGCAAGAGATTGATAAAGCTTAGCAAACTCGGGCATCAGGCGTTGGCCAGCGAACGCGAATAGACCGATAATGGGCAGCAACCCTTCCAAAGCTTCTCCGGTAGCAACATCCGCAGGGTCGATCAAAACAAGGCACAAGAGGATAGTTCCACCCATTGCAACCGCTTGGAGCGTAAAACGCGGAACTTGCGCTACAATGGTCACACGCAATCCCACGTTGGCCACTTGAAGGGAGGAAACTACAAATCGAGTCAGATATGAGGCCTCTCTCCCTAGTAACTTTATGTCCTTGATTCCAACAAACGACTCATTTGCCGATCGAAACCTCTCCCGATTGGCTTTGACGCGGATCTCGCCATAACGCTTCAAGGTGAGGCGAACACATAGAAAAATGATCCAATATATTCCGCCCAATACAACGAATGCAATTATGGCAACAATTGGTTCCACCCACAGTAGCAGAGCCAAAACAGCGATGATAGTAAGGCAGGCTGCAATAAAGTCAGATGCGGGCTTCAAAAAAGTCCCCACTACTTGACCTGCTTCATCCAACACTCGAGGCCCCATTTCACCAGAGTGTCGGTTCAAGAAAAACTCATACGGCTGATTAAGATAACTGGCGAGCAACCGTGTCCCTATCGAGTGTTGTCGCCTGGTCGTATATCGCGTCACAGCCCATAGGTTTGCGATCTGGACTAAACTTGAGAAAGCGATTATGGAAAAAGAAAGAAAACCTAAACCTACCAGGAACCCATATTCAGAGTTAAAACCAAAAAATTTGTAGGCCCATGCGTACCACGGTGTTGTAACAATGCGTGTCGGATCTGCCAGCACAGACAGAAAGGGCAAAACTGACCCGACCATTATTGCAGACGACAGTGCGCTTAGAATAGTTGTAACCAGCACAAGCCAGGCGTTGCGTCGCTCCCGCGCATTTAGAATACTCCAAGCCTTTCTCCAGGTCGGAATGTCAATCATGGTAGAATAAATGAACCAAGACGATTAGAGAGTTCGGCCACCAAGGATGCCCCAACATATGTATCTAGACTCATCTTATACCTATTTCCTGTATTGATGTCGGGTCTTTCAAAGCAATTCACAAAGTGTCGATAAGGCTACAGTTTGTACTACTCTATTGTAAATATCATTTTCTCGATCACTTAGAGCTTTAATTCCTAGCGAAACCCGCATGTCGTACAAATTAGCCCAAGACTCTCGAGGTCCAGCAGAGTCCCCTATACCTTTTGCACGCGTTCACTTTAATAGGCTCAAGTGACCCAAAACCACCTCTACAGATCAATCATCTCCTAATTAAACAAAAATTTGCGCAATAGTGTCAGATTAACTATTTAATAATTTTTCGCTAACAAAAAGATCGCGCACTCGCGCCGCCACTCATCAGTCAAGATATCTTTTGTTATTTATTTCCAACCTGATTGTACGATAAGTCTGCGAAGCGCCCCTAAAGCCTCTCTATTAAAACGATTTGGCCTTATTTTAATTTGCTGTATAATTTCACTTATTGCACGCGACTCAGGATCTAACAGCTTCAATCTGAGGAACTCCGACCAATACCTCTTTTCCATTTCAATCATTAAGTCTCTTCTTAATTTTCCTTGACTAGAACAAATTATATCATCAAATACTTTAACCCTCTCAATCTGAAATCTTAAGGGCTGCGATATTGTTTTTGAATTTTCATGAAGTCTGAATACAGCAACTTTGTGATCAACGCATTCCACGTGACTTTTCTCTAAGAGATATGAAAGAAGCACCTTAACATCAAAAGTATAATGCAATTCCTCATCTAATGAGGAGATGAGCGTCTTTGTATTCGGCCAAAACACACCAGGCTGATGAAAGATAGAAGGAGAGCCGCGTTTGGTATAATCTTTAAAGTTTAACTTACTATTTTTTTTAATTTCAAGAACTTTATCCTCTCTTTTATTACTTACAGCTCCTGCAATTGCATAGCCATCCCGTGCGAGATCAAGTATCTTAAGAGCATTTTTTTCGTAAGTATCATCAGAATTGATCCAGGTGAAATACTGAGTCGCAGTCCCAGCCAAACCCTTCTTTATAGCATGCACTTGCCCCCTATCGGGTTCACTTATCCACCCGGATAACCAACCTTGATATTTATCAATCACCTCTAAAGTTCCATCGGTAGATCCACCATCTACAATGAAGTACTCTAAATTTGGATACCCCTGCAGTAAGACAGACCGGATAGTTTCCTCAATGTATTCACCCTGATTATAGCTTGGCGTTACAATCCGTATACTTGGCCAGGGTGTGCCATCGCCACGCTTTTGAGGGAATGGCTTGCCAGCCTTCGTCCATGGCCAACCAACTTGACCACCTGGCGGCGAGGGTAAGTCCGCTAGGCTTAATGATGGGACGATCTTCATGAGCTAACGTTGAATAGCATGCAAACTTTTACTTTTCTTCATAAAGAGGGGTCTGAACTCATCTCTTAAGTGGACGCGCATTTTCTTTCAGGATGTAGTCCCAGTTACGGTCCGTCTAGTTGTTCAGATACCGAAATGAAATCTCTCAAACGGCTCCGTACTGTGGTAGGCATTATAAACTTTTACTGTTTCTAAGAAGCTTCGACTCAGGAGCGGTGCATTCTGCTTTTAAGCATCATACTATCTGAAAATGCGCCGTCGACCGGAACTCGTTTAATTCTGAGCCATCGTTCTATCCCTCACTGAACTTTTCGCCATGCCCTATGGGGCATAGGAGTACTGGAAACTGTAAATGATCCCCTAGCTAACGCGAATAACCCACCTTGCAGACTAAATATCCTATAGCCAACCAGTTCCGACAATTCGGAAATCAATTCCCAAGTACGGAACCCAGTATGTTGTCCGGATTCGAACACCCAATACCACCAATCCCGCGGCGGTACTGCGAACTTCTCATATAGGAGTGTGCTTAAAATGATCACCTCCGGATCGTAGATCTCAATTGCATTTTTCCGAAACGAAACAGGATCTGGCAGATGCTCCAAAACCTCAAACAATGTGGCTACGGCGTAATGCCCTGGTGCCGCTTAAAATCCACGCGCGACCAAATTTTCGGCGTATGGATCACTCCAGTAAAAGTTCTTAGAGCGATCTCGCATCGCTCTAACAAACAATCCATATCCGCCGCTAACATCAACACCCTTACCATGTCGAATTGAATCTGATTGATGCTCCAGCACTTCGTAGACAATGTCAGCGGATGACACTGCGCGCTGCAGTGCCCCGGTATCGAGTATGCTTAGTGCGGAGGAGTATGCTTCGTCGAGCCAATGAGGGCTCTCAACGAAAATATAGCCATTGGTTTGATCAACAAAATAGTTTGCACTGTATTTTCCAAGAACAGTTTCATTGAATAGGAACTCACAGCGGGATCCATTGATGGGAGATTCAACCATTATTGATCATGTTCTTTTTTTTTGGTGTTCCTCTACACCAACTAAGCTTGACGGTATTGGCCTTCCGCTACCTTCGACAATATGCTCAACCGGAGAAGCATTTCGTAGAGCTGGCGTAATGAAGAGTCGTTCTCCACGCATACGCATTTGTCTGTGCAGCACCACATGCTCACAAATCGTTGAACCATCTGCGTCTCGACTTCCATACCAAACACCAGTGAGAGCTGACCGACGGTAGACGCCAATCCCCCCAAAAGCACTATCAACTTCAATGGCTGGATGATCGCTGGGAAGTAAGTACTGCCGACTTCCGACAATCCGGCGCCGAGCCCATCGATAGACTCTTGGTGTAAGGTTACCAGCGCATAGTTTATTCAAAGCTCGTACAGCGCCTGCGCTAGTCCAGCGAACCGCGTCGTCGAGCTCATGCCACACATCCCCGGACACCCACCCTTCTCGTCGCAGTGCATATAAGTCGTAATACGGACCGTCCTGACTTGGAAAAAGCGCGGACCACGCTGCGGGTCCAGTCGTGATTGCTCGCTTAACCATCTCCACATCAATACTTGAGCTCACGCCGTCTAGATCGAGTATAATAACGATCTCCGGCCCGGGCTTCATACGATTCAATTCAACCAAATAAAGGTTACGAGCAAATGCAAGACGATCGACGCGATGCGGTATCGCAGCTACCAATCCGTCGAGGATGATTACCTTTCTTGATGCATCCTCCGCGGACCACGCTGCGAGATGCGGCGCAGTTGCATCTTTATTGTCATTGGTAATAATAATACTACTACCACTACTTGAAGCTGCACAAATCTGATTCACAATCGAAAGACTTTCCGTAATCCGGCCTCCGATGCTTCTTGCCAACCCACAGACTAAAAGCGAAGGGAGCATCTAGACTTCTTTTTGTGCAGTGTGAAAGATACTCTCGTATGGCAATCTCTCAACATGTATACAAAATTCCATCAACTCTTAAATAAACTTTTGCGATTAGAAGCAATACGTCGGCGTAAAATTAACGCACAATAGATAGACTTCATTTTTTAAAGAATTAAATTTAACGCACATGGAAATTAAGAAAATCTGCATAATTAAGAGCAAGAAAATATCGCGCCTCCTACTGGCTTAATTTGATCCTCACTACTTTTGGCAACGCACGTCCAACTTCATAAAAATCTATTTGGAAACTGCTTGGGCCTTAATACCGTGGGAAGACGCTTAGACGCAAACAGATCATTCTTCTTCAAATTATCCTACCCTGGCCCGCCCCAAATGCTCGATAACGCAAGGCTTACACATCTTATCATCGGCGCGCCTGGTTTTCGTATGCATGTTACTCACCCGGCTCGGCTCAGCCCTAGGTGCTTCCTAATTGCCGTGACAAAAACCCTGGTCCTCCAAGGCCATTTGGAGAATGGGACGTTTCGCAGTCCACCCTTTTGTGGCCGCTTCTTCAACGGCATGAGATCGTCGGCCACGCCTCAAACCGAACACAAAGAACCGATCTTGGTACGAAACCCCGACACGCACTGCCGACAATGCCGGACACAATCTCACACGCCCATCACTCAGCCTGGACAAGACCGGCCTCGACCAGATCCGAGGTCAAATTGAGGAGATCTTTCATCAGTGTCATGGCATCGACCTCGAATTTACTCTTCAGTGTTTCCACGGTCTCTGCTGGGGACTTACCCTCTTCCAGAAGCTTCCAGATTTCCACGCCGACTTCGTTCAGCCCGTAATACATGCCCTGTTCCATATCGAGCAGCACCGCCTCGCCGGCGATTTCCCGCATGATGACGTGATCTCTCACACGAAATCGCGTATTAAGCTCAATGGACAAGGCGTTCGTCTTCGACGGCAGACAGGATTGCATGTCTCAATCTTGGCAGCGCCGCGTAGTCCCGCGGGTACTCCAGCTGAAACGTCGGAACGTTCGCCGCAATTTCAGCCGTGCCCTCGAAGAGTTTCATGAAAGCTTCTTTCCGCTCGAGATCCAGAACGAACAGGTGTCTGATCCACGCCTTGTGCGACGCAATTCCTCCGAGATCCCGAATGGAGACATCCTCGCACTCCCGATCCCCCAAAATGAATGCCGCGCGGATAGGTGTGGGACGCTTAGCTTGACGAAAACCCGCGCCGGCCCGAAGCCGCCGCTTGCGCGTATAGCTCGCGTAAGTCTCGATATGTGCCCCCTGAGCACCCACACCCTCGATGCTGTCACTCCAAAGGCGCACAGTTGCGTCATGCGGATGTGCCGTCGGCTTCCCGTCCTGGGTCACGACCAGAACGTCGTCCGTGAGAAAGCGTCCCCCATGCATCGCGAAATCTGTCACCAGGGTGGATTTGCCGCGCCCGCTTTCCCCCATGAACACGACCGCCCCATCGCCCACTTGTACGCAGCCCGCATGGAAGACGCAGGTCCCGTGCAGGCTCTCGATCAATGGCTGGATTGTTGCAGAGAAGACGTGATCCGCATCGCCTCTGGCCCGGCCTTCGAGCAGATTGCAGGTTAAACTCTCCCCGAGCGAACCGAACCGGAAATCGCACAATCCACTGACCTCGATGCAGTAGCCATGCTCGGCCCGCAGCGATCTACCCCAGGGCGACCCGTCCGGGTTCTTCCAAGAACTCACAATCTCCCCATCGTAGGGTGGCAGACTGGCGACCATACTGACATCCGCAAGGTGACTGCGCATCGAATGTGGACGTCGAATGATCAGGGATTCCGGGCCTGCATCAGCAGATAGATAGGGGCAGATCGAGCCAGATCGGATGCTGCTTCCAAGAAACGGGCTTCTTTTATTTGCCCATGCCGCGGTTTCCGATGGTCTCGTTTGTACCGTCGGTTCGAGTTCCGGGTTTGTTCTGTGTGGTCAGCTTCGAAATCGGCCCGTATGTCTCGAGCCGCGGCGCCATATAGGCACGCTTTTCGGACTTTCCTTCATTCCGGGTCATAGTGCACATCCTAAAATACAGGCTTTATTATCGCTCAACCGCGACCCTAACGCAAGAGAAGGCGTTCCAGGCCGTGATCTGGGCTTGATGGGCGCCGGCATCATTTGCCGCCGACGCCACGATCCTTTCGAATTGGGGCGCATCGAGCCATCCCAGGCTGATGCCCGTCCTGCGCCAGTCGGAGTGACAGACAAGATCGGGGAAGTATCCATCGAAGACATCCTCGAAGGTTGTCTTGGCAAAGCGCTTCAAAACCGTGTCCGTCAGAACGCCCTGCAGCGCGCGCCGGTGTATTGAGCGATCAAGACCGTCCCAACGACGCCGCGCGGCTGGCACCGCAAACGAAAACTCGATCAGTCTCCGTGCTGACAGAGGCGAGCGCAGCTCCAGGCCTGCCAAGGCGGCCATGAGTTCCATTGTCTCCTTGGCATGCACCAATGCCGCGTTGTCCAGCATGCCGAGTCCGGCCCATCGGCTCTGACCCGAGGCAGGGCTCTGTATCCGACCGGCGTCTTCGAGCCGGTCTCTCAGCCGCCGAGATAGGCACGCCGGCCCGAGGAAGGAATGAACGGGACGGCCCATGGCTTTCCTTAACCCCAATCGCATCCTCTTCGGAAGGTACGGATAAAGTCCGAAACGAACCTCTTCGTACACCGCGCGGCCCGGTCCTTTCGCACGCGACAATCCGAACAGGAATTGCCACAACAGGGCCCACTCTTTCCGCGCGACGAGCTCTTCGGTTGCGGACATGGATCCGGCAAGCCATTGATCCCCTCCGACACCGTTCAGAAGGACACGGCATCCATCGGATTGCACCGCCTGGTACTCGTCGCGGTGCATCGCCCCGTTCGGCCACGGTGGCAGGGCGCATCGCTCGCGGGCATACGCCTCATACCAGTCGAGTTCCGGAAGCTTGGCATCAATCTCGCGCACGGGGCGCCCCAGGTGCTCGGACACGGCATGTACGTAGGCCAGTTCATCGGTTGGCGCCCCTTTCGAAAACCTCAGCGTGTATCCCTTGAGGTCCTGCGTCAGCAGGCATCCGTCCTTTTCGAGCGCGTGCGCTACGGAGAAGACCGCCGAGGAGTCGAGCCCTCCACTCACTTCGCATCCTAGTGGTCCGACCGTGCGCGACACGCGGCGGACCTCGTCGAAGAGAAGCTCGCGGTAATGATCGACATACGCGTCCTGGCTGTCGTAACGGACATCAGGGACGTCTCGCGGATCCCAGTAAGTCGATGACGTGAGACCCGACCCATCGACCAATCCGGCCTGTCGTGGCGGAAGTCTCGAGATCCCCGTCCAGATCGAGTGGGTATTGGACACGTAATCATTCGCAATGACCTGGGCGACCGTGAACTCGTCAATTTCGGTCGGGATCTCGGGATGCCGGGCCAGCGCCGCGATATCGGAGGCAAAGTAAAAGCGCGATCCGCTCCAGTGGTAGAAGAACGGCTTGAAGCCCAGCCGGTCCCTCGCAACGAAGAGCTTGCGCTCTCTGCCGTCCCAGATCGCAAGCGCGAAGTCACCATCGATGCGCTTGACGCACTCCGCGCCCCAAAGCCTGTAGGCGGCGAGAACGAGCGCCTCGTCCGCTTGGGTCCTGAGGAGTGCCCCGGCCGCGAGGAGATCCTTGCGGAGATCCGACCTGTTGTCGACGCGCCCGTCCATGACGAGAACATGGTCCCCATCGGCGCTGACGAGCGGCATCTCGGCCTCCCGGGCCTCCGGCGTGGTGCGGAGCATCCCCTGCCCCAGCGCCACCGTCTCCGAGAGCCAGACGCCGCGCCCATCGGGCCCACGGTAGTCCATGATCCCGAGCATGCCTTGAAGCTCGTCCGGATCTACCGGACGGCCGGCAAAATCCACGATCCCCGCAATCCCGCTCACGACGAACCTCCCGCCGCGGCCACGACCGCGCGCGGCCTCGCGTTGGTTCGGGTATCGGAGATCACGGCGCCCTGTCCGAGCTCGATCACGCGGTCGACAAGGGCAAGGCTTGCAGGGCGATGCGTGATCAGGACAACAGTGCGCCCCGCGAGTGTGTCACGCACTGAGGCCACGAATGCCGCCTCGCCGTCCGGATCGAACATTGCCGTCGGCTCGTCGAGAACGAGGATCGGCGGATCCTTCAGTAGTGCCCGCGCCAGCGCGATCCTCTGGCGCTCGCCCCCGGAAAGCTTCACGCCCTTGTCGCCGATGCGCGTGTCATAGCCTTGCGGAAGCCTCTCGATGAACCCCGCTGCCTGCGCCTGCTCGGCCGCGCGGGCAAGCTCGGCATTGCTGGCATCGGGCTTCCCGAAGAGAATGTTCTCGCGCACCGTCCCGTCGAAGAGATAGGCGCGCTGCGGAACAAGGCCGATCGCGCCACGGATCGCGTGGAGCCGTACCCCCGCAATGTTCTGGCCATCGAGCAGGATACGCCCCTCATCGGGCGCATGGAACCGCATCAGGAGTTCGACGAGGGTTGTTTTCCCGGCGCCGTTTTCGCCCGTCAGGGCGACGGTCTCTCCGGCAGGGATGTGGAGATCGATGCCCTTCAGAACCGGATCGCGGGATAGATGGGCAAACGAGAGCCCCTCGAAGGTGATGTCTCCCCTAACCTCGCCCAGGCCCCTACCCTCGTCATGCACCTCGGGCTCAAGGCCCAGCAGCGCGTCAAGGCGTTCGAGAGACCCGCGCGCCGCCTGGTACTGCCCCCAGAGGGTCGCGAGATCAGAGACAGGGCGCGTGAGGAGCGCCGCGTAAAGCAGGAAGGAGATGAACGCGCCCGTGTCGAGCCCGCCGGCGCCAACCCTGGACTGGCTCGCCCAGAGAAGCGCGACGACGGCCGTCGCGGCCACGAAGAGCATGATGGGCGCAAGCAATGCCTGTCGGCGCGCCATCCGGACCGAGAGCCGGCGCAGGTCCTCGACCTCGCGCCCGTAGGTCGCCCCGCTTTCGGGCTCGCGCGCGAAGGACTTGATCGCGGGCAGCATCGCGAGATGGCTTTCGACGGTGCTCACGGTCCGGACATAGGCCTCCCGCCACTCACGCGCGACCGACCGGAACTGGCGCCCGAAGAGCTTTGCAAGGAGCACCGCCAGGGGAACGCCGAGGATGATCGGAATGGCCAGGACGGGATCGAGCGCGACCATGAGAGCGATCGCACCAAGGAGCGTGATCACCTGTGGCCCGAGAGACAGCACGGGCCCTGTCAGGAAGGATCCCAGCCGCTCGGTTTCGTAGGTCACGATGGAAATGAGGTCGCCCCTCGTGCGCTCCAGGTGAACCGCCATGGGCAGGTCCTGGACATGGGCGTAGACCTGTTTCCGGAGGTCGGCGATGATCCCCTGCGCCACACCCGTCAGAACGAAGCTTCGGCCGACCTGGAACACCGCCTGCAGGGCGAAAAGGCCGATCAGGCTGAGGGCGATCCAGCCGATCGCGATCTCCGTCTCGACAAGCACCGCCTCCGAGAGAATTCCAAGAAGCCAGGGCATCGTCAGGAGAGCGAGGGACTGGCCGACCATCAGGATGACGCAGAGGGTGAGCTGCGCGCGGTAGGGCCTCGCATAGCGCAGGATCGAGGCAAACGTCACGGCGATCCCTCCGCGTAGCGGCGGACAAGCACCCCCATGCCCCGTCCCGCCCTGTAAAGGTAAAGCCAGGGCAGCCAGGATGGCCGGACGTCTGCGAAGGCCTCCCGCATGCGGTCGGCCGGCGGCAGAACCAGGTCCTTCAGGAAACGGAGTTTCCGATTAAAGCCCGGTGTCGCCATGAGGTTCATCCAGACCTGCCCCAGGACACCGCTCGTGAGAAACGTCGATGCCCGCCCCGGCTCTCTCCCGTCAAGGATCTGCAATATGTCTTTGGGAACAGGCGTCCCGAACGTGTTTTCCGCGGCCTTTAGGCCAGACAATACCGCGCCCGAAAGCCCGGTCTCGCGCGCGCGATCGAGGAGCCCCCCCCAACCGGCCCAGGAGAGGTTCCTCGCGAGAAGATCGATATCCTTCGCCCAGATCATCCGATCGATGCTGAGATACTTCACGCCGTTCACGTAATAGACCGACTGGCGATGCTTCAGGCGATGCATCGCGGTGATGAGCAGCATCTCGACATCCGAGACGACCCGGGCCTCCGGCGAGAGCTCTGGAAGGGGGACGGCGGTATTCGCGAGTGCTTCGTAGGGAAAGAGCCCCCGCAAGACCGCATTCCCTGAGAGCCCGAAATGAAGATCGATCTCCTCCACCATCCCCAATTGCGAATGGAAGAGGACGTGCCGCGCCGTCGCCTCTTTGAGCCCCGCCGGCATCGGGTAGGCTTCGCCGCCGATCTCCTTCAGAACGCGCACGGCACGATCAAACTCTGCACGGGCCACCAGGAGATCGGTGTCGCCGCGGATCCGCTGCGCGGGGTGCTCGTAATGCCGATAGGCAAGCCCGGTTCCCTTGAGAATGAGCGGCTCAATGCCTGCCACCGAGAGAGCGGTGAGTGCTCTCTTAAGGGTCTCGGCATGCTCGGCCTCCCGCATCTCGGCCTCGACGAGACGGGACCTGAGCCCCCGCACGAGACGATCGGGGAGAGGGGCACTGCCGGGAAGCCCGGCGCTGACAAGCCCCGCGACCCCCTGGAAATCGATCCGCTCGAGGAGGGCCGCGACGTTTTCATCCGTCATGGCAGCGACCGCGGCCGGCGCAGCCGTCTCCGCCCCGGGCCCACCGAGCCAGCCGCGGATCACCTCGTCCAACTGGTCAGGTGTCATGGGCGATGTGCCGTCGTTGGCAACCGATGCGCGCCCGGTACTCACGTCTCCGCCCCCACCATCACGCGCCCCGCCCGCGCAATGCGCGTAAGTGCCAGAGCAGCAGAAGCACGGTCGGCCAGAAGAGCGTCTGTGCGAAATCCGCGAGCGTCTCGCGCCAGTTCACGTCGCCCGTCCACATGATCCAGTCGCGCGCATCGAGCGCTTCGTTCAGGGCCTGGAGACACAGAAGGATCAGCCAGGCGAGGGCGACCCCGAAGCGACGGCGCCGGAGAAGCAGCGCCAGGCCGAGAAACACCGCGAGACCCAGATGGACATGGAGCACCTCCTCCGAGACCCCGAGCGCTTCCTTGACCCACGCCTTGCTTTCGAACCAGGCCGTGCGCCACGTCAGTTCCATCCGCGGGGAGACTGGCGTGCCGCCATGTCATGTCGACCGAGCGCCCGCTCGCTCTCGCGCACGGGCAGCACGTCTCGGATATGTCCGGTTGAGCGCGTCATCTGCGTTTTCGGCAGGCTTTCCGGGCCATCAGGCCGGCGCAAGCTCTCGCAATCTTTCCTTGAAGAAGTCGATCGTCCGCTCAAGCCCCTCGCGCAAGGGCACCTCGGGCGCCCATCCAAGCGTTTTCTCCGCCAGAGAGATGTCGGGCCGCCGCTGTTTCGGGTCGTCCTGCGGCAAGGGCCGGGTCACGATCTCCGACCGCGCGCCGGTCATCTCGACGACCGTTTCCGCCAGCTCCCGGATCGTGAACTCGCCGGGATTGCCGAGGTTCATGGGCCCGGTGACGCTCGCATCGGTGTCCATCAGCCGCAGAAACCCCTCGATCAGGTCGTCGACATAGCAGAACGCCCGCGTCTGGCTCCCGTCGCCATAGATCGTGATCGGCTCGCCGCGCAGCGCCTGCACGATGAAGTTCGACACCACCCGCCCGTCCGCATGGTGCATCCGGGGGCCGTAGGTGTTGAAGATCCGCGCCACCTTGATTTCAAGCCCGCTCTGCCGGTGATAGTCGAAGAACAGCGTCTCGGCACAGCGCTTGCCCTCGTCATAGCAGGAGCGGGTGCCAATGGGGTTCACGTTGCCCCAGTACGCCTCGGTCTGCGGGTGCACGTTCGGGTCGCCGTAAACCTCGCTGGTCGAGGCCTGGAAGATCTTGCATTTGAGCCGCTTCGCCAGCCCCAGCATGTTGATCGCGCCATGGACGGAGGTCTTCGTCGTCTGGATCGGATCGTGCTGGTAATGGATCGGCGAGGCCGGGCAGGCGAGGTTGTAGATCTCGTCGACCTCGACGTAGAGCGGGAAGGTCACGTCGTGGCGCATGAACTCGAACCGGGGCTCTCCGTGCAGGTGATCGAGATTGCGCTTCGTGCCGGTGAAAAGATTGTCGGCGCAGATCACCTCGTGCCCCTGGCCGAGAAGCCGGTCGATCAGGTGCGAGCCGAGGAACCCCGCGCCCCCGGTGACAAGAATACGTTTCCGGCTGTCGTAAAGACGGGTCACGACGCGATGCGCCCCCTCGCTAAAAGGACCGCGGCAGAGCAATTAATCATCAAGAGTGACAAATCTATGGCCTGTTCTTTGCCTGTATTTTACAGGCTCGCCGAAGGCGCGCCTCGAGACCTGGGCCCCTTTTATGGACGGTAAATTCCGCGCCCCTTTTATTGACGGGAAATTCACCGCCCCCGACATTTTCCTCGCATTTTTTGCCCGAGTTTTCGTAGTTATAAAAACTCGCCCTGCGACTCGAATTGCCGATAACGCCGCTCACCGCGCCCAGTCCTCGCCCGCTTCGCCCATCTGCTCCTCGACCGCCGCGATCTCCGCCTTGAGCGCCTCGTACTCGCGCATGCGCCGCGCGAGAAAGGCTCCCGTCAGCGCAGATTTCTCCGCGACCCCGCGCGGGGTCAGGAGGTAGGCGTAGCCCATCTTGTTCCGGCTTGAGCGGAAGTTGCGGATCTTGACGAGCCCCCGGTCCACGAGCCCCTTCAGGCAGTAATTGACGCTGCCGAGGCTGATGCCGAGCTCTTCCGCGATCTGGCGCTGGCTGAGATCTGGCTGGTCCTCGAGAAGCCGCAGCACCCGGAAGCGGGCGTCTTCGCGCATCTCGGCGAGGCTCGGGCTGCTCACGCCCTGCTCACCGGGCAAAAGCTACCGCACCGGCGCTCGCGCGGGATGCGCCGTGGGATCGTCACCAGAACTGTCGCAAACTCCCCAAGCATGGTGTTCACGTGTGAACACGTTCGCAGAAATTCCAATCGGGTCAAGGGGTTTTCGGAAGCAGGCCACTTTGTTCTCTCAGTGGGAACAATGCCGCGCGAACGCAGGGCTCTTTCAGAGCAGTTCGAGGTTTCTCGGCTGCACCATCGCCCGCACTTGGCGGCCCATCATCTCGAGAAGGACGAAAATCCGGTCCTTCTCAGGAAGCGCGTCGATCCGAGCAATCGCGTTCGCGAAGGGGCCCGCGACCACGCGCACGCCGTCTCCCACCGCAAACTCCCGCGCCGGGAGAAAGGCGCCATCCGTCCCGATCCGCGCGCGCAGATCCGAGATGATGCCGCGGGGCACCTCGGTCGGACGATCGCCCTCAAGGGCCACGAGCTTCGCAACACCGTAGGTGCTGTTGATCGACCGCCAGCCGGAGGCATCGGGCAGAATGCGCACGAAGAGGTAGCCCGGGAAGATCGGGCGCGTGTCTGCGTGGAGCCGGCCTGCGCGACGCCGCGTGATGTCCTGGAACGGCATGAAGGTCTCAAACCCCTGGCGGGCGAGATTGCGGGTTGCCAGCTTGAAGCCGCCAGGCTTCAGCTGCGCAAGAAACCAGTGAAGATCCGCCTCCCGGTCGGCCGCGCAGCTCTCGGATGGATTAGTGCCACCATCCATCGGTTTACTTTGCGCCGTGGCCGGTGAAGACGATCAGCGCGGTCACGAGCAGGATATGAAGATCGAGCCGTCCGCAGGATTTGCGCACATAATAGCGGTCGAAGCGTGCCTTCCGCTCGATCGCACGGTTCGTATCGGCATAGCCGCCGCGCACCTGGGCAAGACCGGTAATCCCGGGCCGCACGCGGAAGCGGTCACTGTAGTAGGGGATCGTATAAAGATACTCGACCGCGTGCTCCCAGGCATCGGGACGCGGACCAACGAGACACATGTCACCGGCCAGAATGTTGAAGATATTTGGCAATTCATCGATGCGCGACCGCCGCATAAGCCGCCCAAGTTTCGTCACCCTGTCGTGCTCCAGCGGCGCGTCATGGGCGCGCACGCCATCGGGCGAACACAGCATGGTGCGGAACTTCCATACCCGGAAGCGCTCTCCGCCAAGCCCCATGCGTTCCTGCCGAAAGAACAGTGGGCCTGGATTGAAGAATGGGTTCAAAATGAGAAGGATGAGGGAAATCACCCCGACGGTCGGCAGCATGCCGAGCGCAAAGGTGACGTCACAGAAGCGCTTGAAAATACGGAATTGCCACGACCACCGCGCCATCGGCGCGGTCGAGTTTGAAAGAAGTTTATCAAGTCGACGCTCTACCTGAGCTGCGCCTATGGTCTCAAATTTCATAACTCTATAGTCCCCCGACCCGCCCACAACGGCTCACTCGGTATGGCGCCAACATGACAGGAAGTTGACGTGGCGGTAAACAGTGCAGCGGCGAACGGCTAGAAAATGCCGTCCTATACGAAAGTTTATACGCCGAATGGCGACAATTCGCCAGTTCTTTGCTGAATTCTTGAGCAGCCTTCTGACGAATCCTTTGTCAAACAGCCTGTGGCAAAGACGCAGCCTTCCGCCAGGAGTAGCAGCGCAAGTGTTCTTCGTTCTAGGCCGTTGCCTCGCTGACGTCTCCAGAGAATGGGCCCACCGGCGCCTTGGATCGTTCGCGCCAAGAGCCTCACCTCTCGGTTCGAAGATCACTCCCAGTTGCAGGGTAGTCGTCTCGGATTCCCTGTGCTACCCGCCTGAACTGGCGCGGAACGGATGGTTCTTACCCGTGCCGGAGAAGATGGAGCCCTGCCCTGCCCCGTGTGCCCGAGAACATGCGCGTCTACGCCATTGGCGATATCCACGGTCGCCATGATCTCCTGATCGCCCTTCTCGATACGATCGCGAAGGATGCGCTGCGCCAGAATGACGCGCGCCAGACACAGCTTGTTTTCCTGGGGGATTATATCGACCGCGGGGACCGTTCGGCAGAGGTGATGGAGGTGATCCGCTCGCTTGTTGAAGACACCGGCGGCGGTGCAGTCGCAATACTCGGAAACCACGAGGCCGCCCTTCTCGACTTCATCGATGAGCCGATCGCAGGGCAAAGCTGGTTGAGCTATGGTGCGCTTCAGACCATTGCGAGCTACGGCGAGCCGCTTCCGCCAAGGACCCCAGGCGAGGCTGATCTGATCGGTCTGCGCAACCGGATATCGGAGAAAATGGCCCCTGATATCGCCTTCCTGAAGACTCTTCCGACGCATTACCGCTCCGGGTCGGTCCTCTTTACGCACGCCGGATGCAACCCCGGCATCGGCGATGGCACGAAAGACGAACGCGGAATGATCTGGGGACATCCCGACGGCCTCGGCGATCAGCCGCTCCGGGACACGCTCCTGGTTCACGGACACTTCGACGCTCCCGACCCGGTGCAACGCCCGGGCCGGATCTGCGTTGATACGGGCGCTTATTACTCCGGTCGTCTGACGGCGGTTCGGCTGGATGACGGCATCCAGTTCATCGTGGCAGGCTGAGACGCGCTATCTGGCAAACGTGATGGCACGCATCGCCTGTGAATGGAGGCGATAGGAACCCAAGCTTACAGTCTTGGCTCAGGCTTTGAGCCTCGCCCCGGGCCCACCACCATTCCGATCAATGAAGACCACGCCCTCAGCCTCGAGACGCGTGCGGATCGCTCCGAGGGTCTCGGGTGGCGCCGCAGGCTTTCCGCTGCCCTCAGCCCTCTTGATTGTCATTGTCGAGACACCCAGGGCCTCGGCCAGGTCTTTTTGGGACCATCCGATCAGGGCTCTTGCCGCGCGAATTTGAGCCGCTTCGGTCATTTCTCTTGCATGGGGGCAAATGCACAGCCATGTTCCATATGGAACATTTCCCACACCTCTTTCGAGCGAAAGCCTCTACAAAATTGACGTCATCATGATTTCACGCATGACGCCAAAAGATGTCCAGCGCGATTCTCCCGGCAAGGCGACCGAGCCGCACTACTTTCAGTTGGATGGGAAAGCCTTCCGCATCGTCGAAGCCGAAGACCCGGAATTCTTCGGCTTGGAACAAGACAGAACCTCACCGAGCACTTTATCTGCGGTCCCTCATTCAATGAACGCCCTCATCGAAAGCTATCGGTCAAACGGGCCTCTTTGTAGGACCAAGATGGAATCACGGTTCTCAGATCGTCAGCCCTGAAGGAGCCGACGCGCACGAGCCGTTTGGTCCGGACCTCTTGAACACAAACTGCAAATGCTCAAACGGCGTAAGTAGGCGTGAACGAAAATAGTTTGAAACAAGTTTCATCATCTCTGGACGGCCAAGAACTTGATCGAACAGAAGCCGAGTGTGCCTTGTTCAGGGCATCAGTTTCTGCACATATCCTGGCAAGGCAAACGCACCTTTGTGAACGGCGGGTGTGTAGTACCCGGTCTGAATCCCGGCAGCGTCAAACCGTCCCTGCAGAACGTCCGACGGCGTTTTACGAGCCTCCCCGTCAGTCCCCCAGCCGAAAGCCATGGGCCCACCGGCATAAGTCGGTATCGTCGCCAGGTAGCAGGCCGGATCAGCGAACAGCGCTGCGAAAGCGCGCATGGTGTTGGTGAGTTCCTGACCTTGTAGGAACGGAACACCGTTCTGGGTAACCAGGATCCCTTCTGGCGCAAGCGCCCGTTTCGCATGTGCATAGAAGGTATCGGTAAACAACACCTCGCCCGGCCCGATCGGATCGGTCGAATCCACGATGATCACGTCGTAACCCCCGCTGGTGGAGCGGATGAAATCCGCCCCATCCGCGATAACCAGATCGAGCCTGGAATCGTCGAAGGCGCCCTGGCTCAACATCGGCAGATATGCCTTGGAGAACTCCACCACGCCAGCGTCGATTTCAACCATGGTGACATGTGAAACGTTCTGGTGCCGCAGAACCTCTCGCGCCATGCCGCCATCACCGCCGCCAACGATTAGAACGCGAGAGGCCGAACCATGGGCGAAGATTGGCACATGGGCCATCATCTCGTGGTAGATGAAGTTGTCGCCTTCGGTCGTTTGCACCACGTCATCCAACGTCAGCACACGGCCGAATGTGCCATTTTCGAACACTCTCAATCGCTGGTGCTCGGTTTCGCTGTCATAAAGCACCTCGCCCACGCGCAGAGATTGCGCGTAGTCCGGATGCAGGCTCTCACGCACCCACTCCGTCATGCTGCCAATCCTGTCTCCGTGACCAGCCCGCTGCCGCGCCGCAATTCTCTAACCCGCACATCGTCGGTACCAAAGGCGGCCTTAAGCACGTCCACGGCACGCCAGGGCTCGGCATCACCACACATGAAGACGTCAAATGCGCCGTAACCGATCTCGGGCCAAGTATGGACCGAGATATGGCTTTCGGCCAGCACCGCGACGCCACTTACACCCTGCGGCGAGAACTTGTGGGTGTGAATATGCAGTAGCGTGGCCCCGCACTCCGTTACGCAGTCGCGAAACGCTTGTTGAATCCGAGCCTCATCATCAAGGCCATGCCCATTCACCACCTCGATGATGAGATGGGTGCCCGCAAAAACATCGCCGTCACGGCGGATGAAGTGATCGTCACGGCTGTCGTCCAAAATTCCGGCAGCAGCATTTACGTTGGCGGGCATTACCCCGCTTACGGTGTCTTCCTCTTGGGCGCCTGTCTCCAGACCGAGCCCCAGTTGGAAGAGGTCCATGTCTTTCATGACACTCCCCTTCTTTCCAGCAGTTCGTATCCAGTCGGTCCCTTAGCGCCCCCCTGGAGGTGAGCTTGCCTGGCAAGCTCAGGGTTGGGATCAGCACCGAAAGTCCGGCGCATCTAGGGTGGAGCGCGGATTCGATCAAGCCCTTTTTTCGCGGATGCAGAATAACGCGTAGCCGCGTTGCGCAGGCAGCAATAGGCGACGCACACTCAGCCAGTTTAATGTAATTCCGTTGCCTTGTCGCAGGATCGTTGAGTCCAGAACGCTGGAGCGCGGGCAAAACCATTCAAGAGCCTGCTACGGAGCAGGCCATGTCCGTAAGAAGCCGTGTTTCCTCGTCCACCCAAATCCAATTGCCGCTGCATAACTGCAACCTCTTGCAAATGCCTGGATGACTTGGTTGAGCCACAAGCAAAAGTCAAACGACAGATCCGAAAAATTGTTCAATCCACGCTTCTGTAGCTCGTTCGCTGTATCACGAGGACTGCGAGTATGGGCGCGGCAAGACCGATACCGACCACTGTCAGAAGAAGTACTCCGAGCTCCGTGTAGTCTGAAGGGACATTGTCGGTTTCCCGTGTCACCGAAAAGACCTGGTTCAGGTATTTCGTGCCAAGGTTGCTTGCCGACAGTGCCAGGTTGGTGAACGAGGCCATGACCGCAAAGAAGGTCGCCTTGAGGCTATCCGGCGCGTTGCGGGCAATCCACGCAAGCATCGGGATCATGGCTACCTGACCAAGGGGTGACTCGATGGCCGTATCGAGGATCGCAATGAAGCGCGCATCAACGACACCACCTGTATGCGCCGAAGTCCATTCATGAATTCCGTAGTAGAGCCCGATGTTGGGCAAGGCGAGGAGACCACCTGCGAGGGTCAGGACGACGATGACCTTCGTGATCGGCCACTTCGCCATCATCGGGCGCAGGACCAGAAGACCGACAAGCGTCAGCCCAGACGTGATGAGCGAAAGAACCGCGAGGAACTGCTCATCGAAGCGCAGGACGTCGATCTCGAACCATGTCATGCCGGGGCCCACGCCCGGAACCGCGCGAAAAACGAAGATGATTGCTGCAGTTCCAACGAGGGAACGGGCCGTGCCCGGCGGCAATGCCTTGGTAAGCCGCGCTATGAGGAAAAGGACGACCGCCATCGTGCCGGCAAAAACGAACTCGGCAGAATAGGAGAAGTCCGAAAGACCGAGACCAAGCGTCAGAACCACGAAAGCCGCTGCTCCGATGAAGATGTACCAATCGGGCTCAACGGTCTCTTCCGGTGTGAAGAGGGCCTTCTCGATCGTTTCCTTAGATGCCCCTGCCTGCCTCATATTCACGGCCTGCCGACGCCGGAAAACTATACCGAGCAGCACACCGCTGACGGAGATGATCGGAATGATCAGGGCATACCGGTAGACCTGTGCGTAGGTGTCGACACGCTCCGCCGGCGACATGCGATCGACGTCCGCGAACAGGAAGAGGTTGACGAGACCGACAGAAACGAGACCCGAGATGATCGCGAAGCGGCCGAGGGTCTGCATGGTTGTGTGGAGCGCCTTGCTCTCCGCTTCGCTGATGGGTGTCCCGTCTGCATGGCTTCTTGGAACGGCTTCTACCGTCATCGCATCGGCCACGACGTCCTGCACGACGTACCCGGCAGGCGCGAGCAGCACGCTGATCACAAACCATGTCGACGCTGGTAGGATGGCCACCATCATCTCGCGTTCGGTGATCAGCAGGATCATCGTGCCGAGGCTCAAGGCGATCAGACCAGCGCCGAGAAACACCATGACGGCCTTCCACCGCCAGAAAAGATCGACAAGGTGCCCGAGCGGAAGCTTCAATACCCACGGGAGCCCTGCCCAGAACCCAAGGCCCGCAAGGAAGGCGGCGGAGAGTTCCAGGTAATCCTTGACGAAGAAAGTGCCGACAATCGACGTCAGCCCCGACACCCCGGCCGCAAAATAGACCATGAGTGGAGGCAGGAAGGACCATCGGATCTGCCGCGCGAGATCGAAGATCGTTTCGTCGACCCAGTGTCTGATCGCGTGGAAGGCCATCGACGCACCCGGCTAGATGAAAGTCCGTTCAGGGTGCTCGCCTGCAAGAAGCTCTGTCAAGCAGGGCACAAGCCGCGGCTTTGAGATGATCCGAAGTTCCATCGACAGACCACCTAGCCCAGCAGCGACGACCCCAGCATCCAGCTTCCCACCACGGTGACGATCAGTCCGATAAGATCCAATGGCGCGCCGGCAAGAAGCATGTCGCGCCGCGTTACGGCCGGATTCGCGAACACGATCGCGTTTGGGGGCGTCGCCACGGGAAGCATGAAGCCGATGGACGCAGCCAAAGCGATCGGAAGCAGGAAGGTGACCGGGTCAGCGCCAAGCTCACTGGCCACGACACCTGCGATTGGCAGGAAAATCGCGGCCATCGCCGTGTTGCTCGCGAGTTCGCCAAGATAGACGATCAGTCCCGCTATCGCGAGCAGGACAGCGATCTGAGGCCAGTGCGAAACGGCATGAACGCTCCGGCCGACAAACTCCGCCAGTCCCGATCCCTGAAGAATGTGGGCAAGGGCCAATCCGCCACCGAACAGGATCAGCACATCCCAGCGCACTGTGGCGGCCGTGTTCCAGTCGAGCAGACGCCCATCCCGGCCATCCGGAAGCATGAAGAGTGCCAACGCGGCGATCACAGCGATGCCCGTGTCTGAGAGTGGTGTCCCGGGCATAAGCCCTTCGATCAAGGGACGCGACAGCCAGGCCACAGCAGTCACGCCGGCAATCACGGCAACCCGTCGTTCGGCCGTACCGGCGGGTGCATCCCGCGCGTCCTGGGAGAGCGACAAGTCCCTCGTGCCGAGACCCGGGAAGACCCACGCGAGAAACATCCAGGTGACGAGCAGGAGAACAATGGCGACCGGAACACCAATCGCGGCCCATTGGGCAAAGCCGATACGCACGTCGTATGTCGCGCTGACATAGGCCGCAAAGATCGCATTCGGCGGCGTGCCGATCAGGGATCCCATCCCTCCGATGGTTGCCGAGAAGGCTACGCCAAGCATCAATGCCGTACCGAAGCGTGACTGTCCGCTCTGCGTCCCGGCAATAGCGGCCGCGACAGGCGCGACGACCATCGCGGACGCCGTATTGCTGATCCAGAGGCTCAGGAACGCCGTGCATAGCATGATGGCTCCCAGAACGCGATGCGGCCGCGTCCCAGCCCGCCTCAGAAGCATTCCGGCAAGACGCATGTGCAATCCCGATGTCTCGATCGCTTTGGCAATAAGAAATCCACAGAGAAACAGAATTATTAGCGGATCACTGTAGGCCCGAGCGGTATCATCGAGCTTTGCGAGGCCCAGGAGCGGAGCAACCGCCAGAGGCAAGAGCGCAGTTGCCGCCAAAGGCAAGGCTTCGGTCACCCACCAGAGAGCCATGGTTAGGGCCAGCCCTGATGCAAGCCACGCTGTCTCGGACATGCCATCAGGTGCCGGAAGGGCGAAAGGGGCGACCAGCAGAAGGAGCCCTGCGATCGTTGCCAGTGCTTTTGCTGTCATGGCACCAGCCTAGCAGCAAGCATGCCTGAGACTAGTCTGGTGTGAGCGGGACGGCCCATTGGAGCTTCAGGATTACCTCAGATCTGTTCCCCATGATCGACCCGCCACTGCCCTCTGGTGCGCGGTGTCATGTCCTTCCAGAAAACGCTTGTATCGCAATGGCGAGGCCATAGATGAGAAGAAGTACGAGGCTTTCGCGTCCGATGCGACCAGGACCCTTCTTTTCGCGAAAGATAAGCCCCAGCAGAAGCACTGCCGTCATCAATATTCCCGTTGCGAGCCAGAAGAGATCCTGAGATCCTACCGCGTGATAGATTGAGCCACTGCGGTAACCGGCATCGGAAATCGTAAGAAATAGCGTGTCGAAAGTGTTGCCACCGATGATCCCGCCGACGGCGAGTTGCAATGCCCCCCGGCGCACCGCAGCGATGGTTGTGACGAGCTCGGGCAGCGAGGTGATCACGGCAGTGACGAGTGCGCCTATGAGCGATGCTGACAGCCCCAGGCGGTCGACGAGCTGCGCGCCAACTTGGCTAATAAACCAGCCCGCTGATCCGAGAAGCAACATAAGCAGGATAAAGCGCAAGATGAGCCAGCGGGCCGGATTATCCGACGTGTCGCCATCTTCGGGTTCATCGGCGCGGGTCTCTTCGGTCTCCACGGGCCGCCACATCGGCTTGGCACGAAGGCGTGCTGTAGCACCGACACCGTAGGCATAGATGGCGACGAGCAGAAAGGACGCTGGGTGAATACCCCAGATCGCAATCTCTGGCGCGGTGAATGCCGCCACTGGGATTGCTAGGAGTACCAAAAGCACACCGCACTGAAATACGTTGGCAAGCTCTGCCGCCGCATGTTCGAGATTTGCACGGCGATAAACAATATCGGCTACGGCAAGGAAAGCCGTTTGCGCCGCGATGCCGCCGATACCGTTAGAGAAGGCGAGTGAAGCTCGACCATCAAGCGCCGCGGTGAGCGACACCACGGTGCCCGAGAATGAAGTTGCGGCGCCGAGAAGTACGCCTCCAACCACAGCTTCGCCGAGACCCGTACGGTCAGCAATCCGATCGGCGAGGCCGGTCATGCGGAGGCCGACAAGCAGAATGACCAGCGCCGCGCTACTCCCGATCAGCAGCAGGACGGGAAGAGAAAAGCCGTCGAACATGATTCCAGAACGCCAGCTTCAAGCTTCGGTTTCAAACACATTCTGGCCCTTAGTTTGGAGCACCGATCAGATTGCACAGTGAACAGATCGGAGGTTCTCCTTGAAACGCCATTTGAAGGCAGAAATGGCCGACATGGGTCGGCGGCCATGGATAGCTGCGTTCGCTCTGTCAGGAATGTGGAGGCGACGGTTGATCTACCCATCAGAACCAATTGAAATAAATTAAGTTTCTGCCCGCGTGCAGGAGTGGGTGAATAACCGCTGTCAGTGGATATATTGGGCCCGCCCTAAATTCAATTTTCTACGAGGTTGTGCGCTGTGAACACCGATAATGCCTTGCGTCCAAGGGGGCGGCGGACTAATCACGTCTTTGCTTCGGCGAGTTGGCGGAGTGGTTACGCAGCGGATTGCAAATCCGTGTACACCGGTTCGATTCCGGTACTCGCCTCCACATCTATTCAATGGATTACGGTTCCCCGAGGATCTCTCGATAATCCTCGGCCACCAGCATTGCAGCGAGGTTCAGGAGTCTTTCGCCGTCTTCGGGCCTCGCCAATGCAGAGTGGGCCCCGACGCGGCCGTCCGGGAACTCGCGCCGGTGATCTTCGGCGCTTCCATGTCTGTCGCCCGCGCGCTCGGCAATTTCATCGGGGTTTAGCTGCCGCGGAGGTACGGCAGCCGCGCCCGGCTCGACCACCCGGAAGCGTGCCTGGGTGATGGCAACCTCGGACGGGGTGGCGTGAAGCCCTTCCCAAGACCCGTAGAGGGACCGTCGTAGGGTGTTCACCGGTTCGAAATCCCACCAGCTCCGGATGTGTATCCCGCATGGATGGAAACGTTCTGACAGGTCACGCAAGGGCGCAAGATTCGCGCCGTGGGCGTTCAGAACATAGACTGTCTCGAACCCCTGCGCAGATAGGCCGTCGCAAATGTCGGCTACGAGCGCCAAGAACGTTTGCTCCGAGATAGAGACGGTGCCCGGAAAGCCAGTGTTGAAGGGAGCGGGTGCATAGGCAATCGTGGGGGCAACGATCGCCCCCGCCATATCCGCAGCCGCTTCGGCGATTTCGGAGGCACAAAGCGCATCGGTGCCGATGAGCCCCATCGGCCCGTGCTGTTCGGTGGAGCCGACCGGCAGGATGATGCCCTTCGAGCATTCGAGGTAAGCTTCGACCTCGGGCCATGTCATGAGTGCGAGTTTCATCGAGGGATAAGCGCGACGGCCGCGTCATGCGAGCGGCCGCCGGCTGATCTGTCGAGCGCTGTCAGAGGCCCCACTTGGCCCTGGTTTCGTCAAAGAAGCCCTGAGCCTGCTTTACCTTTACCCAGTTGTTGACGTAGTTGATCCAGACCTGATCATCCTGCGGCAGAAGCATCGCGATGGGCGACGGTGCACGGGGCTCGGTGTTCTTGACCCTGGTGACCGGGAATTTCTCCACAAGCGTAGACCCCTCGATATTTGATGTGATGAATACATCGGCGCGGCCGGCGATCACTTCCTGGAAGCCTCGGGCGGGAGCTTCGACAACTTTGATTTCAGCATTCGGGAACCATTCGCGAGCGAGCGCCTCAAATGTCGTTCCGAGCGTCGTGGCCACGGTCACACCAGCTTGATTGATCGAGTCGTAACCGTCGAACTGGTCTGCCTTGTCGGTATGCGTGAAGGGAAAGATCTCGACCGCGATGTAGCTTTCGGAGAAGCCTGCAACCTTCATGCGGGGCGGCGAGATCGAGGCCGAGCCCGTCATGTGATACTTACCGGCGACCACGCCATTCACCAGAGTCTTCCAGTCCGTGGGCACGAATTCGACTTCAACGCCGAGGTCGGTTGCAAGCTCTGTCATCACGTCGATGTCAAAGCCCTTGTAGCTGTTCGTTGCAGGATCACGGACCGTCATCGGGTTCCAGTCTCCGGTCGTCCCAACCTTCAGCACACCGCCATCCAGGATTTCGTTCAGCGCGGATTGCGCGGTCGCCGCACCGGACAGTGCGAGGGTCAGCGCGAATAGCGCCGCTAGGAATTTGGTCATTTCGGTCTCCCCGTAAGTCTTTGGCCCGTGATGCAAGGCCTTACGTCTTGAACTTGGGGGAAGCTGACCGGTAACCTCAAGGGAAATCGTCTCTCCCGACGGAGAGTACCGGGGGTGACGGAATGCCGAACGCGGCCATCGAAATGATCGGTGTGAACAAGTGGTTCGGCGACTTTCACGTTCTGAAGGACATCGACTTGACCGTCGGCGAAGGCGAGCGGGTGGTGATCTGCGGCCCATCCGGGTCGGGAAAGTCAACGGTTGTAAGATGCATCAACCGCCTGGAATCGCACCAGAAAGGCACGATCCGCGTGGATGACACGGAATTGACGGACGCACGCGGATCCATTGATGCGATCCGCTCCGAAGTCGGTATGGTGTTTCAGCAATTCAACCTTTTCCCGCACCTTACGGTAATGCAGAATCTGACACTCGGCCCAATGAAGGCGCGCGGCCTCAGCCGGGCTGAAGCAGAAGAGCGTGCGCGTAAATATCTGGCACGGGTGCGCATTCCCGAGCAGGCGGAGAAGCGGCCCGGACAGTTATCGGGCGGCCAGCAACAGCGAGTCGCGATCGCCCGATCTCTGTGCATGGAGCCAAAGGTTTTGCTGTTCGACGAACCAACTTCGGCACTTGATCCCGAGATGATCTCCGAAGTCCTCGATGTGATGGTGGAACTTGCCGAGGAAGGCATGACGATGATCGTAGTCACACACGAGATGGGATTTGCCAGGAAGGTTGCCGACCAGATGGTCTTTATGGACGCGGGCGAGATTGTCGAAACCGGGCCGCCATCTGAATTCTTCGCCGCGCCACGCTCGGCTCGCTGCCGCGAATTTCTCAGCAAGATCCTGCAACACTGATGCGCCGGGTTCCGCTTCTTATTCTCTGCCTTCTTGCGCTCAGCGGCTGTGCATCTTCAAGCACCTGGGGCTGGTATGTGATCGACCCCACGACATCCCAGGGAATGACAAACATCCGGTTCCTGATCGGGGGGATGGGGCAAACGATCCTTATCTCGGTGATTGCCGCCGCGATATCGATTTTCCTCGGCCTGGTTATCGCACTCCCTGCACTGTCCGAGCGCCGCGGCGTGCGGTTGATCAACCGGATATACGTTGAATTCATCCGCTCGATCCCGCTTCTGCCGATGCTTTTCTGGGTGTTTTACGGCTTGCCCATCGTCTTCAAATCGATGGGCCTCAACGTGCCCATCGATCCGTTCTGGGGCGCCATCATCACGCTCGCACTTTCCGATAGCGCTTTCACTGCAGAGATCTACCGCGCCGGCATACAGTCGATCGCACGCGGTCAGACCGAGGCGGCGCAGACAATAGGCCTCAACTACGTGCAGACAATGCGCTACGTGATCCTTCCGCAGGCGATCCGGCGCATCTTGCCGCCTCTTGCGAACCAGTTCATTTACATCGTGAAGATGTCGGCCTTCGCCTCGGTCATCGGGATGCAGGAACTGACGCGGCGAGCGAATGAACTTGTGGTAACGGAATACCGACCGCTTGAGATCTACACGCTTCTGATCCTCGAGTATCTGGTGCTGGTTCTCATTATCAGTGCAGGCGTAAGGTGGCTGGAACGGCGAATGGGATCGGACGAACGGACATGACAACAGCACTCGACTGGGAAACGTTCATGGACGGGATCGTGGCGGATATCGACGGTCTCGCACGGGAGATTCCCGATACAGCGCGCGGTTTCGCAGCAATGGGAAAGGCCGCGAAAACTCCTGGGGCGCTTGACGAAAAGACAAAGGAGATCATGGCGCTTGGGATCGCGATTGCAACGCGTTGCGACAGCTGCATCGGGTTTCACATCCGCGCGCTGATCCGGCTCGGGATAACGCGGGCGGAGCTGTGCGAGGCGCTGGCGATGGCCGTCTACATGGGCGGCGGACCGTCCTATGCCTATAGCGCGAAAGCACTGCGGGCGTTCGACGTCTTTGGCGCGGCCGCACGCGATCCATAGTTCGGGCTTTCTAAAGAACACCTGGTACGTGGCGGCGAGAAGCTCGGACATTGGGCCGAGCCGTGCCGCGCGGCGCATTCTGGACGAGGCGATCGTGTTCTGCCGTGATCCGGACGCTGCGCCGCACGCTCTGGAAAATGCCTGCCCGCATCGGAAATTACCGCTTTTGAAGGGCACCCTCAGGGGCGAGACGTTTGAATGCGGCTATCATGGGTTGATATTCGATGGCACGGGGCGTCGCGTGGCCGCGCCGACGTAGGGCGATCCCATACCGAAACGGGCGAGGGTGAGATCTTATCCGGTGCTTGATCGCTACGGGTTCCTCTGGATCTGGAGGGGGCGATGGACACGCAGACGAAAGCGCGCTCCTGGAGATTCCCCATTACGACGGTCCGGCATGGGGCAAGACCGCCGAGGGCGCTCTCGAGATTTCCTGTCACTACCTCTGGGGTATCGACAATCTGCTTGATCCCTCACACTTGGCCTGGGTTCATGTGACGTCCTTCGCCGGCGCGGGCACCGACACCCGTCCGCTGGACCTAGAGGAAACGCTGGAAGGCCTGATCGTTTCGCGCTGGATCACGGCGGAACCTACCCCGCCCTACTACCGTCCGATGTTGGCCTTCGGAGACAATTGCGACCGAAAGCAACATTACGAGGGCCGCCTGCCCTCCATCGCCATTAACGGGTCAGTTTACACGCGTGCCGGCGCGGGGAGATAATCACGTATGGAGACAGCCGTGGCCTCGTAACCCACTCGCCCGCCTTTTAAAGCATCCGACTGAAAACCTGAATCGCGGGGATTCCTGTTGGAGCTGATTTGTGATTCATCCTGTCTGGGAGGA
>NZ_JAWHTE010000031.1:0-50552 GCF_032586175.1 Ovoidimarina sediminis
GCGCGGCTTCGGAGGCGGGGCTTCGTTCGAAGCAGCATAGGTTCAGCTCGGGCCGGGAACAGGGTGGCGGGCATCTCCGACCGGGCAGATCTACAAGATCCTCACCAACCCGGTCTATCGCGGCCAGATCCGGCACAAGGACAAGAGCTGGCCCGGACGGCATCCCGCCATCATCAACGAGGATCTCTGGACCCGCGTACAGGAGAGGCTTCAAGCTGCCTCGAGGCGGAAGCGAGGACGCTCCTCAGATGCAGAGATTGCGCCGCTCACAGGCAAGCTTCGGGATGAGACCGGCGATCGGCTCACGCCCACCCACAGCCTCAAGGCGGGCAAGCGTCATCGCTACTACGTCTCGAACCGGTTGATCACGGGAGGCTCCGATCCCACAGGCTGGCGCCTGCCCGGCCGCAAACTCGAGACGCTCATCGCCGGCGCCATTGCCGATCACATCGATCGGGCAGCGGTCGAGCATCGGCTCCTGGCGACACCGGATCTGAGGTCGGACCCAGATCACGCCCAGTCTGCCAGAGCATTCGCGAGCGCACTCTGGAAGCACGAGCCCGACATGCTTCGCCGGCTTCTGGCCCGCGGCATCCTTGCGCCCCGGGAGATCAAACTCGAACTCGATCCGGCAGTTCTGACCGAAGCGCTGAAGCTCCCGCCCGGGGATCTCGCGTCCGGCATCCTCGCGTTCTCAACACCGATCCGACTGCGCCGCCGCGGTGTCGAGGCAAAGCTGGTCGTCGGAACCACAAGGCCCGGACCCGACCCGGTGCTCTTGCGGACCCTCACCGATGCGCATCGCTGGGCGGCAGCGCTCCGGACCGGGACGCCCATCTCCGAGGTTGCCCGTGCTGCCGGGCATCACGATGCTTTCATCCGAACCCGCGGTTCCCTCGCCTTCCTGTCCCCCAAGATCCAGGTCGCCATGCGTGACGGCACGCTTCCACCGGAGCTGACATTGCGCCGCCTTTTGAAGCTTCCAATCTCGCTCGACTGGCAGGAGCAGGAGCGGATCTTCGGGGTCTGACGGGACCCTTCGACGAGGGATCCTGCTGGCCGGTAACCCATTCCCTGTTCAGGCGACGGAATTCCCTGCTCTTTCCCTGCTCGAGCGAGCAGGGAAAACACATCTAAGTCCCTGAATTGGCTAACGTTATCTTGGCCAAAATTGCCGGAATATCGCAAATCGGGTGATTTTTCCCTGTTAATTCCCTGCTAGCAGGGAAAATCCGGTCAAAACCGAACCCGCAGATGTGGCCGACAGAGACCCATCGCGGGTTCTCGCGCGAAACGGTCTCGTCCATGAGTCTCTGTGCTGGCGGCAAACGCGTAAGGCGCGGAAAAATTGGTCAGAAATCCGGCGCTTTTCCGTTCAATATCAATACGTTAGGTCTGTGGCGGAGAGACAGGGATTCGAACCCTGGGACCGCTCTCACGGTCAACGGTTTTCAAGACCGCCGCAATCGACCACTCTGCCACCTCTCCGGCACCGGCTGTCATTGAGGAAACCGGGCCCCGCGTCAAGGCCGCCGCTCGGGGCGTTGCATTTCCGCCGACGCCCCGAACCCCCCGCTTCCCATGGCGGGCCTGAAACGGTAAACTCCCGCCCAAGGCGCCCCCGAGGCGCCAGTGAGCAGGGCAAGTTACCGCGCGCGGCAAGCGCGGGGGCAAAGGGGCACCGATGGCAGGCACCATGCGTCTAGGAGTTATCGCACTCGTTCTCGGCGCGACCGCGCTCGCGGGCTGCGAAGAGGGGTTACAGGGGCTGAACGGCTCCGGCACGTCCAGCACCGAACCCGGCGTGATCGGCGAAGGCGCCGACGGCGCGCCCGTTCGCATCGTCGAACAGGAAGTCGAGGCGCCCGATGTCTTCGCCGTCAACGACACCGGGCTCTGGGATGGCCGACCGTCCCTCGGCGGTGCCTGGGTGGCGCATGCCAATGCCGGCACCCCCGAACGCGTCCGCGTCACCAACGAGGAAAACGGCACCACCGTCGAAATCGCCCTCTTCCGGCGCGAACGCGATCTGCCCGGCCCGCCCATCCAGGTCTCCGCCGACGCCGCGCGCCAGCTTGGCCTGATCCCGGGCCAGCCCACCATGCTGAACGTGGTGGCGCTCCGCCGCGAAACCGTGGAAATCCCCCTTCCCGTGCCCGAACCCACGATTTCCGATGAAACCACCGAAGGCACCGGCGCGGCGATCGAGGCCGCCGAAAGCGCGCCCGAGGCCGAGGCCGAAGGCGCCATCGAGGCCAGCACACTCGATCCCGTCGCCACCGCCGCCGCCGCCATCGCCGCGGCCGAGGCCGAAGACGGCGGGTCCGAAGCCGCCGAAACCGCCGCGGTGGAAGAGCCCGCTCCGGCGCCCGTCCAGAACCTCACCAAACCCTACATCCAGATCGGCATCTTCAGCGTCGAGGAAAACGCCCGCAACGTCGCCGCCGCGCTCAGCGAGGCGGGCATCGCCTCGGGCATCCGCGAACGGCAAAGCGAGGCACGCACCATCTGGCGCGTCGTCGTCGGCCCGGTGACCAGCCGCCAGGAACGCCGCGAAATGCTGAGCCGCCTGCGCGAGCTCGGCTATTCCGACGCCTATGCCGTGACCAATTGAGGCCCCCCATGCTCACCCGATTTTCGCTTTCCGCCGCCCTCGCCCTCGCCGCGCTTCTCGTGCCGGCGCTGGCCCAGGCCTTCGAAACCCGCGCCCGCGCGGCCTATGTCTACGATGTCACCACCGGCACGGTGCTTTACGAAAAGGATGCCGATCAGCCCCTGCCGCCCGCCTCGATGTCGAAGCTGATGACGCTCTACATGCTGTTCGACGCGCTTCGCGACGGGCGCGTGACGCTGGACGAGGAATTCACCGTCTCCTCCCGCGCCAAGGCGATGGGCGGCTCCACGATGTTCCTCAACGAACTCGACAAGCCGACGGTGGAGGATCTGATCCAGGGCATCGTCGTCTCCTCGGGCAACGACGCCACCGTGGTGGTGGCCGAAAACCTCGCGGGCTCCGAAGACGCCTTCGCCCGCGAGATGAACGAAATGGCCCCCACGCTCGGCATGATGAATTCCACCTTCACCAACGCCTCGGGCTGGCCCAACGCCAACCACCGGATGAGCACCCGCGATCTGGGCATTCTCGCCACCCACCTGATCGAGGAATTCCCCGAATATTACGGCTACTTCGCCCAGGAAGAATACGACTACAAGGAACGCTCGCCGGCCAACCGGTTCAACCGCAACCCGATCCTCGGCGCGGGCATCGGCGCGGACGGGCTGAAGACGGGCCATACCGAAGAGGCGGGATACGGCCTCGTCGGCTCGGCCAAGCAGGGCACCCGCCGCGTCGTGTTCGTCGTCACCGGGCTCGATTCCACCACCGAACGGCGCGAGGAATCGATCGCCGTCGTCAACTGGGCCTTCCGCCAGTTCGTCGAAAAGCCGCTTCTCGAGGCCGGCACGGTCATCACCGATGCCGAGGTCTGGATGGGCGAGATCAGCCAGGTCGGCCTCGTGCCCGCCGAAGACGTCACGCTGCTTCTGTCGGCCAACACCCAGGCGCCCAGCTCCGTCACGGTCAGCTATCGCGGCCCGATCGAGGCGCCCATCGCCGAGGGCCAGGAAATCGCCGAACTCGTCGTCACGCGCGAGGATCTGCCCGATGCGCGCATCCCCCTCGTGGCCGACCGCGCGGTGGAACGCGGCGGCTTCCTGCCCCGGGTGCGCTCGGCGGCGGCGATCCTCTTCGACAAGGCGCTGAGCGAAGCGCAGGCGCTGCGCTAGGCCGGCGGTGTTCATCACCTTCGAAGGCATCGACGGGTCCGGGAAATCGACCCAGGCCCGGCGGCTGGCCGCGCATCTCGAACACACGGGCCGCGATGTCTGCCTGACCCGCGAGCCGGGCGGCTCGCCGGGGGCGGAAGAGATCCGCCGCCTTCTGGTCGAGGGCGATCCCGACCGCTGGTCGCCGGAAACCGAGCTTCTGCTCTTCACCGCCGCGCGCCGCGACCATCTCGAACGCACGATCGAACCGGCGCTCGCGGCGGGGCGCATCGTCGTGTCCGACCGTTTCGCCGATTCCACCCGCGTCTATCAGGGCGCGGTCCGGGGCGACCTGGCGGAAAAGGTGGATCGGCTGCACAGCCTGATGATCGGGCGCGAACCCGATCTGACGATCCTGATCGACATGGATCCCGGCGTGGCCCTCACCCGCGGCCTCTCCCGCAACTCGGGCGAAGACCGGTTCGAGGAATTCGGCCAGGCCTTCCAGGTGAAACTCCGCGACGGCTTCCTCGCGCTGGCCCGCGCCCATGCCGAACGGTTCGTGGTGATCGACGGGATGCGCACGGAAGAGGCGGTGGCGGCCGATGTGGCAAAGGCGGTGACGGCGCGGCTCGATCCCTGACGACGCGCCGGGCAAGAGATCCCCGCCACAAGACAGGCTCCCGCGACACATGCCTTTCCCGGTCCCGTCCTGACCAAGCCGGGCAGGGCCCGACCGCGGGTGGGCCCACCACCCCCGCCACGGCGCGCTTTATCCCTCAATCCCGCGCAACAGTTCCACGGCTTGCACCGTTGCAGGAGGGCCCGCCCGGGGGGCGGTCGGGCCCTGCCCGGCGGCCCTCCGGGCCTTTGTTCCGGGCAAGTGGCGCCCCGCCACGAAACAGGCTCCCACGACACACGCCCTCCCCTATTCCATCCTGACCGAGCAAGGCGGGGCCCTAACGCATGTGCGCCCCGCCCCCAGGCTCCCGGGATCCACGCCATCCCCGTCCTGACCAAGCCGGGCAGGGACCGACCGCGGGTGGGCCCACCATCCCCGCCACGGCGCACTTTATGTCTCAATCCCGAAGAAGCGTTCCACGGCTCGCAACGCTGCAGGAGGGCCCGCTCGTTGGGGCGGTCGGGCCCTGCCCGGCGGCCCTCCGGGCCTCGATTCCGGGCGGCGGGGCCCCAAGCCGCGCCCCCACGCCCCGCACACATCGCCCATCCCCCCGTGACCCCGCCGATCCACCCGTGTACACCAGCCCCATGACAGACGCGCCCCTCCCCGAAGCTGATCGCCTCCCCGGCGTCCCACACCCCCGCGAGGCGCCCGCGCTGATCGGCCATGCCGCCGCCGAGGCCGCCTTTCTCGACGCCCATGCCACCGGCCGCCTGCATCACGCCTGGCTTATCACCGGCCCCCGCGGCACCGGCAAGGCGACGCTGGCCTGGCGCATCGCCCGCTTCCTCCTCGCTGAACCGCCCGAAGACGACGGCGGCCTCTTCGGCGACACGCCCCCCGCCCCCGCATCCCTCGACATCGATCCCGAACACCCCATCGCCCGCCGCGTCGCCGCGCTTTCGGAGCCCCGCCTCATGCTCCTCCGCCCGCAATGGGACGAGAAGGCCAAGCGCCTCAGATCCGAGATCACGGTCGAAGACACCCGCAAGCTCAACGCGTTCTTCGGCCTCTCCGCTGCCGATGGCGGCCGCCGCGTCGTCATCGTCGACGCCGCCGACCAGATGAACGTGAACGCCGCCAACGCGCTCCTGAAACTCCTCGAGGAACCCCCGGCCCGCGCCACCCTCCTCCTCGTCTGCCACCGCCCGGCCCGCCTCCTGCCCACTATCCGCTCCCGCTGCCGCGAACTCCGCCTCACCGAACTCGCCCCCGGCGATATCGCCCGCGTCCTCGACCAGACGGGCATCGCCACCGACGCCCCACCCGAAATCCTCGCCGAGCTTGCCGGCGGCGCCCCCGGCACCGCGATCCAGCTCACCACGGAAGACGGCCCCGCCCTCTACGCCCGCCTCCTCACCCTCTTCGCCGATGCGCCCTTGATGGATCGCCCCGCCGCCATCAAGCTCGCCGAAGACGCCGCCCAGCGCGGGCGCGAGGCCCGGCGCGACCTGATCCTCCGCCTGATCGATCTCTACCTCGCCCGCCTCGCCCGCACCGGCGCCGGCGCCCCTCCGAATGCCGAGGCCGCCCCGGGCGAGGCCGCCCATCTCGCCCGCCTCTCGCCCGATCCCCGGGCCGCCCGCCAATGGGCCGCCCTGCAACAGACGCTGGCCGACCGCGCTCAGCACGGCCTCGCGGTGAACCTTGACCCCTCCAGCCTCATCCTCGATATGGTGCTGAAGATCAACGAAACCGCGGCGGCGATCACGGCCCGCCACTAGGGCACGCGATGACGACCCCGGCCATCACCGACAGCCACTGTCACCTCGACTTCCCCGATTTCGACGGGGAACACGCCGCGCTCATCGAACGCGCGGCCGAGGCGGGCGTGCACCGCATGGTCACGATCTGCACGCGCCTCCGCCTCGAACCGCAGGTCCGCGCCATCGCCGAAGCCCACGCGCCGGTCTTCTACGCCGCCGGCACCCACCCGATGTCGGCGGGCGACGAACCCATGGCAACCGTCGATCAACTCACCGAAATCGCCCGCCATCCCAAATGCGTCGGCATCGGCGAAACCGGGCTCGATTATCACTACACCGCCGAAACGAAGGCGACCCAGCAGGAAAGCCTGGCGATCCATATCGAGGCCGCCCGCCAGACCGGCCTGCCGCTCGTCATCCACGCCCGCGACGCCGATGACGACATGGCCCGCATTCTGTCGGAAGAACACGCCGCAGGCCCCTATACCTGCGTGATGCACTGCTTCTCCTCGGGCCGCGCCCTGGCAGAGGCCGCGCTCGGCCTGGGCTTCTACCTCTCGATGTCCGGCATCGCCGCCTTCCCCAAAAGCCAGGAGCTGCGCGATATCTTCGCCGCTGCGCCGGTCGACCGCATCCTCGTCGAAACCGACAGCCCCTATCTCGCCCCGCCCCCGAAGCGCGGCAAACGCAACGAACCGGCCTACACCGCCCACACCGCCCGCGTCGGCGCCGAAGTCTTCGGCCTCGACTACGCCGATTTCGCGGCACAGACCGAGGCGAACTTCAACCGCCTCTTCGTGAAGGCCGCCTGATGAGCGAGATGCGCTTCACCATCCTCGGCTGCGGCTCCTCGGGCGGCGTGCCGCGCCTGGGCGGGCTCTGGGGCGATTGCGACCCCGATAACCCGAAGAACACCCGCCGCCGCTGCTCGCTTCTCGTCGAACGCGACGGGCCGGAGGGCACCACCCGCGTCCTCATAGACACCTCCCCCGATCTCCGCGCCCAGCTGCTCGAGGCCGGCGTCGGCACCCTCGACGCGGTCGTCTACACCCACGCCCATGCCGATCACGTCCACGGCATCGACGATCTCAGGATGATCGTCTTCAACATGCGCGCGCGCCTTCCCGTCTGGGCCGACGGGCCGACGCAGGAAGCGCTCTACGCCAAGTTCGGCTATGCCTTCGTCCAGCCCGAGGGCTCGCCCTACCCCCCGATCCTCGACATGCACACGATCGACGGGCCGGTGACGATCGACGGCGCGGGCGGGCCGGTCACGCTCGATCCGTTCGAGGTCGATCACGGCGCCATCGACGCGCTCGGCTTCCGCATCGGCACGCTGGCCTACCTGCCCGATGTCGCGGCCATTCCCGATACGGCCTGGGACGGGCCGCTCAATGGCCTGGATATCTGGATCGTCGACGCGCTTCGCCGCACGCCCCACCCCACGCATTCCCATCTCGAACAAACGCTTGAGTGGATCGCCCGCGCCGCCCCGAAACGCGGCGTCCTGACGAACATGCACATCGATCTCGATTACGAAACGGTCCGCGCCGAAACCCCCGGCCACATCGAACCCGCCTACGACATGATGCGCCTCACGCTTCCCGCGAACGTCACCTGAATGCAGGCGCTGCTCGAGGTCATCCTTCCCGTCTTTCTCGTGATCGGCTTCGGCTACCTCGCCGTCTGGCGTGGCTGGTTCAGCACCGAAGGGGTCGAGGCGCTGATGAAGTTCACCCAGAACTTCGCCATCCCCGTCCTTCTCTTCATGGCCATCGCCACCCTCGATCTCGGCCAGCATTTCGACGCCCGCCTCCTTCTCAGCTATTACACCGGCGCCACGGCGGGCTTCCTTCTCGGCCTCTTCGGCGCGCGGCTGATCTTCGGGCGGCCCTGGGAAGACAGCGTGGCGATCGGCTTTCTCGGCCTCTTCTCGAATGCGGTGCTCCTCGGCCTCCCGATCACCGAACGCGCCTATGGCGAGGCCGCGCTTGCAGGCAATTACGCGATCATCGCGCTCAACGCGCCCTGGTGCTACGGGCTCGGCATGACGGTGATGGAAATCGTGAGGAACCGCGGCGGCCGCCCCCGCGACATGGCCGCCCGCGTCCTGCGCGCGATGTTCCGCAACGCGCTCCTGATCGGCATCGCGGCGGGGTTCTTCGTCAACCTCACCGGCCTGCCGCTCCCCGGCATCGTCTGGGATGCGGCGGGGCTCGTTTCCCGCGCCGCACTCCCGGCCGCGCTCTTCGGGCTGGGCGGCGTCCTCGTCGCCTACCGGCCCGAGGGCGATCTGAGGATCGTGCTTTACATGACGGTGGTGGCGCTTGCGGTCACGCCCGCCATCGTCTGGTCCATGGGCAAGGCCACGGGGCTTCCGACCGAGGCGTTCCGCTCCGCCGTCCTCACCTCCACCATGGCCCCCGGCGTCAACGGCTATGTCTTCGCGAACATGTACGGTGTCGGAAAGCGCGTCGCGGCCACCACCGTCCTCATCGCCACGGCGATCTCGATCCTGACGATCTGGCTCTGGCTCCTCGTCCTGCCCTGACGCAAGGGCAGAACCCGCCTCTTCATTTTGGCAGAAATACTCCCGGGGGGCCGACCGGAGGGAGGCGGGGCGGAGCCCCGGAGACGCCCCCGGGCGGGATAGTAGCGATACGACACTATCCCCCGAACGGCCCCCCGAAACTGATAGCGAGTCGCTACTATCCCCGGGGCGCAGACCCCGGGTAGTAGCGACTCGACACTAAATTCCGGGGCATTTCGGGGCGAAACCGCGCGTTTTCGGGCGAAAGATGCCGATTCGGTGTACGCGCAGTGTACGCCGGGTGTACGCCCTGTGCTCCGGCTCAGACGAGCACGCCGCCCAGCGAATTGGCGGCCGCCTCGGTCACGCGGACTTTACGAATATCGCCCTTCGCGGCCTCGGGGGCATGCACGTGCACGGCGTGCAGATATTCCGATTTCCCGCCCATCTGGCCCGGAAGACGGCCCGGTTTCTCGAACAGAACGCTCACCTCGCGGCCCACCATCGCCTCCTGCGCGTCGCGCTGCTGGCGCGTCAGAAGCACCTGAAGGCGTTGCAAACGCTCGTCTTTTTCGGCCTCACCCACCTGGTCGCGCTCCGCCGCCGGGGTGCCAGGGCGGGGCGAATACTTGAAGCTGTAGGATTGCCCGAACCCCACCTCTTCGACAAGCGCCAGCGTCTCGGCGAAATCGGCCTCCGTTTCGCCCGGAAAGCCCACGATGAAATCCCCCGACAGAAGAAGGTCGGGCCGCGCCGCCCGAAGCCGCCCGATCAGCCGGATATAGCTTTCCGCGGTGTGCTTTCGGTTCATCGCCTTCAGGATCCGGTCGGACCCGGCCTGCACCGGCAAGTGCAGGTAAGGCATCAGTTTTTCGCAAGCGCCATGGGCCTCGATCAGCGCGTCGTCCATGTCGTTCGGGTGGCTCGTCGTGAACCGGATCCGCTTCAGATCGCCGATCTCGGCCAGCGCCCAAATGAGCCCGGCGAGGCCCCCCTCGTGGCCGTGATAGGCATTCACGTTCTGCCCCAGAAGCGTGATTTCCCTGACGCCCCGCTCCACCAGATCGCGCGCCTCGTTCAGGATCTGTTCAGCCGGACGCGATACTTCTGATCCCCGCGTGTAAGGCACCACACAAAAAGAACAAAACTTGTCACACCCTTCCTGAACCGTCAGAAACGCGGTCGGGCCGCGTGGCGCTTTGGGGCGGCGGGCGAGGCGCGTGAACTTGTCCTCTTCGGGGAAATCCGTGTCGAGCGCGCGGGCGCCCGCGCGGGCCTTCCGCTCAAGCTCGGGCAAACGGTGATAGCTTTGCGGGCCCACCACCAGATCGACAAGCGGCTGACGCCGGATGATCTCTTCGCCCTCCGCCTGCGCCACGCAGCCCGCGACGCCGATCTTGAGGTCGGGCTTTTCCGCCTTCAGTCCCCGGAACCGGCCCAGTTCGGAATACACCTTCTCCGCCGCCTTCTCGCGGATGTGGCAGGTGTTCAGCAGGATCATGTCCGCGTCTTCGGGCGTCGCGGTCGTCTCATAACCCTCGCCGCCCAGGGCCTCGGCCATGCGCTCGCTGTCATAGACGTTCATCTGACAGCCGTAGGTCTTGATAAAAAGCTTCTTCGCCACGTCCGGGTTCCTCGGGGTTCAGCCCGCTCCTCTACACGGGCGGCGCGTCCACCGCAACGGTTGCACGGACGCGCCTTATCGGGGAAACTCACCGCAAGACGGGCAGTCGGGCAGGCCCATGCGCTACAACGATTTCGAACATTTCCTGAAGAAGGGCCAGGATGCGCTGCGCAAGGGCCCGCTCGCGGTGATCCTTGCCGAGGATCTCGTCGAGGTCGACACCACGATCCGCCACCACCAGTTCGCGGGGTTCCGCGAGATCCTGCTCTTCGCCCCGCACGAATTGCACCTGCCCGAAAAGCTTGAAAAGTCGATCCGCCGGATCCCCTTCAACACGGCGGGCGAAAACGCCATGCAGCAGGTGGTGAACCGCCTGAACGACGCCGCACCCGGGATCTGGTTCTACTACTGCTACAACGCCGAATACCTGTTCTACCCCTTCTCCGACACCCGCACGGTGGGCGAGATGCTGACCTTCCACGCCGAAGAGCGGCGGGATGCGATGCTGACCTATGTGGTTGATCTTTATGCCGAAGATCTGGGCCAGCATCCCAATGCCGTCTCGCTCGAATCGGCCCATCTCGACCGCACGGGATATTACGCGCTGGCCCGCGACCGGGGCGGCCAGGTGATGGACCGGCAGCTTGATTTCTTCGGCGGGCTTCGCTGGCGATACGAAGAATTCGTGCCCCGCGAAAAGCGCAAGATCGACCGGATCTCGCTCTTCCGGTCGAAGCCCGGGCTGAGGCTTCGGGAAGATTTCACTTTCTCGGATGAAGAATACAACACCTACGCCTGCCCCTGGCACCACAACCTCACCGCAGCGGTCTGTTCGTTCCGCACCGCGAAGGCCCTGCGCAGCAATGCGGGCTCGATGTTCGAGATCGACACCTTCCGCTGGCACAACTCCCGCCCCTTCGAATGGAGCGGGCGGCAATTGATGGATCTGGGGCTGATGGAACCTGGTCAGTGGTTCTGACCTGACGGGCCTGCGTTGCGCAAAACGCACGGCCCGTGGGTGTTGCGAAATAACCGCACTTGAAATGCCGGATTCTTCTGTATGGTCAGGCGCGTATGAGATCTGAGAGGACGACCCTTATGCGCATTCTTCTGTCCGCCGTCGCGGCCACCCTGATCGCCACCGCCGCTTCCGCCGGCGGCGCCGGCGGTGCAACCAGCGACGCCACGGTGATGTCGCCCCACGGCGGCGCCGGCAAGTGCAACACGATCTTCGTGACCGGCAAGGATTACTGCATCGGTGGTGTGATCTATCCGGGCTAACCGCGCCGGAGACGGATCACCACATCCACACTGGCAATCTCGGCGCCCTCCGGGGCGTCGGGAAGCCGTGTGATTTCAAGGTCTTCGGCAGGCGCATCGGTCAGCTTCCCCTCATCCTCCCAGAAGAAGTGAGGGTGATCGTCGATCCGCGTATCGAAATAGCTGCGCGATCCGTCGACCAGAACTTCCCGCATAAGCCCCGCATCGCAGAACGCCCTGAGCGTGTTGTAGACGGTCGCAAGCGACACCTTGTCATCGGTCGAGCGGCTGGCTTCGAACAGGCTTTCGGCGGTGACATGCCGGTTTTGCCCATCGCCGACCAGAAGCGCGGCAAGCGACACGCGCTGCCGCGTCGGTCTGAGACCCGCCTGCAAGAGCCAGTCGGCTCCGCGTTTCAGCTGTGCTTCGTTCGGCCGCAAAACCCGTCTCCGGTTGTTCACGGCTATATAATGGTGCGCTGACCACGGTTTTTCAAATGAAAACATGACGACATGAGCCGCGTGTGGCAAAGCCCCCGCGCCCTTGCGAATGCGGCTTGGCCGGTGCTAGAGGTGCCTGCCAGAGGGCCCTGCCTGAGAAGGGCGCAGGAAAGGCTGAGAAAGGCTGAGAATGAGCGATTTCCCGACCCGGTTCGAAAAGGAAGATCTGATCCGGTGCGCGAAAGGCGAACTGTTCGGCCCCGGCAATGCGCAGCTTCCGATGCCGCCGATGCTGATGATGGACCGGATCACCGACATCTCGGCCGATCGCGGCGAGCATGGCAAGGGCCACGTAGTGGCAGAGTTCGACATCACGCCGGACCTCTGGTTTTTCGAGTGCCACTTCCCCGGAAACCCGGTCATGCCGGGCTGCCTTGGCCTTGACGGCCTGTGGCAGCTGACCGGCTTCAACCTCGGCTGGCGCGGCTGGCAGGGCCAGGGCTTTGCGCTCGGCGTGGGCGAGGTCAAGCTTCAGGGCATGGTGCGGCCGGACCGCAAGCTGGTGACCTATCATGTGGATTTCACCCGCGTGATCGACCGGCGCCTCAAAATGGGCGTCGCCGATGGTAAGGTCTTCGCGGACGGGGAACAGATCTACGCCGTCAAGGACATGAAGGTCGGGCTGGCCACCGACGCCGCCTGACAAGAGAAGGAGACCGGCCCATGCGTCGTGTCGTCATCACCGGGCTGGGGATCGTCTCGCCCATCGGCAATTCTGCCGCGGAAGTGACCGAAAGCCTGAAAGCGGGCCGTTCGGGCATAAGGTTCGAAGAGAACTATGCCGAGCACGGGTTCCGCAGCCAGGTGGCCGGGATCCCCCAGATCAATCTCGAAGAGAATATCGACAAGCGGCAGCTTCGGTTCATGGGCCCGACCGCGGCCTATGCCTATATCGCGATGGAACAGGCGATTGCCGATAGCGGGCTGGAAGACAGCGACATCTCGAACGAGCGCACGGGCATCGTCGCAGGCTCCGGCGGGCCGTCGACGTCGAACCTGTTTGCCGCCCACAACATCGTGATCGAAAAGGGCGCGCCCAAGCGGATGGGGCCGTTCATGGTGACCCGCGGCATGTCGTCGACCGTATCGGCCTGCCTGGCGACGCCCTTCAAAATCAAGGGCGTGAACTATTCGATCACCTCGGCCTGTTCGACCTCGGCCCATTGCATCGGAAACGGGGCTGAACTGATCCAGATGGGCAAGCAGGACATTGTCTTTGCCGGCGGCGGGGAAGAGGTGGACTGGACGCTTTCGTGCCTGTTCGACGCGATGGGGGCGATGAGCTCGAAATACAACGACGCGCCCCAGACGGCGGCCCGCGCCTTCGACGCCACGCGCGACGGCTTCGTGATCGGCGGCGGCGGCGGCATGGTCGTGCTGGAAGAGTACGAGCACGCGAAGGCGCGGGGCGCGAAGATCTATGCCGAAATCACGGGCTACGGCGCGACCTCGGACGGCTATGACATGGTGGCGCCATCGGGAGAGGGCGGCGAACGGTCGATGCGGCAGGCGATGGCCACCGCAGGCAACCGGCCCGTGGGATACATCAACGCGCACGGCACCTCGACGCCCGTGGGCGACGTGATCGAGGTTGAGGCGATCCGCCGCGTCTTCGGCGAGGAGCACGCGCCGATCAGTTCGACGAAATCGATGACCGGGCACTCACTGGGCGCCACAGGCGTACACGAGGCGATCTATTGCCTTCTGATGATGGAACACGGCTTCATCGCGCCCTCGATCAACGTGACCGAGCTTGACCCGGCGCTCAGGCCCGAAGAGATCGCGACTGAAATGCGCGAGGCGGAGTTGGAGACGGTGCTGTCGAACAGCTTCGGTTTCGGCGGCACCAATGCGACCCTTGTCATGAGCAAGGCGGACTAGGGCCGTGGCGGGGCTTCTCGACGGCAAGCGCGGGCTTGTCATGGGCGTGGCGAACGAACGGTCGATCGCCTGGGGCATCGCGAAAGCCATGGCGGATCAGGGCGCGGCGCTTGCCTTCAGTTATCAGGGCGAGGCCTTCGGGCGGCGGGTGGAACCCTTGGCGGCCTCGGTCGGGTCGGACATCCTGATCGACCTCGACGTGACAGACGAAGCCTCGATGGACAGGGGTTTTGAGCTTCTGGCGGGACGCTGGGACAAGCTCGATTTCCTCGTTCACGCCATCGCCTTCGCCGACAAGGCGGAGCTGGCCTCGGATTTTCGGTTCCGGGACACGAGCCGGGCGAATTTTTCCCAGTCGATGCTGATTTCCTGCTATTCCTTCATCGACGTGGCGCGCCGCGCCTCGGCGATGATGCCCGATGGCGGGACGATGATGACGCTGACCTTCGAGGGCTCGTCGCGGGTTTTCCCCTGCTACAACGTGATGGGCGTGGCGAAGGCGGGGCTGGAGACGGCGGTGCGTTATCTCGCGAACGACATGGGGCCCGAGGGCATCCGCGTGAACGCGATCAGCCCCGGCCCGATGAAGACGCTCGCAGGTTCGGCGATCGGCGGCGCACGGCGGACCTACAAGCATTCCGAGGCGAACGCACCGATGCAGGCCAACGCGACGCTCGAGGCGATCGGGGGCACGGCGGTGTGGCTGGCCTCGGACGGCGGGGCCTGCACGACGGGGCAGGTCGTGATGGTCGACGGCGGCTATAACGTGATGGGGATGCCCCGGCTCGAAAACCTCTGACGGCGGAGGGGGCGCTGCCCCCGCCTCGCGTACCGCGAGGCCCCCCGGAGTATTTCTGCCAAAATGAAGAGGGCCTCGCCAGGGCGGGGGCCGGCCCCTATATCGCGGGTATGGGCATGAAACGCAGAACATTCGTCGCGGGCGCGCTGGCCGCGCCATTTCTGTCGCACGCTCAGGCTGGCGCGTTCGCGGACGCCTTCGGGCGGGCGGCGGAACTTGACCAGCTTCACGCGCTGGTGATCGGGCAGAAGGGCGCGATCCTCAGGGCGGAGGCGATCCGAGGCCCCGCGCTGGGGCGGCCGGCGAACGTGAAATCGGTGTCGAAAAGCATCGTGGCCACGCTGACCGGCATCGCGATCGACAAGGGCGCGCTGCCCGGGGTCGCAGCACCGCTGGGCTCGGTGGCGCCGGGGATCATCCCGCGGAACGCGGACCCAAGGGTGGCGGAGATCCGGGTGGCCGATCTTCTGACCATGCAGGCCGGGCTCGAACGCACATCGGGGGCGAATTACGGTGGCTGGGTGTCGAGCCGGAACTGGGTGGCCGATGCCCTGTCGCGCCCCTTCGTGGCGGAGCCGGGGGCGCGGATGCTCTATTCCACCGGCAGCTACCACGTGATGGGTGCGGTGCTGTCTGAGGTGACGGGGACGAGCCTTCTTGGCCTCGCGCGCGACTGGCTGGGCGCCCCTCTGGGCATCGAGATCCCGGCATGGACGCGCGATCCGCAGGGCCGCTACATGGGTGGCAACGAGATGGCGCTGACGCCCGAAGCGCTTTGGCGGTTCGGCGACATGATCCGGCAAGGCGGGGTCTGGGAGGGCCGCGAGGTGGTCAGCCGGGACTGGGTCGAGGCCGCGCTGACGCCTCGGACGCGATCGGCCTTTTCGGGCCACGATTATGGCTACGGCTGGTTCCTGATGACGCCCGACGGGGTGCGCGTGGCCTATGGCCGGGGCTATGGCGGACAGATGATCTATGCCGTGCCGGAGCTTCAGCTGACTGTGGCGATCACGTCGGACCCCCTGAGGCCAGCGCGCTCGCGCGGGTACGCGGGCGCGCTGCATGCGCTGTTGAAAGAGGCCGTTCTGCCCGAGGCGGCCGCGCGCCTCTAGGCCCGGCCCTCAGACGATTTCGACGAGTTCGAAGGCGAAGGTCAGATCCTTGCCCGCAAGCGGGTGGTTCGCGTCGAGAAGCACCTCCGTTTCGCCGGTTTCGACCACCACGACCGGGATGTTGCGGCCGTCGGGCGTGCTCATCTGCAGCCGGGTGCCGGGTTCGAGCGGAATGTCGGCGGGGATACCCTCGCGCGGGATGCTCTGGCGGGCGTCGGGGTTCGGGTGGCCGTAGGCCTGTTCCGGCGGGATCGTCACCGTCTTCTGTTCGCCCACCGACATGCCCGGCAGGGCCGCGTCGAGGCCGGGGATGATTTGCCCCGAGCCGATCGTGAATTCGAGCGGGTCACGGCCTTCGGACGAATCGAAGGGCGTGCCGTCTTCGAGGGTGCCGGTGTAGTGAATGCGAACAGTATCGCCGGTTTTGGCGTCGGTCATGATATCTCCGGTTTCGGGGTGAGTTCGGGGCGACCCTAACAGCCATGGCCCGGGTTTTAAACCCGGGGGCGCTGTGCAAGGGTGCGCGGGCATTCGGGAGGGGCACGATGGCGATCAGAGTTGCGGTGTTCGATGCCTATGGCACGCTTTTCGACGTGGCGGCGGCTGCGCGACAGGCGGCGAAGGAACCCGGCCAGGAAGCGCTGGCCCGCCACTGGCAGGCGCTCGCGGCGCATTGGCGGGCAAAGCAGCTTCAGTACACCTGGCTCAGGGCCATCACTGGCGATCACGTGGATTTTTGGCAGGTGACGCAGGACGGGCTCGACTGGGCGATGGAGGCCGTGGGCCTTGAAGGGGCGGAGGTTCGGGAGCGGCTTCTGGCGCTTTACTGGGAGCTTGCGGCCTATCCCGAGGTGCCCGCCATGCTGGCCGCGCTGAAGGATGCCGGGTGCGAGACGGCGATCCTGTCCAATGGCTCGCCCGCGATGCTGGAGGGCGCGGTACGTTCGGCCGGGGTGGCCGAGAGCCTCGATGCCATCCTGTCGGTGGAGGATGTGGGCATCTTCAAGCCCGACCGGCGGGTCTATGACATGGTGGGCACGCGGTTCGGCACCGAACCGGGCGAGGTTCTGTTCGTCTCGTCGAACGGCTGGGATGCGGCGGGGGCCGCGGCCTACGGGTTTCGCACCGTCTGGGTGAACCGGGCGGGCGAACCGATGGACCGCCTGCCGGGACGGCCCGAAACCGTGCTCGACACCCTTGAAACGATCCCTGACCTTGTGAGCCGCCTCTGATGCCGACATTTACCGCGCCCGACGGTACCGGGCTTCACTATCTCGACGAGGGCGCGGGCACGCCGGTCTTGTGCCTGGCCGGACTGACCCGGAACGCCACCGATTTCGACTACGTGATGCCGCATCTCGACGGCTGCCGGGTGATCCGGATGGATTACCGGGGGCGCGGCAACTCGGACTGGGCGGATCCCGCGAGCTACACGGTGCCGCAGGAGGCGGCGGATGCCATAGCGCTTCTCGATCATCTGGGGCTCGCGCAGGCGGCGATCCTCGGGACGTCGCGGGGCGGGCTGATCGGGATGCTGCTGGCGGCCACCGCGAAGGATCGGCTGGCGGGGCTTTGCCTCAATGATATCGGGCCGGTGATCGCGCCTCAGGGGCTTGAAGTGATCCGGAACTACGTGGGCCTCAATCCGAAGGAGAGGACCTTCGCCGAAGCGGCGGCGATGCGCGCGACGCTTCTGGCGGGGTTCGCCGATGTGCCGGAGGGCCGGTGGGACGTGGAGGTGCGGAAGCATTACCGCGAGACGGACGGCGGGCTTCAGATCAACTACGACCCGCGGCTGAGGGAGGCGGTTCTGGCGATGATGGCGGCGCCGGCGCCCGATCTCTGGCCCCTGTTCGATGCGCTGGCGGGCCTGCCGGTGGCGGCGATCCGGGGCGCGAATTCCGATCTTCTGGCGCCCGAGACCTTCGCCGAGATGCAGGCGCGGCGGCCCGACATGATCGCCGTGGAAGTGCCGGGGCGCGGGCATGTGCCGTTTCTGGACGAGCCCGAGGCGGTGGCGGCGATCCGGGCTTGGGTGGAGGCACTGGGATGAACATCGGGATGATCCGGGCCGCGGCGGAGCGGCTTCGGGGGCATGTGCGGGAGACGCCGCTTTTGTCGTCGCCCTTCCTCGACGAGATCGCGGGGCGGCGGGTTCTGGTGAAGGCCGAATGCCTGCAGCACACAGGATCGTTCAAGTATCGCGGCGGGCGGTCGGCCGTTTCGGCCCTGGTCGCAAGGGGCGATGTGACGGGGGTTCTGGCGTTTTCGTCGGGGAACCACGCGCAGGGGGTGGCGCGCGCGGCGGCCGAGTTCCGCCTGCCCGCGGTGATCGTGATGCCGTCGGACGCCCCCGCGATCAAGGTGGAGAATACCCGCGCGCTGGGCGCGGAGGTGGTGAGTTATGACCGGGCACGCGAGTCGCGCGAAGAGATCGGGCGGCGGCTTGCGGAAGAGCGGGGGCTGACGCTGATCAAGCCCTATGACGAGCCCGAGGTGATCGCCGGGCAAGGCACGACGGGGCTTGAGATCGCGCGGCAGGCGCGTGAAGCGGGCGTGGAGGTGGCGGATGTTCTGGTCTGCTGCGGAGGCGGCGGGCTGTCGTCGGGGATCGCCATGGCCTGCGAGGCCGAGGCGCCGGGCCTCAGGGTCAGGACGGTGGAGCCCGAGGGGTTAGACGACGTGGCCCGGTCGCTTGATGCCGGGCGGATCGTGGGGAACGCGGCCGCGCAGGGCTCGATCTGCGACGCGATCCTGACGCCGGAGCCGGGGGAACTGACCTTCCCGATCCTGTCGCGGCTGGCGGGGCCCGGGCTGGCGGTATCGGACGACGAGGCGATGCGCGCGATGGCGGCGGCCTTCGAGCGGCTGAGGATCGTGCTGGAACCGGGCGGCGCCGTGGCGCTGGCGGCGGCGCTGTTCCATCCCGACGCGGTCGAAGGCGAGGCCGTGATCGCGGTGGCGAGCGGCGGGAACGTGGACCGGGATCTTTATATCCGGGCCCTCGGCGGGTCGCCAGGTTAATTGACGCTGACAATTATCTTGCTAGGTTGTCCTGCCAGGGAGGACAGCCATGCGCACGCAAGTCTGTATCATCGGCGGGGGGCCATCGGGGCTTCTTCTGTCGCAGCTTCTGCACCGGTCGGGCGTCGACACGGTGGTGCTGGAACGCCAGTCGCGGGAGTATGTGCTGGGCCGGATCCGGGCGGGCGTTCTGGAATGGGGATCGGTCGAGACGCTGCGCGCCGCGGGCGTGGGCGCGCGGATGGACAGGGATGGCGATCCGCATACCGGGATCGAGCTTGCCGCCCGGAACCGGGGCTTCCGGATCGACCTGGAGGCTTTCACCGGCAAGCGCGTGATGGTGTATGGCCAGACCGAGATTACCGCCGATCTTTATGCCGCGCGGGATGCGATGGGAGGCGTGGTGATCGACCGGGCCGAAGGCGTGACGCTTCATGATCTGGACCGCGACGCGCCTTACGTGACCTACCGGCGGAACGGGACGGAGCACCGGATCGACTGCGACTTTGTCGCGGGCTGCGACGGGTTTCACGGGGTGAGCCGGAAGAGCATGCCCGCCAGCGTGCTGAAGGAATACGAACGGGTCTATCCTTTCGGCTGGCTGGGCGTCCTGTCGGAGACACCGCCGGCGACAAAGGAAATCCTTTATGCCAACCACGAGCGCGGCTTTGCGCTGTGTTCGATGCGGAACCCCAGCCTCAGCCGCTATTACATCCAGGTGCCGCTTGACGAAAAAGCGGAGAACTGGAGCGATGAGGCGTTCTGGGACGAGCTGCGGCGCCGCCTGCCCCCCGATATCGCGGACGGGATGGTGACGGGCCCGTCGGTGGAGAAATCGGTGGCGCCGTTGCGTTCCTTCGTGGCCGAGCCGATGCAGTGGGGCCGCCTGTTCCTTGTCGGTGACGCGGCCCATATCGTACCGCCCACCGGGGCGAAGGGGCTGAACCTTGCGGTGGGCGACGTGCATTACCTGTGGAAGGCGCTGGAGGCGGAATACGGCGGCTATGCGGGCGCGGTGCGCGGCTATTCCGACCGGGCGCTGGCGCGCGTGTGGAACGCGATGCGGTTTTCGTGGTCTTTCACGATGACGATGCATCGCTTTCCCGAGCAAACCGGGTACGATCAGCGCATGCAGGAGACCGAGATCTCCTATCTGGAACAGTCGGACAGCGCCCAGCGCGTGCTGGCCGAGCAATATGTGGGGCTGCCCTATTGAAGATCGCACGGCTTGACGGAATCGACCTTCACTATCGCGAGGACGGGGATCCGGGCGGCGCTCCGGTGGTGTTTGCCAATTCGCTTGGCACGGATCTCAGGCTTTGGGACGAGGTGGTGGCGCGTCTGCCCGAGGGGCTGCGCCTGATCCGCTATGACAAGCGGGGCCATGGCCTGTCGGCCTGCCCGCCCGCGCCTTACAAGATGGGCACGCTTGTCACCGATGCCGAGCGGCTGATGGATCATCTCGACGTCACGGGGGCCGTTTTCGTGGGCCTGTCGATCGGGGGGATGATCGCGCAGGGCCTGGCGGTGAAGCGGATGGATCTGGTGCGGGCGATGGTGATCTCGAACACCGCCGCGAAGATCGGCACCGCGGATATGTGGCAGGACCGGATCGACGCGGTGCGCGCGGGCGGGATCGCCGCCCTGTCGGACGCCATTCTGGAGCGCTGGTTTTCGAAGCCGTTCCGCGCGGGCGAGGAGCTGATCGCCTGGCGCCACATGCTCGAACGTCAGCCCGCGGAAGGGTACATGGGCTGTTCTGCGGCGATCGCGGGGACGGATCTGATGGAACCGACCTCGGGCCTCAGGCTGCCGACGCTGGCGATCGCGGGAAGCGAGGATGGCTCCACCCCGCCCGATCTGGTGCGGGAAACGGTGGATCTGATCCCGGGTTCGCGGTTTCACCTGATCCGGGGGGCGGGGCATCTGCCCTGCGTCGAGACGCCGGACGCGTATGCCGAGGCGCTGACGGGATTTCTGAAGGAGGTGGGCCATGTCTGAGCGGTATGAACGCGGCATGGCGGTGCGCCGGAAGGTTCTGGGCGACGCGCATGTCGACCGGGCGGAGGCCGCCAAGACCGAATTCGACGAGGCGTTTCAGGGCCTTATCACGGAAGCGGCCTGGGGCACCGTCTGGGCCTCTGACCGGATCAGCGACCGGGAGCGTTCCATGCTGACGCTGGCGCTTCTGGCGGCGCTGGGGAATTTCGAGGAGATCCCCATGCATATCCGCGCCACCGCGCGGACCGGGGCCACGAAACAGGATGTGCTGGAGGCGTTTCAGCACGTGGCGATCTATGCAGGCGTGCCGCGCGCGAACCGGGCGCTGGCGATCGCGAAAGCGACCTATGCCGAGATGGAAGACGGCGACGGGTGATGGCGTGCCGTTGCCTTCGGGGCGTGGCGCTTCGCCGGGCGGCCCGCTAATCTGCCTGAAAACGAAGGAAGGCCCATGACGAAACCCTGCATCATCTGTGTCGCGATCACCGGTTCGGTGCCGCAGAAATCCGACAACCCCGCCGTGCCGATCACCGTCGCGGAACAGGTGGAATCGACCCACGCGGCCTTCGAGGCTGGGGCGTCGATCGCCCATTGCCACGTGCGGATGGACGATGGCACGCCGACCTCGGACCCCGAACGCTTCGCCCGCTTGAAGGAAGGGATCGAGGCCCATTGCCCCGGCATGATCGTGCAGCTGTCGACAGGCGGACGATCGGGCGCGGGGCAGGCCCGGGGCGGGATGCTGCCGCTCAGGCCCGACATGGCCTCGCTGTCGGTGGGATCGAACAACTTTCCCACAAGGGTCTACGAGAACCCGCCCGATCTGGTGGACTGGCTGGCCTCGGAGATGATCCGCTACGACGTGAAGCCCGAGATCGAGGCCTTCGACCTGAGCCACATCTTCCAGGCCGTGAAGCTTGCGGGCGACGGGCGGCTGAAGGGCCCGCTTTACGTGCAGTTCGTGATGGGGGTGAAGAACGCGATGCCGGCGGACCGGCCGAGTTTCGATTTCTTCCGCGAGACGCTCGCACGGATCGCGCCAGATGCGGAGTGGTGCGCCGCGGGCGTGGGCCCGGCGCAGATCACCGTGAACGAGTGGTGCATCACCACGGGCGGGCATTGCCGGACCGGGCTGGAAGACAACATCCGGCTGGATCGCGACACGCTCGCGCCGTCGAACGCCGCGCTGGTCGCGCGGACCGTGGCGCTTTGCGAGAAATACGAGCGCCCCGTGGCGAGCCCCGCCGAGGCGCGGCAGATCCTCGGGCTCAGGGCCGCCTGATGCCGGCCACGCCGCTCGACAGCGCGCTTTATGCCGATCTGATGGGCGACCCTGGTGTCGCGCATCTGTTCGGCGACAGTGCGGAGGTGCGGGCGATGCTTCTCGTGCTCGGCGCGCTGGCGGAGGCGCAGGGGGCCGCGGGGATCATCCCCGAGACGAGCGCGGCGGCGATCAAGCGGGCGAGCCACGAGGTGCAGATCGATCCCGCCGGGCTGTCGGCGGCGACGGGCGCGAACGCGGTGCCGGTGCCCGCGCTGGTCGCCGCGTTCCGCGCGGCGATGAACGCGCCCGAGCACGCGCAATACATCCATTGGGGCGCGACGAGCCAGGATATCATGGACACCGCCCTTGTCCTGCGGCTGCGTCAGGTGCTGGCGATCGCGGAGATGCGGCTGGTGGCCGTGATCCGGGCGCTGGGCGATCTGGCCGGGGCGCATGCCGACCTGCCGATGACGGGGCGCACCTATGGGCAGGCGGCGGTGCCCACGAGTTTCGGGGCCCTGGTGGCCAGTTGGGGCGCGCCGCTTCTGGGATATCACGCGAAACTGACGGTGGTGCGCGAGGATCTTCTGCATGTGAGCCTGTCGGGCGCGGCAGGCACGCTTTCGGTTCTGGGCGACAAGGGCCCCGAGGTGCGCGCGACGCTGGCCCGGGCGCTGAAGCTGAAGGATCCGGGTGCAAGCTGGCACACGACGCGGGATACGGTTGCGGGCTTCGGGGGCTGGGCCACCGGGGTTCTGGGCGCGCTGGGCAAGATGGGGGAGGATCTGATCCTTCTAACACAAAGCGGGATCGGGGAGGTTGCGCTGAAGGGCACTGGCGCCTCGTCGACCATGCCGCAGAAGGCGAACCCGGTGGCGCCGTCGGTGCTGTCGGCGCTGGCGCGGCTGTCGATCGGGCTGAACGCCGCGCTTCAAGGCGCCGCTCTGCACCGTCAGCAGCGCGACGGGGCGGCCTGGATGACCGAATGGCTGACCCTGCCGCAGATCGCCGTGGCGCTGGGGCGCGGGCTGACCACCGCCGGAGAGATGGTGCCGGGGATCGCGCCGGTGCCGGGCGCGATGGCGCGGAACCTCGACGCGACCGGCGGGGCCGTCTTTGCCGAGGCGCTGAGTTTCGCACTGACCGCCCACATGGCGCGCCCCGAGGCGCAGGCTGAGGCGAAGGCGCTGGCCGCGGAGGCGCGGGACAGCGGGCGGAGCCTTGAAGAGGTTGCGGGGGTGGCGCATCCCGACCTGCCGGCAGATCTGTTCGACGCGCGCGCCGCGCTGGGCCAGGCCCCGGCAGAGGCCCGGGGTTTCGCGGCGGCGGCGGCCGCGCTCAAAGCCCCGGAGGGCTGATGCGGGAGCAGCGTCTGCCCCTGACCGTCATCCTTCTTACCCTGATGATCGACGCGATGGGGATCGGCCTGATCATCCCGGTCATGCCCGCCCTGATACAGGAGGTCGACGGAGGCACGCTGGGCGAGGCCGCCGTCTGGGGCGGGATCCTGACCAGCGTTTTCGCGGTGATGCAATTCGCCTGCGCGCCGATGCTGGGCAGCCTGTCGGACAGGTTCGGGCGGCGGCTTGTGCTTCTTGTGTCGCTGGCGGTGATGGCCGCCGATTACCTGGTGATGGCGGTGGCGGGAACGATCTGGCTTCTGCTGGCGGGCCGGATCGTGGCGGGCATCGCCTCGGCCACGAGCGCGGTAGGATATGCCTATATCGCCGATATCTCGAAACCCGAGGAAAAGGCGGGGCGGTTCGGGCTGATCGGTGCGGCCTTCGGGATCGGGTTCGTGATCGGGCCGCTGATCGGCGGGGCGCTGGGCGAACTTGGGACGCGCGCGCCGTTCTATGCCGCTGCCGGGCTTGCCGCGCTCAACTTCACGCTTGGCTTCTTCGTTCTGCCCGAGACGGTGACCGGCGCCACGCGCCGGCGGTTTCAGTGGTCGCGGGCCAATCCCTTCGGCTCCTTCGCCGCGCTGAACCGGATGCCGGGAATCGGACGGCTGATCCTGCTGTTCTTCCTCTACCAGGTTGCGTTCATGGTCTATCCCGCCGTCTGGGCCTATTTCACAGAGGCCCGGTTCGGCTGGGATCCCGCAATGATCGGCCTGTCGCTTGGATCCTTCGGGATCGCGATGGCCGTTGTGCAGGGCGGGTTGATCCGGCTGATCCTGAAGCGGTTCGGCGACCGGGCGACGGTGACCTTCGGGATCGGGTTCAACGCCTGCGCCTTCCTCGCGCTCGCGCCGGTGGCGAACGGCACGCTGGCGCTGATTTTGACGCCATTGACCGCGATCGGGGCGGTGGTGACGCCCGCCCTGCAGGGGATGCTGTCGCGACGGGTGGCGGACGACGCGCAGGGCGAGTTGCAAGGGGTGCTGACATCGGCCACATCGCTGGCGCTGATCCTGTCGCCGCTCGCGATGACGTGGATCTTCTTTGCGTTTACGGGCGGGGGGATGCCCGTTTACCTGCCCGGCGCGCCGTTCCTTCTGTCCATGCTGTTGATGGGGGTCTGCGCGGTTGTGTTCGCGGGGCAGGCCCCGGCGGAGCGGGCGGACAGGGTGTGACGAGGTGGTGAAAGCGGGGCGTTAGCCGAGCCGTGTCAGCCAGGATTCGATCGTATCCCTGAGCGCGTCTGCCTCTTCCTTCAAACTCACGTGGAAATCAGACCACTGGTCGGCCCCCATTTCCTTCGCCTCGGCGATCCGCGAGGTCAGCGCATCGCGCCGCGACTCGAGTTGCCTGAGATCCGCCAGCGCCGCGACCTTGCCGGAGACATCCGAGGTTTCGAAATGCCGCCTGGTGCGCGCGATGCCCTGGTCGACGATGTTGAGCTGTTGTTCGAGATAGTCGATGTAGTCAGCCACGTCCTGCTCCTCCTATTTCCGGAAGGTTTGCGCCTTGATGACGTCGAGACCTCCCTACATGCGCCGGTATGAGATCGACCCGGACGGTATCACTCCGACCGTCCCGATGGTTGATCCGGATCAGTCCGCGGCGCCTTGGGGCACGCACACTGCCATTCCGGATACCGTCAGTTTCGCAGGGCTGCGGTCTGGCCCTGCCCTTGCCGGCGACGCCCGGGACTGGCCGTCTGCGCCCAGAGCGCTGCCTTGCCAGAATTTGTCGCTTTCTGGCGGGCGGCCCGGCTCTGGGCATGGGCACCGTCCGGCGAAAGGCTGACAGGAGATCCCCCATGACGACCATCCGCGCCGCAATCTGCCGCGCTTTCGGAGAGCCGCTGTCGGTGGAAGAGGTTACGCTGCGCCCACCCGCCCAGGGCGAGGTGGAAGTGACGCTGGAGGCGGTCGCGATCTGTCATTCCGATATCTCCTATGCCGAGGGGATCTGGGGCGGCGTTCTTCCTGCCGTCTATGGCCACGAGGCGGTGGGGCGGGTGAGCGCGGCGGGGCCAGGCGTTCAGGGCCTTGCGCCGGGCGCGCGGGTGGTGGCGACGCTGATCAAGGCCTGCGGGCATTGCGCCTGCTGCGGCGCGGGGCGGCCGGTGGCCTGCGAGGGGCCGCGTGCCGAGGCCGGGCCGATGACGGATACAAGCGGCGCGGCCCTTGCCGAGCCCCTGCAGATCGGGGCCTTCGCCGAGCGCATCGTCGTGGATCAGAGCCAGGTGGTTGCGGTGCCCGAGGAGATGCCCGCCGAGGCCGCCGCCCTTCTGGCCTGCGGTGTCATCACCGGCGTCGGGGCCGCGGTGAATGCCGCCAAGCTGCGCGCCGGCGAGGACGTGGTGGTGATCGGCGCCGGAGGTGTCGGGCTGAACGCCATCCAGGGCGCGCGGATCGCGGGCGCGCGGCGGATCGTGGCGGTCGACATGACGGAGGCGAAGCTTGAGGACGCGCGCGCCTTCGGAGCGACCGACGGGGTGCTGGCGACGAAACCCGAACCGTGGACGGCGGCGAAGGAGCTTCTCGGACGGCGCGCCGATGCGGTTTTCGTGACCGTGGGCGCGGTCAGGGCCTTTACCGAGGCGCCCAACTACCTCGCCGCCGGGGGGCGGGTGATCATGGTGGGTATGCCCGCCGTCGGCGCGATCGTGGAATACGAGCCGGTGAACCTTGCCGCGCTGGGACAGAGCCTGATCGGCTCGAAGATGGGCGACAGCGTCATCGCGCGGGATATTCCGTGGCTCGTGGATCTTTACGGGCAGGGGCGGCTGAAGCTGGATGAGCTGGTCTCGAACCGCTGGACGCTCGACCAGATCAACGAGGCCTTCGCCGACACGAAGGCGGGCGCGGCGCGCCGGAACGTGATCGTGTTCTGAGGCCGCGGGCGCCCGCGCCGGCGCATTGCCCTTGATTCCATGCCGGGTTTTCCCGCTGATGGGCGAAGCCCGTTCCCGAACCGAAGGCCCCTGCCCCATGATACTCCAGGATCTCGACATCATCGTCACCGCGCCCCCGGCGCCCGGCTGGGGCGGGCGTTACTGGATCCTCGTCAAGGTGACGACGGCGGACGGGATCACGGGCTGGGGCGAATGCTATGCAAGCACCATCGGCCCCGAGGCGATGGTGCCCGTCATTCGCGATGTCTTCGCGCGGCACATGGCGGGGCAAAGTGCCGAGGATATCGAGCTGATGTTCCGCCGCGCCTATTCCTCGGGGTTCACCCAGCGGCCGGATCTGACCGTGATGGGCGCGTTTTCGGGGCTTGAAATCGCCTGCTGGGATATCCTCGGCAAGGCGCGGGGGCGGCCGGTCTGGGCGCTTCTGGGCGGGCGGATGAACGAGCGGATCCGGGCCTATACCTACCTTTACCCCCTGCCCCACCACCCCCTGCCCGCGTTCTGGGTCGATGCCGAGATGGCGGCGGAGGCGGCGGCGGATTGCGTTGCGCGCGGCTATACGGCCGTGAAGTTCGATCCGGCGGGGCCCTACACGATCCGGGGCGGGCATATGCCGGCGATGCGCGATATCTCGCGATCGGCCGCCTTCTGCGCGGCGATCCGCGAGGCGGTAGGCGACCGGGCCGATCTTCTCTTCGGCACGCACGGGCAGTTCACCCCTGCAGGTGCGATACGGATGGCGCAGGCAATCGCGCCATATTCGCCGCTCTGGTTCGAGGAGCCGGTGCCGCCCGATGACATGGAGGCCCTCGCGCGGGTCGCGGCGGGCCAGCCGGTGCCGGTGGCCACCGGAGAACGGCTGACGACGCTGGCCGAGTTTGGCGCAGCCCTGCGGGCGGGCGCCGCGATCCTGCAGCCGGCGCTGGGGCGCGCGGGCGGGATCTGGCAGGCGAAGAAGATCGCCGCGCTGGCGGAGGCCCATGGCGCGCAGATGGCGCCGCATCTTTACGCGGGCCCGGTGGAATGGGCGGCGAACCTGCATTTCGCCGCATCGATCCCGAACCTGCTGATCGCCGAGACGATCGAAACGCCGTTCCACGACGCGCTGATCGGCGGCGCGATCCGGGTGGAGGACGGGACGGTGGCGCTGGGCGACGCGCCGGGCCTCGGGATCGAGGTGGACGAGGCGCTGGCGCGCGCCCATCCCTATACCGGCGAGGGCCTTCATCTGGAGATGCAGGAGGCGCCCTGCGATTATGCCGACGAGAACGTGTTCGAAGGCGGCGCGCCGGCGCGGGAGGCGGAGTAGGCGGCTAGCCGCCCGGCGAAGCAGAAGCGCTTGCCCTGAGAAGCCGGGCGATCTGTTCGCGCCCTGCGCGTTCGGCCCAGTCGGCAGGCCGTTCGGGCACGTAATCCGACGTCAGGGCGCCCGCATCGGCCCCGTGTTCGAGCAGGAGCCGCACCACATCCTCGCTGCCAAGGGCGGCGGCGGTGTGAAGCGCGGTGACATCGAGCGTGCCTTTCGCGTTCACCTCCGCCCCGGCGGCGATCAGGATCTCCGCCACCTCGCGGGCCGCGTCATCCTCGCGCGAGACGGCCGTTTGAAGGGGGGAGAGACCCTCTTCGTCGAAGTAGTTCACCTCTACCCCTCGTGCGAGCATCCAGCGCACAGTTTCGGGCGCGCCCTCGCTGACCGCGGTGTTGAGCCAGGTGCGGCACAGGAACCTGTCCTTGCGCGCGGGAAAGCCCTCGATCTCGGCGGCCAGTGCGGAGAGCGCGGACGCGTCGCCGCCCTTTATCGCGTCGTAGCCGCGTTCGAATTCGGCCAGTGCGGCGGGATCGACCGCGTCGGACTGGCCCGTGATGAGTTTGCGAAGCGGCAGGAAGATCAGCGTGAGCGGGATCGCGACAATCGTCACGACCGCAAGCAGCACCATGATGATGCCGCGCGCAATAAGACCCAAAAGCCTGCCGATCTGGGCTAAAATGGCGTGCCCCCTACAATCGCTGTTCCCGCGCCGCGCGACCAATAACGCGGCATTCGGGGGGAAATTTAGAGCGGGAACGGCGCGAATGTAAGGGGGCTGTCGCGCCGGGCGGTTCATCCCGGGCGCCGGCACCGCTATAGTCGCACCCCATGGGTGTGGTGACGTCCCTCTTCGTGACGAAAATGGTAGCGGCGGCGGGAGATGCCGTGGACGGCGCGGCCCTGCTTCGAACGGTGGGGATCGATCCCGCGGGCGCGGTCGATCCTGCCGCGATGGTGGCCGATCACGCCTATTACGATCTTCTGGAGCGGATCGCGGGCCAGACCGACGCGACGGAATTGCCGCTGCGCACCGGGGCGTCGATGCGCTGCGACGATTACGGGGCGCTGGGGCTGGCGTTCAAGACCGCGCCGACGCTGGGGGGATCCTACGGAAGGGTGGCGCGCTATGCGCGGCTCTGGACGTCGGTGGTGGACTATACGCTTGAGCCCGCGGCCGAGGGTGTGTGGTTTCACCTGCACCGGGCCGGGGCGCGGCGGCTTGGGCTGCGCCTGTCGAACGAGGCGACGCTGGCCAGCGCGATCAGCATCGCGCGCGAGGTGGCGACGGGCCCCGTGGTGCCGCTGGCGGTGCATGCGCGCCACGACGCGCCCGCGCGGATCGACGCGCACCGGCGCTATTTCGGCTGCGACGTAACCTTCGGATCGGATCGCGATGCGATCCTGTTCGCGTCCGAGACGCTCGATCGCCCCAACCGGCTGGGCGACGAAGGGCTGACCGCCTATCTCACCGGCCTGCTTGATGCCGCGATCGGGGATCTGCCGGGGCGCGCGACCCTGCGCGAGGAAGTGCGGGACTGGGTGACGCGGGATCTGAGCGAGGGCGCGCCCAGGATGGAGGATATCGCGCGGCGCATGGGGCTGAGCGTCAGGTCGCTGCACCGGCGGCTTGCGGCAGAGGGCCTGAGCTTTCAGGACGTGCTGGCCGAGACGCGGCGCGATGTGGCCGCGGGGCTGTTGCGGGAGGGGCGCTATGGCCTGGCCGAGATCGCGTTTCTGACCGGCTTCGCCGAGCAAAGCGCCTTCACCCGCGCGTTCAAGCGCTGGACGGGGCGGACCCCGGCGGCATACCGGCGCGAGGCGGGCGGCGGCTGACCGGACCGGTCAAGGGTTTGGCCGAAACGGCCAATACCCCGCGCCACGCCCTGCCTTATCCCGTGGGCCATCGCAACGCTTACGGGAGAGAACCCCATGTCAGACCATCCGATCCTCATCATCGGCGCGACCGGCAAGACCGGATCGCGCATCCGCGCGCGGCTGATCGCGCAGGGCCACGCCGTGCGCGACGGCAGCCGCCGCGCCCCGATCCCCTTCGACTGGGAGGAGGAGGCCACCTGGGCACCCGCGCTCGACGGCGTGGGCGCGGCCTATATCAGCTATTTCCCCGATCTCGCCATTCCCGGCGCGGTGGGCCGGGTCGCACGGCTGAGCGAAGCGGCCCGGGTTGCCGGTGTCGGGCGGCTTGTGCTGCTGTCGGGCCGGGGCGAACATCACGCACGGCTTGGCGAAGAAGCGGTGCGCGCCTCTGGCGTGCCCGCGACGCTGGTGCGCGCGGCGTGGTTCGCGCAGAACTTCAGCGAGGGCTACCTGCGCGACCCGATCCTTGCAGGGGTGTTGCCGATGCCGGGCGATGGCGTGCGGGAGCCGATCATCGATGCCGACGATATCGCGGATGTGGCCGTGGCCGCGCTGACCGGCGCGGGCCATGCGGGCAAGCTTTACGAAGTGACGGGGCCCCGGCTTCTGTCTTTCGAGGAAATGGCCGCGATCCTATCGGAGGCGACGGGCCGCACGGTGCGCTACCAGCCGATCAGCTTGGAGATGTTCCACGACAGCGTGGCGCGGAGCGCCGGGCCGGCGATTGCCGATATCCTGACCGCGATCGCGCGCGAAACGCTGGACGGGCGGAACGCGCATCTCGAGGATGGCGTCGAGGCCGCGCTGGGCCGCGCGCCTCGGGATTTCGCCGATTTCGCGCGGCGCGCGGCCGAGGCGGGCGCCTGGGCGCGCGCGGCCTGAGGCGGGGAGGACGGACCATGGAGATCTGGACCACACTTGCCATGCAGGCCGTGGCACTTGCCTTCGCCGTGACGGGGGGCATGTTCCTCGCGTTTTCCGATTTCATCATGCGCGCGCTCGGGGCGACCCCGGGTGCGGGCGGGCTCGCCGCGATGCAGGAGATCAACCGCGCTGTGTTCCGCTGGGTGTTCATGACGCTGTTTTTGGGGCTCGTGCCGGTGTCGCTTCTGCTTCTGGGGCTCGGGCTCTGGGCGGTCGGCGGGACGCCCGGGGGGCTGATGGCGGTTGCGGGGCTTGTCTATCTCGCGGGCGTCTTCGGGGTGACAGCGGCCCGGAACGTGCCGATGAACACCGCGCTGGACAGGTTTGCGGCCCAGTCGGCGGAAGGGGCGGCCTACTGGCGCGAGACCTACCTGCCGAAATGGACCGGGTGGAACAGCGTGCGCGCGGTCGCCTCGATCCTGTCGTCCGGGCTGATGCTGGCGGCGGGTGCGGCGCTGAGCGCGGGCTGAGCCGGCGGGCCGCCGGGGCCGCGGGCCTCAGGTGGCCCGGCGCACCTTGCGGACAGCGCCCAGTCGGTGAATTCCGCTTCCGACATCGGGCACCCGGAATAGCAGCCCAGAAACACATCTGGTGCCGAGCGACGAGAGCGCGGTGGCGCCGATATTGTGGGCCATCTTGATCAGGCCCTTCACGAGGTTTCGGCGTTCCCCGTCCTGGTCGATCCGCCGACCGAGAGAACGCCAAGCTGAGCCATGCGTCCGCCAGCACCGCCCCGCCGCCGACGCTGTGCACGACCGTGGCTCCCACGAAATCGAGGACGCCCATGGCCTGAAGCCAGCCTTCGTCGGCCGACAGGATGCCGCCGGCACCGACCCAGTGCCCGACCACCGGGTAGACGAGCGGCGCGAGGATCGCGGAGACGAGGATGTAGCTCACATACCTCTCCCGCTCCGCCACCGCGCCAGAAACGATGGTGGCCGCCGTGGCCGCGAAGGCGAGCTGGAAGAAGAAAAGCGCCGCAGGATTGCCCGTCGCATTGTCGATCGCCGGGGTGAAGCCCGTTGTGCCCCCCCCCCCCCGGGCTTGCGCCGACCACGATGCCGAAGCCCGCAAGCCAGTAGACAGTGACCACGACGCAGATGTCGCTGAGATTCTTCAGCGCGATATTGGCCGCGTTCCTCGCGCGCACCGTTCCCGCCTCGAGGCAGAGGAACCCGCATTGAAGATCCAGCACGATAAGCGCGCAGAGAATGATCCAGATCTCGCTGAGCTCGGACACGGAACAGACGGATCCCGGCGATTTTCCGGCCCGGCCTTGAGGTTGAGCCTGCTAATCCTTCTTGAAGGGCGGTGGCGCGGTGCGCGCCCGGAGTGTCACCCAGAGTGCCGCAGCGACGACGAGGGCCGCACCGAGGGCGAAGGACGGCGCAGGCACCTCGCCGAAGACCATGACACCCACGCAGACCGAGAGGACGAGGCTGAGGTAGCTCAGAACCGACAGAAACCCCGCCCCGCCGAGGTAATGCGCGCGCAGGAAACAAAGCTGGGCCGCCTGCGCGAAACAGCCGACGAGGAGGAGGGGCAGCGCGTGGCCCGGGGCGATGGGCACCCAGCCCCAAAGCGCGAAGGGGGCGGAGAAGAGCGTTAGCCCCGCGGTGTAGAAGGCCATGAGCACGATGGGCGGCGCCTCCTTCAGCCGCCGGGTCGCGACGACGGCGCCGGAGCCGGAGACGACGACGATGCCGAGCGCCGCGAGCCCCCAGTTCCACGACACCGCCCCCGGGTTGACCGCGATCACCACGCCCAGAAGCGCGATGCCTGCGGCGATCCAGCGGCGCAGGCCGATGGTTTCGCCGAGGAGCAGCGCGGCCAGAACCATCGTGACGAGGGGCCGGGTGAAGCCGATGGCGGTGAAGAGCGCGAGCGGCACGCGGGCGATGGCGAAGAAGCTGGCCGAGAGGGTGACGACCGAGAGACCGACGCGGAGGAGGTGGAGCCGGGCATCGGGGATTTCGCGGAAGAGCGCCCGGCCCCGCCAGATCAGGGGCGCAATCAGGATGAGCCCGACGAGCGCGCGCAGGCACACGATCTGTGTCGAGGGATAGCCCGCGCCGAGCCATTTCACGATGGAAAGCGCCCATATGTTCAGAGACATATCCGCGATGAGCCAGGCGCCGCCCCTGAGGTTGTCGCGGTCGCCCCGGCCGCTCACGCGCGCCGGTCGACGAGGTTCGCCATCAGGCGGAAGGCGCCGGGCACGAGATGCTCCATCTGGTGATGAAGGATGAGCGAGGTGTGCACGTGCCGCCCCTGCCCCACATCGGCGACCAGAAGCGCGCCCCGGTGCGGGGCCTCGCCCGGATCGGCCATTTCAAGAAGCGGCGTATAGGCCGCATCCCAGCGTTTCGCGAAGTAGAGGCCGCGTTCCTTGACCCAGTCCGCCCAATCCTCCGGCCCGATCCGGTTCGGGTGGTCGAGGATCGGATGATCGGCGAGGTGGCGGATGCCGGCGGTTTCATCGGTCACGCGGAAGCGCAGCGAGGGCTGGCCGATTTCCAGGGGATATGGCGGGGTCTGTTCCGGATCCCAGTTGTCCCACGGCCGGTGGTAGAGCGTGACGAGCGTGCCGCCCGCGCGGACCCAGCGGTGCAGGCGGGGCATCGCCTCGGCAAGCCCCGGGCGGAACCTGAGGGCAAAGATGCCGATAACGATGGTGTCGAGCGCTGCAAGCGTGGCGTCGCTCAGAAGATCGGCGTCGGTGAGATCGGTGACATTCGCGCCCATGGCGGCGAGCCAGTGGCCGACCCTGTCGTTCCCCGCGCCGGCATAGCCGATGCGCACATCGGGCACCGCCGCGTCCAGAACGCGAAGGCGCAGCGTCGCGGGCCGGGACCGGGCGGTGGGCGCGATATGGGGATAGGCGATGCGGCGGACCGTGTGGGCCGGGGTGCCGTTCAGGCGAAGGGGCAGCTCGTAAAGGCCGGGGGCGGCACTTTTGGGGGGCGTCAGCGTCAGGGTGTCGCCGGTTTGCAGGGCGGCCCAGCCCGCGGGCAGGTCGAGCGTGGGCGTGGCGGCCTCGGGGCGGATATCGGTGACGCGGATCGTGAGCGGCCGGGGGGCTTGCGTGAGGTTGAGGATCAACGCCTCGGGCGTGATTGCGGCGGTTTCTGCAGGCAGAACCAGGGGTTCGGTGTCGAACGAGACACGGGCCGAGGCGGTGCCTGCGGGCGTCGGCAGGGAGAGGACGAGCGCAGGCGCGGGCGGATCGGCGGGATCGTAGCGGTCGCGGTAGGGATCGGAGGGCGCGGCATCGGCGGTGATCGTGAGTGTGCCGCCGTCTGCCTGCCAGCCGGCAGGGAGATCGAGGGCGGGCGCCTCGCCCGGGCCTGCTTCGAGCGTGAGCGCCGCGGCTTCGCCGGGCCGGAGAAAGGGATCCGCCACCCGGGCGCGGGCGTCGGAGCCGCGGGCGTGGCGGAGGGCCTGAGCCAGTTGGGTGCGCTTCGCCTCGAGCCGGTGGAGGAGATCCGGCGCGAGGGCCGCGGGGCAATCGGCGATGGCGCGGGCCACGGCGTCATGCGCGGTGCCAAGCGCATCGGCCACCGCCTCGAAGGCCGGGAAGGCCCCGAGCGCGGTGTCGATGGCCGCCTGCGCCGCGCGGAGGGGATCGGCGATGGGCGCGGCACCATCCAGCGCGGCAAGATCGGCAAGGGTGCGGGGGAGGCCAGCGAAAAGCGCCGTGTCCGGCCCCGGCACGTGGCTTTCGGCGAGGTGGAGCGGCCAGTCGCGCGCCTCGTCCGGCGCGGGCCAGCGGCCCATGCCTTGCGTGCGGTGGAAGGCGCGGGACATCTGGCCCGCGTGCGCCCATGTCCAGCCCGTCATGCTGTCGCGACCGGCCCCGTCGATCGTCAACGTCGCGGGCGGGGGCGGTGCGTCGTCGTCATAGGCGCGCCCTGCCCCGGACCAGGCCGGGAGGTAGAGCTTCTTCACCTGCCAGGGCGGCAGGTTGGAGGGAACGCCGGGATCGGCCGCCGCCGCCATCACCTGGTGGGCCGCGCGCGTCATCGCCCGGTGATGCCCGTGCTGCCCGCCGATATCGAGGAAGGTGGGACACAGGATATCGGGCCGGTCGGTGCGCACGATCTCGACGAAGCGGGCGAGCGTGCGCTCTTCCCCCCAGCGCGCGAGCGTTTCCTCGCCGCTTTTCGAAAAGCCGAAATCGGTGATCGGATCGTCGGGGCCGTCGGAATGCCAGTACATGCGCATGCCGAGGATGTCGCAGGCCCGCTCCATCTCGCGGGTGCGGAGCGTGCCGAGATCGGCGCCCGCCTCTGTCCCGATGTCGTTCTGGCCGCCCTCGCCCCGGGTCGAGCAGGCGTAGGAGAGGTTGATCCCGTCGCGGAACGCGAGCGCCGCGAGCATGTCGGAGGTTTCATCATCGGGATGCGCGCCCGACTGCATGAAGCGGATCACCGTGGCGAGGGGGCGCAGCGCGCGCCAGAGTTCGCTGATCCGCGGGCGGGCACGGGCATCATCGAGGAGGGACTGATCCTGGGTCGGCATGAACGCTCCTCAGGGCCTCAGGCGGCGATTTTCGGGGTGAAGGCGTGGTTGATGACGATGGCCGCCGCGCCGAGCGTCGCCGTCATCCGCCCCGACGCGCCGCGCAGAAGCCGGGCCGTTGTGCGGTCGTCGCGGCGGGCGACGGAGGTTTCGGCAAGGGTGACCGATCCGATCAAGTGATCGAGCAGGGTATCAGGCATGGCGCCGCCAAGGATCACCGTGCTTGGATCGAAGAGGTTTTCGACGATGGCGATGGCGGCGGACAGAGGCTCTGCCGCCGCGTCGAGCCAGGCCATGAGTTCCGGCGTACGGGCGGCATAGAGCCGGTCGAGATCGCTGACGCTGGCCGCTGTGATACCCGCGCCCGCCAGTGCGCGCTGGACGGAGAGGCGGCTGACCCGGCTTTCGAGCGGGACGCTTTCGCCGCCTGCCGGGACCGGGATATGCCCGATCTCGCCCGCATTGCCGTGGGCACCGGTGATCAGCCGCCCGTTCTGGACGACGCCAAGGCCGATGCCGCTTCCGAAATAGATGAAGGCGTAGGTTTCAAGCCCCTGCGCGACCCCGACGATGCGTTCGGCGATGGCCGCCGCGTTGGCATCGTTCTCGATGACCACGGGCAGTTCGAGCGCTTCGGAAAACCAGTGATCGGGCGCGCTTTCGGCCCAGCTTGGCAGTTCGGAGCCGCTGTCGCGGATGCCCGTCGCGCCGAACGGCCCCGGCATTACGACGCCTGCGCCCAAAAGCCGGTCGGGCGGGGTGCCCGACGCCTTGAGCAGGTGATCGCGGAGGCCGAGCATCGTCTCGGTCACGCTGTCGCGATCCGGCGAGGCAAGATCGCGGCGGTCGGCGGCCACCGTTTCCCCGCAGAGGTTGAGGACGGCGGCGAAGACGGCGTCGGGCCGGATCTCGACCCCGAGCGCATAGCCGCCGCTGGCGTTCAGCGCGTATTGCACCGCCGGAAGCCCGCGCCCGGCGGCATGGCGGCCCTGTTCGACGATCAGCCCGTCTTCCAGAAGATCGGCGATGATGTTCGACACCGCCTGCGTCGTCAGGCCCGAGGCGCGGGCGATTTCGGCGCGCCCGACCCGCCCCGCCGTCCGCACCCTGTCGAGCACGACCTGCCGGTTGTGGCTGCGGGCCCGGCCGGCATTGGCGCCGACGGTGATGTCGGAAGCGACGAACATGCCCCCAATTAACTCAACTAACTTGATAGCTCAATAGAGTTGAGTTAATCCTGTTTTCATGCGGGCCCACCCGCGCGATGCGCCGGCATCCGACCGGGCGACAATGACAGGGAGACCATCCATGACACTCGCAAGAGTAAAGGCACTGGCCGTCGCGACGGCCACCAGCGCCGCGGCGCTCTTCGGCACGGCGGCGCAGGCCGTTGAAATCGAATACTGGCAGTATTTCTTCGATGCCCGCGTGACGGCGATGGAGCAACTGATCGAGAATTTCCAGGCTGCGAATCCCGAAATCACCGTGACGATGACGCATTTTCCTTATGCAGATTACCGCACCAAGGTGGCCGCCGCGATTCCCGCGGGCGAAGGCCCCGATGTGGTGCAGCTGTTCTATGGCTGGCTGAACGATTACGTTGCCGCCGACCTTATTCAGCCGCTTCCGGCCGATGCCTTCCCCGCCGAAGAGATCGACGAGACCTTCTTTCCCATGGTGCAGGCGATGAAGGAGGGCGATCAGTACTGGGCGCTGCCCACCGCCGTGCGGTCGCTTGCGCTGTTCTACAACGAGCGCCTGCTGGAAGAGGCCGGGGTGGAGCCGCCCACCACGCTTGACGAGATGGTCGCGGCCGCGAAGGCGATGACCAAACGCGATGGCGCGGGCAACATTACCCAGGTCGGAATGACCATGGGCATGACTGCGCAGGACCACCACTGGTGGCGCGAGGTGCTGGTACGCCAGTTCGGGGGCGAGCCCTATCTCGATGACTACCGGACGGTGAATTACAATTCGGAGGCCGGGATCGCGGCACTCGAATTCTATGCCGGGATGCAGGAGGGCGACGACGCCTTCAGCCAGGTCGGCTTCATGGACGAGCCGCAGGCGGCCTTCAAGGCGGGGCGTGCGGGGCTTCACATCGACGGATCGTTCCGGATCGGATCGCTCAACAACACGCGTGGCCTGAAATGGGGCGTGACCGAGCTTCCGGCCACGGCGGACGGCACGCGCTCGAATTACTCCTCCTACTGGGTGAACGCGATCACGACGAAGGCGGAGGGCGAGAAATACGACGCCGCCGTCAAGTTCATGCAGTACATCACGTCGGACGAGGCGATGCAGGTCTGGCTTGACGTGGTGGGCGAATTGCCCGCGAAACCGTCGGTCGGGATGACAGAGGCGAATGCCAACAACCCGGTGTTCGGGCCGTTCATCCGTGGCCTCGCCTATGCGAACACGACGAAGTTCGCCGACGAAAGCGGCCAGCGGCAGCTGATGGTCGAGATGCTGGAGCGGATGACCCTGCAGGGGATGAGCGCGGCCGACAGCCTCGCCATCGCGGCGGAATCCGAGCAGAAGCTTCTGAACGACTACTACGCCTCGAACTGAGGCGGCGCGCGCATCCCGGGGGCCCTCCCTCCCCGGGGTGCGCATCTGTGCCGGGTGGCCCCATGAAGCTTTACCGCGATCTCACGATCCGACAGAAACAGATCGTCTGGGCCTGGTCCTTCCTGGCCCTGCCGGTGCTGTTCTATTCGGTGATCCGGTTCTATCCCACGGGGAATGCGATCCTCATCAGCTTCCAGGACTGGAACCTTCTGGGGGACCGGACCTGGGCGGGGCTTGAGAATTACCAGAAGCTCTTTGCCGATCCGGTGTTCTGGCAGGTGTTCCGCAACACGTTTGTCTACCTTCTGATCGGGACGCCGGTGAGCCTCGTCGTGTCCTTCGCGATCGCCTATCACCTCGACAAGACCCGGTTCATGCACGGCTTTCTCAGGATGCTGTATTTCCTGCCGTTCATGACTTCGGCGGTGGCGATGGCCTGGGTGTGGCGATGGTTCTATCAGCCGGTGCCCATTGGCCTTTTCAACAACTTCCTGGCCTCGCTCGGCATTCCGCAGGTGAACTTCCTGAATTCCACCACCAATGCGCTGCCCTCGATCCTGGCCCCGGCCGTCTGGGCCGGGCTTGGCTTTCAGATCATCATCTTCATGGCGGGCCTCAGGGCGATCCCGCGCAGCTATTACGAGGCGGCGAAGATCGACGGGGTGCCCTGGTACACGGTGCTGTTCGAGATCACGCTGCCGCTTCTGAAGCCGACGATCGTGTTCCTCGTCGTCTTCTCGTCGATCGGCTTCCTGCGGATCTTCGACCATGTGTTCAACATGACGACGAACAATCCCGGCGGGCCGCTCAATTCCACCAAGCCGCTTGTGCTGATGATCTACCAGACCGCGTTTTCGTCTTTCGACATGGGCTATGCCGCGGCGCAGACGGTGGTTCTGTTCCTCGTCCTGCTCGTCGTCAGCCTGATCCAGCTTCGCATATTGAGGGACAGCTGATGGCGGTGGCCGACGATATCCGCGCCTCGTCCGAGACGCTGCTGACCCGCGAGGCGCCGAAGCGGCCCGCGAACCCCGGCCAATATGCGCGCTGGCTGATCCTCTTCGCGGGCGGGATCCTGATGGTGATGCCGATCGCCTACATGATCTCGACCTCGCTGAAATGGCCTCACGAGGTCTACAACCTCAAGCTCATTCCCGAGGAACCCACCATCGAGAACTACACCTTCGTGCTGGAGGACGGACGGTTCTACTGGTGGTTCGTGAATTCGCTGATCATCGCGGTGATCACCACGGTATCGAACGTGCTGTTTGACAGCCTCGTCGGCTACACCCTGTGCAAGTTCCGCTTCCCGGGGCGGTACATCGTGTTCATCGCGATCCTGTCGACGCTCATGATCCCGACCGAGATGCTGGTGATCCCCTGGTACCTGATGAGCCAGCAGTTCGGGTGGCTCGACACCTATTGGGGGATCATGTTCCCCGGGCTTATGACCGCCTTCGGAACCTTCCTGATGAAGCAGTTTTTCGAAACCGTGCCCGACGATTTCATCGAGGCCGCGCGGATCGACGGGCTGAACGAGTTGCAGATCTGGTGGACTGTGGCGATGCCCTTGGTGAAACCCGCGCTCGCCGCGCTGGCGATCTTCGTCTTCCTGGGCAACTGGACGGCCTTCATCTGGCCGCTGATCGTGACGAATTCGGTCGATATGTACACCTTGCCCGTGGGCCTGTCGTCCTTCGGGGACGAGGCGGATGTGGCGTGGGAACTGATCATGACGGGGGCGGCGATTTCGACGATCCCGACGCTTGTCGTGTTCCTGATCTTCCAGCGCTACATCATCCGGGGCGTGGTTATGGCGGGGCTGAAGGGATGACGGACGACCACAGTACATTTCCCGACCCGACCTATCGCGACACGGTGCTTGCCCCCCTCTTCGAAGGGGTGAAGGCGCATTACGCGGCGCATATGGGGGCGATCAACCGGGCGCATCTGGTGATGCTGGCGGAAACCGGGATCGTGCCAGGGCCGGCGGCGGGGGATCTGGCGCGGGCCCTTGCGGCGATCGAGGCAGAGATTGACGTGGCGGCGCTTCGCTATACCGGGGAGCATGAGGATTACTTCTTCCTCGTCGAGGCCGAGCTTCGCGCGCGGCTGGGCGATGCGGGCGGCGCGCTTCACACCGCGCGGTCGCGCAACGACATGGATCACACCGTGTTCAAGATGGCGCTGCGCGGCCGCGCCGCCGCGCTTCAGACGCTCGTGCTGGGCCTGGCGGAGGCGCTGATCGCGAAGGCAGAGGCCGAGGCGGAAACGCTGATCGTCGCCTATACCCACGGCCAGCCCGCGCAGCCCACGACCTTCGGGCACTACCTGTGCGCGGCGATCGAAGTGCTTTTGCGGGATGCCGAACGGATCGACGCCGCGATGGGCGGGCTCGAACACTGCCCGATGGGCGCGGCGGCGATCACCACCTCGGGCTTTCCGATCGACAGGGGGCGGGTGGCGGAGCTTCTGGGCTTCGAGGGCCCGCTTCTGAATTCCTACGGCTGCATCGCGTCGGTCGATTACGTGACCGGGCTTTATTCGGCGATGAAGCTTCTGTTTCTCCATCTCGGCCGGGTGATTCAGGACCTGCAGTTCTGGTCCTCCTTCGAAGTGGGCCAGCTTTACGTGCCGAATGCCTTTGTCCAGATCTCGTCGATCATGCCGCAGAAGCGGAACCCGGTGCCAATCGAGCATCTGCGCCACCTTGCGAGCGCCACGGTCGGGCGCTGTGACATGGTGGTTAACGTGATGCACAACACGCCCTTCACCGACATGAACGACAGCGAAGGCGAGGTGCAGCAGGCGGGATACGCCGCCTTCGACAGTGGCGCGCGGGTGCTGGAGCTTTTGACCGCGCTGCTGCCCGCCTGCCGGATCGACGCGGCGAAGGTGCGGCGGAATGCCGATGCGGCCTGTGTGACAATCACCGAACTCGCCGACACGCTGGTGCGGCAGGAGGCGCTGAGCTTCCGCCGCGCGCACGAGATCGCGGCAAAGACGGCGCGGGCGGTCATCGCGGAGGGGCAACCGCTGGGCGACGGCTTCGCGGCCTTCGCGGCGGCCTTCGAGGCGGAGGTGGGGCGCGCACCGGCGCTAAGCGCCGAGGCCTATCGCGAGGTCACCTCGCCCGAGCATTTCGTCGCCGTGAGGCAGCGCTCCGGCGGCCCTGCGCCCGCGCCCCTGCGGGAGGCGCTGGAAGGCTATCGGGCCACGCAAGCGGGCCTCGGTGCCGCCCTTGCCGCGCGAACTGCGCGCCACCGCGATGCCGCCGCCGCGCTCGACGCGGCATTCACGACCCTGAGGGAGCGCTGAGACTTGGCCGACCTGACCCTTCGCGATCTCGTAAAGACCTATGACAGGACCGAGGTGCTGCACGGCATCAATCTTGCGGTGCAGGACGGGGAATTCGTCGTCTTCGTCGGCCCCTCGGGCTGCGGGAAATCCACGACGCTCAGGATGATTGCGGGCCTTGAGGATGTGACCTCGGGCACGATCGAGATTGGCAGGCGTGTGGTTAACAACCTTGAACCCAAGGACCGGGACATCGCGATGGTGTTCCAGAACTACGCGATCTACCCGCATATGAGTGTGCGGAAGAATATCGGTTTCGGGCTGCGCAGCTCAAAGGCCCCGAAGGCCGAGAAGGAAGCGCGGATCGAGGAGGTTGCCGGCATCCTCGGGATGACCGAGCTTCTGGAACGGAAGCCCGCACAGCTTTCCGGCGGCCAACGGCAGCGGGTGGCGATCGGGCGGGCGATGGTGCGCGACCCGGCGGTGTTCCTCTTCGACGAGCCCCTGTCGAACCTCGACGCGCAGCTTCGCACGCAGATGCGGCTCGAGATCAAGAAGCTGCACCAGCGCGTGGGCTCCACCATCGTCTTCGTGACCCATGACCAGGTCGAGGCGATGACCATGGCCGACCGGATCGTCATCATGAAGGATGGCCACATTCAGCAGGTGGGCACGCCGTCCGAAGTGTATCACCAGCCCGCGAACACCTTCGTGGCACAGTTCATCGGGGCGCCCGCGATGAACATGATCCCGGGCCGCGCGGCGGATGGCGGGATCGATCTGTCGACCGGCGGGCGGATCGCGATCGGAAGGGCGCTCAGCCCCGGGGCGGAGGTGACGCTGGGGATCCGGCCCGAGGATCTGACGCTCGACGCGCCGCAATCGGTGATCGAGGGCAAGGTGATCGTGCGCGAGCCTCTGGGGCACGAAACCCTGATCTACGTGGGCACGCCTGCCGGGGAGATCATCGCCAAGGCTGACGGGCGCACCCCGCCCGAGGTGGGATCGACCGTGCGGCTGGGTTCGGCCAGTGAGAACATCCACGTCTTCGATGCCGGGACCGGCGAGGCAATCCGATGAGCGCGCCGGGCATCCTTTGCGTCGGGCGGCTTTACGCCGATCTGATCTTCACCGAGGTGCCGCGCATGCCGACGCTGGGGACGGAGATCTATGCCGGGGGCTTCGGCATTCACGCTGGCGGCGGGGCCTATATCAGCGCGGCCTGGTTCGCCGCGCTAGGCCATGAGGCGGCGCTCGCGTCGATCCTGCCGGGGGAGCCGTTCCGCGCGGGGCTGGTGACCGAAATAGAGGCGGCGGGGGTAAGCCTTGCCGTGTCGCGCCCTGCCCCGCCCGGGCTTGACCCGCAGGTGACGGTGGCGATGGTGGCGGGTGGCGACCGGGCCTTCCTGACGCGGCGGAGCGGCGCGCCCTGCCCGGACCTTGCCGCCGCCGATATCCGCCGCAGCGGGGCCGCACATGTGCATATCGGCGAGCTTGCGACGCTCATGGAGCGGCCCGCGATCCTCACCGCCGCGCGGGAGGCGGGGGTGACGGTTTCCCTCGATTGCAGCTGGGACGAGACGCTGGATCTGGAACCTCTTGGCCGGCTTCTGCCGGGGATCGACGTCTTCCTGCCGAATGCCGGGGAGGCCGAGCATCTGGGCCGCGCCGGGATCGCACCCGGGCTGGCCGGGATAACCGTGATCAAGCGCGGGGCGGAGGGCGCGACGGCGCTGATCGGGGGCGTGGAAACCTCGGCCCCTGCCGATCCCGTCGAGGTGGTGGATGCGACTGGCGCGGGCGACGCGTTCAACGCGGGGTTTCTGAGCGCCTGGCTTGCCGACCGCCCGGTAGAGGCGTGCCTGGCCGCCGGAAACGCGCTTGGCGCGCGGGCGATATCGGGGCGTGGCGGCTTTCCCGAAGCCAGCGCCCCGCAACCGGCGGCCGAGGCGCTGGCCCGCTGAGGCGAGGCCGGAAGGAGCCGAAGGCCCGATGCATATGCACCGCGAAATCGAGGAAATCCCTGAGGCCGTGGCCCGGCTTGCCGGGCCGGGGGCCCAGGAAGAGATCGGCACGGTGGCGGCAGGGCTGCGCGCGCTGGATCCGCCCGCGCTTCTGACCGTCGCGCGGGGCAGTTCGGACCATGCGGCGAGTTACCTGAAATACGCGGTCGAGCGATGCCTTGGCTTACCCGTCGCGTCTCTCGGGCCGTCGACCGTCACCGTGCACGGCGCGCGTTTCCGCGCCCGCGGCCTTGCCGCGCTGGCGATCAGCCAGTCGGGGGCGAGCCGCGATCTGGCCGCGCTGTGCCAGGCCTTGGGGGCGGCGGGCGCGGAGGTGACCTTGCTGACGAACAGCATGGGAAGCCCGCTGGCGGAAACCGCCCATCACGTGATCGACATTCGTGCGGGGAAGGAGCAGGCGGTCGCGGCGACGAAGAGTTTCGTCAATTCGGTGGTGGCCGGTCTGTGGCTTCTGGCGCATTGGGCGAAGGACCAAGCACTTGCGGACGCGCTTCACGCGCTGCCCGGGGTGCTGCGTGACCGGATGAGTGCGCCGGTGCCCGAGGCGTTCCTAGACGGGCTCGACCGGCGCGGGCAAGCCGTCGTGATCGGGCGCGGCACCGGGCTTGGCGTGGCGCAGGAACTGGCGCTGAAGCTGATCGAGACCTGCGGCATCCACGCGACCGCCTTCAGCGGGGCCGAAGTTCTGCACGGCCCCCGCGCGATCCTGACCGAGGGGTTTCCGGTGCTTGCGCTGGCGACCGGGGCACAAGACGGCTTGACCCAGGCAACCGACAGCCTGCGTGCCCAGGGCGCGGATCTGCGCGTCCTGCCGCCCGGGGCGGGCACGGGGCACCCGTTGGTCGACCCGCTGACCGATGTTCCGGTACTCTATGCCGCGCTTGAAGCCATGGCGCGGCGGCTTGGCCGCTCCACCGATCGCCCGCCGCACCTGTCGAAGGAGACCCGGACGCTCTGACCCCCAAGCATCAGGCCGGGGCGAGCAGCGACACCGATTGGCGGACCTTCAGGAAGGACCAAATCGACCGTGTCACCCGGTTCGAATGCTGGCGGTTCCGGAACAGGCGGATCGAGAGATCGACCACCCATTCGGGCCGCCCGGTCTGCACCAGGATGCGGCTTTCGAGATCGGGCAGGACAAGGCTTTTCGGAAGCCATGCCACGCCTTCTCCCGCCCGCGCCCTGATCCGGAGCGCGCCCGCCATGGTGTTTTCATAGACCGTCTGCAGGCGGTCGGGGATGCCGTGGGCGAAAAACAGCGGAGCCAGGTGATCGCCGATCGGCGCGGCATCGCCGAAGCGCAGGTAGGGCAGTTTCACGCCTTCATCGTCGAAGGTGAAGAGCGGCGTGCCGTCGGCGTTCGGCTTGCAGACGGGAATAAGCTGATCCTCGCCGATCCCGATCGCCTCGAACTGGCCGTCACCGCCCTCGCCCGTGCTGGCATAGGCGATCACGAAATCGACGTCGCCGCCCCTCAGATCGCGGATGCAGTTCGGCAGGTCATCGGCCCGGAGCCGGGACATGATCGGCCCGTATGCCTCTTCAAGCGCCTGAAGCCAGGCCGGGTAGAACCGCCAGCCAATCGAATGCTGCGCCCCGAAGGAGACCACGTATTTGTCGGGCAGCGCCTGAAGTTCGAGGATCTGGCTGCGTTCCTGTTCGATCCGGGTGAGCGCCTGAAGCCCCGCTTCAAGCATCTGTTCGCCCGCAGGCGTCAGTTTCACGGGCTGACGCGCGCGATCGACCAGCGTGGCGCCCACCCAGGCCTCGAGCGATTTGATCCGTCGGCTGAAGGCCGGCTGGCTGAGATTGCCGAGCGCGGCGGCCTGCGAAAAGTTCCCGGTCTGCCGGAGAAGTTTCAGATCGCGGAAGAGATAGATGTCCATGACCGCCAGCATAATGCAGATTTTGCATAATGCCATTCGAACATAACATTGGATTGCACGCCGCGCCTGCCGCAAGGTGACGGCATCACACCTCCCATCAGGATGAGTCATGGCCGATACCGACACCCTGCTGCGCGACACCGTCAGACTGGATCTCGACCGGTTTCCGCGCACGGCACTCTGCCACCAGCCGACCCCGATCGAACCCCTGCCGAGGCTGAGCGAGCTTCTGGGCGGGCCATCGATCTTCATCAAGCGCGACGACTGCACCGGGCTCGCCATGGGCGGCAACAAGACCCGGAAGCTCGAATTCCTCGTTGGCGAGGCGATGCAGCAGAACGCCGACATGCTTGTCACGCAAGGCGCGGTGCAATCGAACCACGTGCGCCAGACGGCGGCGGCGGCCTGCAAGGTGGGGATGAAGTGCCACGTGCTTCTGGAACGGCGGGTGCCGGATGTGGCGGCAAGCTACGAAGCGACGGGCAACGTCCTGCTCGACGATCTGTTCGGGGCGACGCACGAGTTTCGCCCCGGCGGGCTGGATATGAACGCCGAGGCGCAGGCGGTGGCGGACGGGTTGCGGAACGAGGGACACCGCCCCTATTTCATCCCCGGCGGGGGATCGAACCCCACGGGCGCGCTGGGCTATGCCGCCTGCGCGCAGGAAATCGCCGATCATGCCCGCGCGACCGGCGAAACCTTCGACTGGCTGGTCATGGCGACCGGAAGCACCGGGACGCAGGCGGGGCTCGTCGCCGGGCTGCACGCGATCGGCCACAGCCTGCCGGTGATGGGCGTCAGCGTGCGCCAGCCGCGGGAGCGGCAGATGAACGCCGTCCATGCACTGACCCAGGCGACGCTGGAAAAGCTCGGGGCCGAGGGCGTGCCCCTGTCGAAGATTCTCGTCGACGACGGCTATGTCGGAGAAGGCTACGGCATTCCCGCAGAGAGTACTCTTGAGGCGATCCGCCTGCTTGCGCGGCAGGAAGGCATCCTGCTCGACCCGGTCTACTCCGCGAAAGGCATGGCGGGATTGATCGGGATGATCCGGCAGGGATTCTTCAAGCCGACCGACAGCGTGCTTTTCCTTCACACCGGCGGCGCCTCGGCGCTGTTCGCCTATGAGGACCAGCTGCGCGGAGCATTGATCTGAAAAAACGCCGGAAAACCGGCGCAAACCAACAGAGGAGACTACAATGAAGACAACATTCAAGGCGCTCGTGCTTTCAGCCGCGATCAGCCCGTTTGCGCTTGCCGCGCAGGCCGCGGAAGAAGTGAAGATCGGCGTGCCGTCCTGGACCGGGGCGCAGGCCATCGCGCATGTGCTGGGCGAGGTCGTCACAAGCCGGATCGGCGGCACCGTGGAATACGTGCCGGGCAACAACGCCACGATTTTCCAGGCGATGGACCAGGGCAAGGGCGACATCGACGTGCATCCCGACGTCTGGCTGCCGAACCAGGAGAGCTTCACCAAGAAATACGTCGACGAGGCGGGCACGGTGACGCTGAGTTCGAACCCCTATGAGGGCAACTAGGGCTTCTGCGTGTCGAAGGACTTCGGCCAGGCCAACAACATCACCGACATCGCCGATCTGGGCCGCCCGGACGTGGCCGCGCTGATGGACAGCGACGGCAATGGCCGGGGCGAAATGTGGATCGGGGCGCCGGGCTGGGCCTCGGCCAACGTGAACGAGGTGAAGGTGCGGGATTACGGCCTGCTCGATTTCATCGAGCCGATCCGCGCGGAAGAAGCGGTGAAGACCGCACGCATCAAGGATTCGATCGCGAAGGGCGAAGGGTATGCCTTCTACTGCTACACGCCCCATGCCGTGTGGTACATGTTCGACGTCATAATGCTGACCGAGCCGACCTATGACCCCGAGAAATACGTGATGGTGCAGCCCTCGGACGATGCCGACTGGTACGAGAAGTCGATGGTCGCCTCGAAGGACGCGCTGAAGGAAGTGCAGATCGCTTGGTCGAACTCGCTGGCAGACCGATCGCCCGCGATCGTGGAATTCTTCCAGAACTTCGCCCTGACGGCGGATGACGTCAGCCGGCTGGCTTTCGAGATCAGCGCAAACGGCCGCGATCCGGCGGACGTGGCGAAAGACTGGGTCGAGGCCAACTCCGATCGCGTCGACGCGATGCTCGGCCTCTGAGGCCAGACGAAACGGAAGCGGCGCGGGGCCAGTTGCGCGAGCCCCGCGCCCCTTTGGCGTGTCGCGAGCGGGACAGGACAGAATGACCCAGGACACCGTTATCGAGATCTCGAATGTCTGGAAGATCTTCGGAGAGCGCGCCGCGAACGCGCTTGAAGCGATCCGGGACAGGAAACTGACGAAGGCCGAGGTTCTGGCGGAATACAACGCCGTCGTGGGCGTCGCCGATGTCAGCCTGTCGGTCAACCGGGGCGAGATCTTCTGTATTATGGGGCTGTCGGGCAGCGGGAAATCGACGCTCGTTCGGCATTTCAACCGGCTTCTCGAACCCACCGCCGGAAAGATCGAGATCGAAGGCACCGACGTTATGGCGCTGGGGCCGAGGGAGCTTCAGCTCTTCCGCAACCAGAAAATCGGCATGGTGTTCCAGAACTTCGCGCTGATGCCGCATCGGTCTGTGCTGGACAACGTGGCGATGCCGCTCGAGATCCGGAAGACGGCGAAGAACGAGCGCATGCGCCAGGCGGCGGCGATCCTCGACATCGTGGAGCTTGGTGCCTGGGGATCGAAATTCGCCCATGAGCTTTCGGGCGGGATGCAGCAGCGGGTGGGCCTGGCCCGCGCGCTGGCCGCGAACCCTGACGTGCTTTTGATGGACGAGCCCTTTTCGGCGCTCGACCCGCTTATCCGCCGCCAGTTGCAGGACGAGTTCATCCGGCTGTCGAAGATCCTGAAGAAGACGACGGTGTTCATCACCCACGACCTCGACGAGGCGGTGCGGATCGGCGATCGGATCGCGATCATGCGGGACGGCAAGATGGTGCAGATCGGCACGGCGGAAGACATCGTGATGCACCCTGCCGACGATTACGTGGCCGATTTCGTTGCCGGAATCTCGCGCCTGAAGGTGGTGCATGCCCATGCGGTGATGCAGCCGATCGAGGCCCATGTGGCCACCCACGGCCCGCTTCACGCCGATGCGCCACGCGTGAACGAGGCCGAGACGCTGAGCAACCTGATCAACCTCGCCATAGAGGACGACAGCGCGATCATCGTCGAGGATGGCGGAACCGATGTCGGCGTGATCACCCGCGCCGACCTTCTGCGCACGGTCATCGAAGGAACCGAGGTGTCATGAGGGACGACAGCGTAAACCCGCTAGAGGATACCGAAAGCGAGGCCGCGCAGGCCTATGCCGAGGAGCTTCGCGAGAACATCCGCACCTTCGTGCGGACAAGCCCCGACTATTACATCCGGAACTTCGACAAGATCGGCGCCTCCGCCAAGTTCACGCCCACCTTCAACCTCTTCGCGGGGCTGTTCGGACCGGTGTGGTTCGGGGCACGCGGCCTCTGGTCCTGGGCGCTATCCTTCCTGATCCTCGAAGCGCTTGCCTTCGTGCAGATCGCGCGCGGCCTCTTCGGCGATCTCGCGGCGGATGCGATGGAGCGGATCGCCTCGATCGAGGGCACGCTGGAATTGCGCCGCCAGCAGCTTGCCGCCGCCATCGAAAGCGGATCGGACAGGGTGGAGGCGTTCCAGCGCACCGTCGAGGCGCTGGAGGCCAATATCGGCGGCATCCGGGCCGAGGCAGAGGCGCTGGCCGCAGAAGGCCCGACCATCGCGTTGACGGGCCTCGTGATCCTGATCCTCGCGAAGCTCGCGCAGGCCGTCGTGGCGAACACCGCGCTCGAGGCGCGGTTCTCCGACTGGCTGAGCGACAGGAGCGTGCGCTCCGGCATGCCGGTGTCGCAGATCGCGTTCAGCGCCATCTTCATGGGGCTCGTCGTGGCCGCCGCGATGATCCACTACAGCTTCCCGGGGCGCTTCCCGCTTCTGACCGATTTCCCGACCGTGCCCGAAATCCGCCTGACCGCGATCGACTGGGTCGAGGCATTCTTCAATTGGGCGGTCCTGTCGGGAGAGGCGCTGTTCGACGCGATCACCTATTGCATCCGGCTGGTGCTCGACGCGCTGGAAATCGCCTTCGTCAGTACGCCCTGGATCGTGATCGCGAGCCTGATTATCCTTCTGACCTGGCTGACGGCGGGCGTGCGGATGGCAATCTATTCGGGCGCGTTCCTCGCCTATATGGGCCTTCTGGGGTTCTGGGAAAAGGCGATGACGACGCTCGCGCTACTGGGGACGGCGGCGTGCCTGTCGATCCTGATCGGCATCCCCTTGGGCATGTTCGCCGCCCGGCGCCCGCGCTTCTATTCCTTCATCCAGCCGATCATGGATTTCATGCAGACCATGCCGGCCTTCGTCTTCATGATCCCGGTCATCGCCTTCTTCGGCACCGGCAAGCCCGCCGCCGTCGTCACCACGATGATCTTCGGCGGCACGCCAGTGGTGCGGCTGACGGTTCTGGGCCTGCGGGGCGTGCCCGAAAGCGTGCGGGAGGCTGCGATCAGCTTCGGCGCGAACAAGTGGTACCTGCTGACCAAGGTGGATCTGCCGCTGGCCGCGCCCTCGATCCGGGCCGGGATCAACCAGACGATCATGCTGTCGCTCGCGATGGTCGTCGTAGCCTCGCTGATCGGGGCGAAGGGGCTGGGCGAAGACGTACTTGAAGCGCTGCAATACGCCAATGTGGGCCAGGGGATTCTGGCCGGCTTCTCGATCCTGTTCTGCGCGATGATCCTGGATCGCATCGTGCAGGGCGGGCGCAGGTGACGCCGCTCGTCCTCGTGCACGGGTTCATGGGGGGCAGCGCGCAATGGGCGCTGCAGGCCCCGCTGGGGAAAGAGCGCGATCTGATCGCGGTGGATCTGCCGGGGTTCGGGGCAAACGCGGATCTCGCGCCGCTTCCCGGCATTGCGGGCAATGCGGCCTGGGTTCTGGAGGAGGTGGCGCACCGGGGCATCGGGCAATTCGATCTTCTGGGCCATTCGATGGGCGGGATGATCGTGCAGGAGATGGCGCGGCAGGCGCCCGAGCGGATCAAGCGCCTGATCCTATACGGCACCGGGGCGGTGGGCGTTCTGCCGGGGCGGTTCGAGACCATCGAAACCTCGATGGAACGCGCGCGCGCCGACGGCCCTTCCGCGACAGCCCGGCGGATCGCCGCAACGTGGTTTCTGAAGCGCGAGGCGGCGGCGGAATACCCCGCCTGCGCGGCAATCGCGGAGAAAAGCGGCCTGCCCGCGATCCTCGCCGGGCTTGGCGCGATGCAGGGCTGGTCGGGCGAGGATCACCTGCCCTCGATCGGGGCCAAAACGCTGATCGTCTGGGGGGACCGTGACCGGACCTACCCGTGGTCACAGACGGAACGGCTTTGGCGGACGATCCCGGATGCCTCCCTTGCCGTCGTGCCCGGATGCGCCCACGCGGTGCACATGGAATGGCCCGAATTGTTCAACATGGCCGTGGGCGGGTTTCTGGCGGAGATGTGAGTGGCTTGGGGGTAGGCTGGCGATCCCACGAGGACTCGAACCCCGAACCTGCTGATTAAAGCATCCGACTGAAAACCTGAATCGCGGGGATTCCTGTTGGAGCTGATTTGTGATTCATCCTGTCTGGGAGGA